>NZ_CP169639.1:2116000-2442500 GCF_042134615.1 Flagellimonas cixiensis
GCAAATGCCGCAAAGCAGACCATGTACCTTTCCGAAGATCAAGAACTCACCACTGACCCAAAGGGAGTGAGCGGAATTCAATTTATAAGTGATATAAAGAAGCCAGTGCCTTATTCCGAGGATGTAAAAACGGTTTTCACCCCAAGAAAATACATGACGGATGATCAGCGTTTTGCCGCCCGTCGTTCCGATGTTTTGGTTTTTGAAACTGAGGTGATGGATGAGGATTTTACCTTGGCGGGAGATATTATGGCGCATTTAAAAGTAGCCACTACGGGTACTGCAGCCGATTGGATTGTTAAGGTGATTGATGTGCACCCAGCCGATGCGGAAACCAATGAAGAAATGCAAGATCACCTCAAAATGAGCAACTACCATTTAATGGTACGAAGTGAAGTGCTTCGTGGTCGTTTCAGAAATAGTTTTTCCGACCCTGAACCGTTCACACCCAATGAAAAAACAGATGTAAACATCAAGCTTCAAGATGTGTTCCATACCATTAAAAAAGGACACAAATTGCAGATTCAGGTGCAAAGTACTTGGTTCCCACTTATTGACTTAAACCCACAAACCTATGTGGACAACATCTTTAAGGCGGATGAATCAGACTTTAAAACCCAGACCCATACCGTTTTCACCGATTCCAATATTGAGTTTACGGTGTTGAAATAGAATTTTGTTGTTGAACCTTGGGGCAAAGGTTGCCTTTCGTGAAAAAATCCGAAAAGATTAGGAAAATCCATCTTTCCATCAGTATCTTTGTCCCAACGAAGTTCAAACACGTATTGTAAGTTATCAAGAAAGGTGGAGGGAATAGACCCGTTGAAGCCTTAGCAACCCTTGGTGTCCATAGACCAAGAAGGTGCTACATTCTATCCCTGTCCTGAACTGGTTTCAGGACCTCATAACGGCCAAAACCGAACATGAGGGGAATAGATAACGAAAACAGGTAGTCTCTGCCCCACTTTCTTATAACCATACTATTTATTACTAATTGACCCTTTTGGGTTTATATTGCTATTATGGAATTAAGGCATTTGGCCATAGAACAATTTGAAACAATAAACGGGTCCGTTCAAGACCTGAAACTTTCCTATGAAATTTTTGGACAACCCTTGCATTCGGCTCCCATTGTGTTGGTGAACCATGCACTAACGGGAAACTCCAATGTGGCAGGCGAAGGCGGTTGGTGGACCGATTTGATTGGTGAGGGGAAATGTATTGACACCGATACATACACCGTACTTTCCTTTAATATCCCAGGGAATGGGTATGATGGTTTTGTAATAGAAAATTACAAGGATTTTGTGGCTGGTGATATCGCCAAAATCTTTTTATTGGGATTAAAGCAACTTCAAATAGATAAGTTGTTTGCCATTATCGGTGGCTCTCTCGGAGGCGGAATAGCTTGGGAAATGACCGCTTTCAACCCAAATATAACCGAACATTTGATTCCTGTGGCATCCGATTGGAAGTCTACAGATTGGTTGATTGCCAACTGTCAGATACAAGAGCAGTTTTTGGTGAATTCAAAACAACCTGTTCACGATGCCCGAATGCATGCCATGTTGTGTTATCGTACGCCTGAGTCTTTCAAAGAGCGTTTCAAACGTAGCACCAACGAGGAATTGAAAGTGTTCAATGTGGAAAGTTGGTTGATGCACCATGGTAAAAAATTACAAGAGCGTTTCCAGTTGTCGGCCTATAAGTTGATGAACCAATTATTAAAGTCCATCGATATTACCCGAAATGGGGATGCAGCATTCAAAGCACTTCAAGAAAGTGAGATGAAAATCCATATCATTGGGGTAAACTCCGATTTGTTCTTTACAGCGGAAGAAAACAAGGAAACCTTTAAGCGATTGGCTCAAGCCAATGCCAATGTAACTTACGGAGAAGTTCAGTCATTACATGGTCACGATGCCTTTTTGATGGAATTTGAGCAGTTGGAAAAATTGTTGCAGCCCGTATTTCAGCCTGAAGGGAAAAAGGAACGCATTAAAATATTGAAGTTTGGAGGTAAATCTTTGGCCAATGGTGTGGGTATTGAAAGAGTACTCAACATCATTTCAAAAAGAGCTGAGGCCAACGAACATTTTGCCGTTGTGGTTTCGGCTAGGGGCAAGGCGACCGATCAGTTGGAAAATTTGTTGGACAAAGCTGCTGACGGCAAGGATTTTCAAGAAGACTTAAAGAAGTTCGCTGCCTATCAAAAAAATAATTTTGACGTTGACATTTCCGAGGAGCTCAATGCCATCGAAAAAATATTGAACGGGGTTTCCTTAACAGGGGATTACAGTTTAAAAACCAAGGATGAAATGTTGTCTTTTGGGGAGTTGTTGTCTGCCAAATATGTAACGGCCTCACTCAAAGCCTCTGGTTTAAAAGCAAAGCTTTTTGATTCCAGAAAATTGATCACCACAGACGATAATTATAGCAATGCCGAAGTGGACCAAGGCGCATCCAAAGAAAACGTTTTGCGCTATTTCCATGAATTGGAAGCGGATACCATTCCCGTAGTTACTGGTTTTATCGGTTCAAACCGTGATGGTTCCACCACCACTTTGGGAAGGAACGGAAGTAACTATTCTGCTGCTTTGTTGGCCAACTATTTGGATGCATCAGAATTGATCAATTACACTCACGTAGATGGAATTTTCACCGCCAATCCTGATTTGGTGAGTGATGCCAAGCTGATTGATGTGATTTCATACAGCGAAGCCAATGAGTTGGCCAATTTCGGCGCCAACATTTTGCACGCGAAGACCATTATTCCTCTAATCGAGAAAAATATTCCCTTGCGCATTTGCAATACGTTCAACGACGATAATGAGGGAACTTTAATTGGGCCTAAAACAGATAATGGGGGTATCAAATCCCTTTCGGTGCTGGATAACATGGCCCTAATTAACCTTGAAGGTAGAGGATTACTCGGTAAAGTTGGGGTCGACATGCGCATTTTCCGTGCATTGGGTCAGAATGGCATCAGTGTTGGGATTATTTCGCAGGGTTCATCCGAGCGAGGAATTGGTTTGGTGGTGGATGAGTCCAAAGCCGAAAAGGCCAAAAAAGTGCTCGATCAAGAATTTGAAACGGATTATTCTAGCCAAGATATCAACCAGATAACCGTGGTAAAAGATGTTTCGGTGATTTCCATTGTTGGGATGGACTTGAGCAGCTTCCACAAACCATTCAACGCTTTGGTGAAAAACCAGGTGATTCCGTTGTTGTTCAATAACACGGTAACGGGAAAGAATGTGAGTATGGTGGTGAAGAAATCCGATCTTCATAAATCCATCAATGTGATTCATGGACAAATTTTCGGTATCGCCAAGAAAATCAATTTAGCCCTATTCGGTCACGGAACGGTGGGAGGTACTTTGATTGATCAAATCTTGAATTCAGAAAAAAGCATTGAAGAACGTAAAAGTCTAGACTTGCGTATTTTTTCAGTTTCCAATTCTAGAAAGGTTTTGTTGGATGCCAAAGGAATAGGTTCGGACTGGAAATCCAGATTGGAAAAGGAGGGAGTGCCTTATGAGGTGTCAGATATTATTTCCTTTGCCAAAAGGAATCATTTGGAAAACTTGATTGCGGTGGATAACACGGCAAGCAATACGTTTGTGGAGAACTATGAACCTTTGGTGAAACATGGTTTTGACTTGGTTTCTTCCAACAAAATTGCCAATACGTTGAGTTTTGATACCTATAAAAGCCTGCGTAAATGTTTGGATGCGAATCAAAAACAATACTTGTACGAAACCAATGTTGGGGCAGGGCTTCCATTGATTGATACCATCAAATTATTGCACCTGTCTGGAGAGAATATCACTCGAATCAAAGGAGTATTTTCAGGTTCGTTGAGCTATATTTTCAATACGTTTTCGGAAAAGGAAACCGCTTTTTCCACCATTGTAAAAGAGGCTATGGATAGCGGTTATACCGAACCAGACCCAAGAGAAGATCTATCTGGAAATGATGTAGGAAGAAAATTGTTGATTTTGGCCCGCGAGCTCGACCTTCAAAATGAATTTTCGGATATTAATGTGCAGAATTTGATTCCTGAGCAGCTTCAACCTTTACAATTCGATGATTTTATGAATCGAATTGATGAAATGGATGAGCAATATTCCGAAATCAAGAATAAGCAAGAAGCAGGTCATGTGCTACGCTATGTGGGTGATTTGCATGGGGATCTTCAACAAGATAAAGGGATTTTAGATGTGAAATTGATTTCGGCTCCGAAGGAAAGTGCTTTGGGACAAATAAAAGGCTCGGATTCCATTATCGAAATTTATACGGAATCCTATGGAGAAAATCCATTGGTGATTCAAGGTGCAGGGGCTGGTGCCGCAGTGACTGCAAGAGGAGTATTTGGTGATATTTTAAGAATAGCAGAAAAGATATAGCTTCGACTTCGCTCAGCTACAGATTCTAGATTAGTTTGGTGGCTGAGCGGAGTCGAAGCCACATAAAAGGTTATAAAGATGAAAAAATTTGAAACAGAAGCGATACGCACGCAAATGGAGCGAAGTCAGAATTTGGAGCATTCCAGCCCCATTTATATGACTTCGAGCTTTGTTTTTGAAGATGCGGAGGATATGCGTGCTTCGTTTGCCGAGGAAAAGGAGCGCAATATTTATTCAAGATACTCCAACCCCAACAACAACGAACTGATTGATAAGGTTTGCAAAATGGAGGGAGCGGAAAATGGATTTGCCTACGCTTCGGGAATGGCAGCTGTTTTTTCAACTTTAGCGGCTTTATTGGATGCTGGTGACCACGTGATTTCTTCCAAAAGTATTTTTGGTTCAACACACACATTGTTCACCAACTTCTTTCCAAAGTGGAACATCAGTACCAGTTATTTTGATGTGGATGACCTAGATTCCATTGAAAGCATGATCCAACCCAACACCAAGATTATTTATGCTGAATCCCCAACCAATCCAGGGGTAGATGTGTTGGATTTGGAGGCTTTGGGGAAAATCGCCAAAAAACACGGACTAATTTTTATCATTGACAACTGCTTTGCAACACCTTATCTGCAGCAACCCATAAAGTTTGGGGCTGATTTGGTGATTCATTCCGGAACCAAGTTGATGGATGGTCAAGGTAGGGTTTTAGCCGGAATTACTGTGGGTAGTGGTGAGTTGATGGATAAAGTGTACCGATTCTCAAGAATTACAGGGCCGGCCTTATCACCTTTCAATGCATGGGTGTTATCTAGAAGTTTGGAAACTTTGGCCATTCGTGTAGACCGACATTGTGAAAATGCTTTGAAATTGGCCACCTTTTTGGAGGGTCATGATAAAATTGAATGGGTAAAATATCCGTTCCTTACATCACACCCTATGCACGAGATTGCCAAGAAACAAATGAAAGCAGGAGGTTGTGTCGTAGCTTTTGAAGTAAAAGGAGGATTGGATGCAGGTAGAAAATTTTTCGACAGTATCGAATTGCTATCGCTTTCGGCCAACTTAGGTGATGCTAGAAGTATTGTGACCCACCCTGCATCAACAACGCATAGCAAATTAACCACTGAGGAACGTCTAGCTGTTGGTATTTCTGATGGTATGGTAAGGGTTTCCGTTGGACTGGAACACATTGATGACATTATTGCGGATATTCAGCAAGCTTTAGGGTAAACTGAAAGGTTTCGTTTAAGGAGGTAGATTACTAAATTTGCCTATATTCGTGTAATGCTCTCCAAAAAGACAAAATACGGACTTAAGGCGCTTACCTTTCTCGCAAAAGTGGAAGGTAAGGAGCCTGTTCAAATTGCCGAAATCGCGAAACAAGAGAACATATCCCAAAAGTTTTTGGAAAGCATATTGCTCACTCTTAGACGCAATGGTTTTCTAGGCTCCAAAAAAGGAAAAGGAGGAGGGTATTACCTTATCAAAGAACCCAAAGATATTCCGATGACCACGGTAATGCGTGTTTTGGAAGGTCCCATCGCCATGGTGCCATGTGTAAGTCTGAATTTCTACGAAAAATGCGATGATTGTCCCGATGAGGTAGAGTGCTCCGTACATAAATTAATGCTGCAAGTTCGGGACAGCGCTCTTGATGTTTACCGAAACAATACTTTGGCAGATTTACTCTAGCTAACCGCTTCATTTTCAGTTTTACCGTTGAGAATATGGTAAAAAACACTTCGAAATTTAGAAAATCTACTAAAACTATAGGGTAAAAGAAAATTTAGTATAGATTTTGTATTTGGTTTTGGAAATAGTTTATATGTTTGTAAACCCTACTAAATCGATAGGGTAATAAAAAGATTAAAATGATTACCGATCAATTGATTTTAAAAAGCGAAAAGGAACAAAGTACTTATACTAAAGATAGTGCTTCCGAAAGCCCTAAAAGAAGTATAGTTAAGTCGATCAGTTGGAGAATTGTCGGAACCATTGATACCATTTTGATCTCTTGGATAGTGACGGGAACCTTATCCTTGGCTTTTTCAATTGGTTTGGTAGAACTGGTTACCAAAATGGTCCTTTATTTTTTTCACGAAAGAATCTGGAACTCCATAAAATGGGGTAAATAATAGTTGAAGCGATGGCATTGACACAAGAGGAAATACAAAATTTAAACAAGCAGTTCAAGGGCATTCCGCCTGAGGAAATTATTTCATGGGCCATTTCACATGGGAACAAATCCGTGGTGACCACCAATTTTCGTCCGTATGAAGTAGCTATTCTTCATGCTGTGACCGAAGTGGATAAAACTATTCCAGTGATTTGGTGCGATACAGGTTATAACACCCCTCAAACGTACAAGCATGCTGAAGAATTGATTTCAAGATTGGCATTGAACATTAAATTATATGTTCCAAAACAGACATCATCCCATAGAGATGCTGTAATGGGGATTCCGCAAATTGATGACCCAAAGCATGCCATATTTACAGAGCAGGTAAAGTTGGAGCCATTCAGAAGAGCTATGGAAGAGCATAAGCCCGATGTGTGGTTTACTAATCTTCGTAAAGGTCAAACTGCACTCAGGGATTCTCTAGATGTGTTGAGTTTGAGTAAAGATGGAGTTTTAAAGGTGAGTCCATTTTATCACTGGAGTGATACCCAATTGGACGCGTATTTGCAAGAACATGGACTGCCTAATGAGCATAAATATTTCGACCCGACAAAAGTATTGGCAAACCGTGAATGTGGTTTGCATACCTAAATAATCCAATTCATA
Source organism: Flagellimonas cixiensis (assembly GCF_042134615.1). GTDB lineage: Bacteria > Bacteroidota > Bacteroidia > Flavobacteriales > Flavobacteriaceae > Flagellimonas > Flagellimonas cixiensis. Next base: position 2,123,204 of record NZ_CP169639.1, read on the forward strand.
AAAAGAAAGCATTTTGAGCACACTTACAGAAGAGGTACAAATTTCAGAATCAAAAATAAACAGTGCAGATAGGCCCAATGCCAACGCGTTGGAGCACGAAGCCATATATATATTTAGAGAAGTGGCCGCGCAGTTCGAAAGACCTGTGTTGTTGTTCTCTGGAGGCAAGGACTCCATCACCTTGGTGCGATTGGCGCAAAAAGCATTTTGGCCATCCAAAATTCCGTTTCCATTAATGCATATCGACACAGGTCACAACTTTCCAGAAACCATAAAGTTTAGGGATAAATTAGTGGAAGAACTTGGGGTTGAATTGATTGTGAGAAATGTTCAGGATTCTATCGATCAAGGTAAAGTAGTGGAGGAGACTGGAAAATACGCCAGTAGAAATATGTTGCAGACCACAACCTTGTTGGATGCCATTGAAGAATTTAAGTTTGATGCTTGTATCGGGGGCGCCAGAAGAGATGAGGAAAAAGCAAGAGCCAAGGAGCGAATTTTTTCTGTTCGTGACGATTTTGGCCAGTGGGATGAAAAAAATCAACGTCCTGAATTGTTCGATATGTTGAACGGTCAAATTGAGTTGGGACAGAACGTTCGCGTTTTTCCAATTAGTAACTGGACCGAGTTGGACGTTTGGAGCTATATCCAAAAGGAAAATATTGAAATTCCATCCATTTATTTTGCCCATAGAAGAAACATCTTTTTGCGTGATGGACTGATTTGGTCTGCAGAGGATGATGTGGTTTTTAGAGCAGATGATGAAAAAGTGGAAGAGCGAATGGTTCGTTTTAGAACTGTGGGCGATATGAGCTGTACGGCTGCTGTGGAATCCCATGCAGATACTATTGATAAGGTGGTTGCTGAAATCAGAGATTCAAAAATTTCGGAAAGAGGGGCTAGGATAGATGATAAGCGTTCCGAGGCAGCAATGGAAAAACGTAAACAACAAGGTTACTTTTAATAGGAAGAAGAAAATGGAAGTTTTAAAAATAGCAACAGCAGGAAGTGTAGATGACGGTAAAAGTACCTTGATTGGAAGATTGTTGTACGACACCAAATCATTGACCGACGATAAATTGGAGGCCATTGAACGGACCAGTAAGCAAAAAGGGTACGATTACCTTGATTTTTCGCTGGCAACCGATGGACTTGTAGCTGAAAGAGAACAGGGTATCACTATTGATGTGGCCCATATCTACTTTTCCACTGCCACCAAAAGTTATATTATAGCCGATACTCCCGGGCACGTGGAATATACAAGAAACATGGTTACGGGTGCTTCAACATCTCAGGCCGCTATTATTTTGATAGATGCCAGAAAAGGAGTGATCGAGCAAACCAACAGACACTTTTTTATCAATAATTTATTGCGAATTAAAGATGTGATTGTGGCCATCAACAAAATGGATTTGGTTGATTTTTCAGAAGAAGTCTACAATAAGATTAAGGCCGATTTTTCCGAATTAATGGGGAAAAGGGATTATCAAGATCAGAATATCACTTTTATTCCAGTAAGTGCATTGAAAGGGGATAATGTGGTTAACCAATCCGAGAATACACCTTGGTACCACGGTCAAACCTTATTGGAACACTTGGAGAAATTAGACCAAAAGGATATTTATAACATTGGGACCCCAAGGTTTCCGGTACAATATGTAATCCGACCAAAAACGGAGGAATTCCATGATTTTCGTGGCTTTGCGGGTAAAGTTTATGGAGGAGAACTTAGCGTTGGCGATGAAGTGGTGGTATTGCCATCAATGACACGTTCAAAAATAAAGGCCATTTATTTTTACGACCAAGAATACAAAACGGCACCAAGACGTTCCTCGGTAACCATTACTTTGGAAGATGAGGTGAATGTAAGCAGGGGAGATATGTTGGTCAAAGCTGATGATCTGCCAACAGTAGACAAACAATTGACCGCAACGGTTTCATGGATGGATGCAGATAATTTAATCCCTGGCGGAAAATATGTCGTGCAACATGGGGTCAATAAAGTGTTGGCAAAAGTAGATGCCATCGAACATAAAATTCATCCAGATTACTCTGGAATTGAAGAAAATGTGACCGCATTGCAAATGAACGATATTGCCAAAGTACGTTTAAAACTGAACAAGCCAATTTTTTATGATAGCTTCAAAGAACATCGTACCAATGGCTCATTCATCATTATAGACAGTCGCACCAACACAACAGCAGGCGTAGGATTTATAGAATAATTTTTCTTCTACCCAAGTGGAAGAAAGGGGGGTTATATTGATTTAACTCTATAAAAGAGATAGGAAAAATAGGATATGCAAAGCTTTAGAACTGAGATAGAAAACCCAATAGTGGAGAAGGATATCATCGAATTGGAGAAAAAAATTCGCCAATTCAAGGATGGTAATATCGATGAGGAAAAATTCCGCAGCCTACGTTTGGCACGTGGAGTTTATGGACAGCGACAGCCTGGGGTTCAAATGATTCGTATCAAATTGCCTTATGGTAAGGTGAGCAGCAAACAATTGCTTCGAATTGCCGATGTTTCCGATGAATATTCTCGTGGTAGATTGCATATCACAACCCGTCAAGATATTCAGATTCATTATGTGGACTTGGAGCGTACCCCTGAACTTTGGGCCGAATTGGAAAAGGATGATGTAACGCTTCGTGAAGCCTGTGGAAATACAGTCCGTAATGTAACCGCAAGTGAAACCGCTGGTATTGACGTGGATGAACCTTTCGATGTTTCGCCTTATGCGCATGCCGTGTTTCAATATTTCTTGAGAAATCCTATCGGTCAGGAAATGGGAAGAAAATTCAAGGTTTCTTTCTCGGCCAGTGACACCGATACAGGTCTTTCCTATATGCACGACCTTGGTTTTATCGCCAAAGAAAAAGATGGTGAAAGAGGTTTTAAAGTGATGTTGGCCGGTGGATTGGGTTCACAGCCACGCCACGCCGATGAACTGTACAGCTTTTTGCCCACTGATAAAATCATCCCATTAATGGAGGGAGTTATCCGTGTGTTTGATAGATATGGAGAGCGAAAAAGTAGGGCAAAAGCCCGTATGAAATTCTTGTTGAAGGATATCGGCCTTGATGGTTTCAAACAATTGTTGGAAGACGAACAAACCGCAATTCCACACCAAACCTATCCTATTAATTATGCTGATTACCCAAAGGTGAATGTCGCTGAGGTTAAAGTACCAGAAATTACCATCGAGGACCAAAAAGCTTTTGAGGAATGGAAATCCACCAACTTGGTGCCTCAGAAGCAAGAAGGATTTGTGGCCATCGGAATCAAAGTGTTATTGGGTGATTTTTACACCGACAAAGCACGCGAATTGGCCAAATTGGTTCAAGATTATGCAGCAGGTGAGATTCGTTTATCCCTCAGACAGAATATATTGATTCCCTATGTGAAAGAGGAATTGGTTCCATTCTTTTACCAAGAATTGAATAAACTCGGTTTTGGCGAAGCTGGTTACAATAAGGCATTGGACATCACTGCATGTCCAGGAACCGACACCTGTAATTTGGGTATTGCCAGTAGTACGGGAATTGCTGATGAGTTGGAAAAAGTAATCAAGGCGGAATATCCACAATACATCAAAAATCCAGATGTGGTCATTAAGATTAGTGGATGTATGAATGCTTGCGGACAGCATAATATGGCCCATATCGGGTTCCAAGGAATGTCCGTAAGAACTAAGGATAAATTGGTGGCTCCCGCACTGCAAGTCTTATTAGGCGGCGGAAACTATGGTGATGGAAAAGCAAGATTCGCTGATAAAGTGGCCAAGATTCCGAGTAAACGGGGCCCTCAAGCCTTACGCCTTATTTTGGATGACTTTGAAGCCAACGGAAATGGTGCATCATTCACCGATTATTACGAGGAAAAAGGACAGTTGTATTTCTACGACTTTCTAAAGCCATTAACAGATGTGGACAACTTGACCCAAGAAGATTTTATAGACTGGGGCAACGAGGAAAAATATGTAAAGGAAATTGGTGTCGGGGAATGTGCAGGAGTAATTGTGGACCTTGTGGCCACCTTGTTCTTTGAAAGTCAAGAGAAGATTGAAAATGCCGAAGAAGCCATCAAAGAGGGAAAATGGGCGGCAAGTATTTATTACTCCTATCAATCCATAGTAAATTCTGCCAAAGCATTGTTGACCGCAGAAAAAGTAAAAGTTAATACCCATGCGAGCATTATCAAGGATTTTGATAAGCTTTATGTGGAAACAGATAAAATAGGCTTTGAGGGCGGGTTTGAACAAGTTGCCCTTCAGTTGAACAAGAATGAACCATCAGAAGCTTTTGCGAAAAGCTATTTGGAAGATGCCAAAAGGGTGTTGGACAAATTGGAAGCATTCAGAAAATTGGAGTTGGAACATGCGTAGAGGAAAGCTGACGGTAGTGGGTGCAGGACCAGGGGATGTAGATTTGATTACGCTAAAAGGAATCAAAGCATTGCAAACTGCAGATGTTGTATTGTATGATGCATTGGTATCCACCGAGCTATTGGAATATGCATCACAAGCGGAACAAATATTTGTGGGGAAGCGAAAAGGATGCTATGCCTATCAACAAGAGCAAATCAACGATTTGATTGTGCAACGCGCCCATCAAGGATTGCATATTGTGCGCTTAAAAGGGGGAGACCCATTTGTTTTTGGTCGGGGCGCTGAAGAAATGGAACATGCTGCCCAATTCGGGATTGAAGTGGCCGTGGTACCAGGAATTTCATCTTCGGTTTCCGTACCGGCATCCCAAAACATTCCTGTGACCAAAAGAGGTGCTGCTGAAAGCTTTTGGGTGATCACAGGAACCACCAAAGAGCATAAATTATCCAATGATGTGGCCTTGGCCGCTAAGTCCAATGCAACCGTCATCATCCTAATGGGCATGTCCAAATTGGGAGAGATCATGGAGTTATTCAAGAAAGAAGAAAAAGAAAACACACCAGTGGCCATTATTCAAAATGGCACCACGGAACAGGAAAAGATTGGAATCGGCACTGTTGCTTCCATTGAGAACAAGGCAAGGGAGCAGCAGTTATCCAATCCAGCGATCATTGTGATCGGAGAAGTGGTAAAACACCGTCAAAACATATTGGATATTCAAAAAGAATATCAAGTTAAGGGAGAAAAATTGCAAGAAAAAGTGTAGTACAAATGTCAGCTCTAAGGACCCTGAGCGAAGTCGAAGGGACCTTCAAGACAAATTAAAAAGTAGTAGTATGATCAAAACAGATATCGTTATAATCGGAGCAGGACCTACAGGTCTGTTTACTGTGTTTGAAGCAGGATTGTTGAAGCTAAAATGTCATTTAATTGATGCTTTGGCACAACCTGGAGGCCAATGTTCCGAAATCTATCCTAAAAAACCAATCTATGATATTCCGGCCTACCCAGAGATTTTGGCCGGAACTTTAGTGGACAACCTTATGGAACAAATCAAGCCGTTTGAACCCGGATTTACCTTGGGTGAACGTGCTGAAACTTTGGAGAAACAAGATGATGGTTCATTTATAGTCACCACTAGTAAAGGAACAAAACACCATGCCCCCGTTGTGGTAATTGCAGGTGGATTGGGCTCTTTTGAACCTAGAAAGCCTTTGATTGCCAATATTGGCCTGTTTGAAAGCAAAGGGGTGGAGTATATGGTGAAAGACCCAGAACAATTCCGTGATAAGAAAGTGGTGATTTCTGGTGGAGGTGATTCCGCATTGGATTGGGCCATTTTCTTGGCCGATGTGGCTTCCGAAGTAGCTTTGGTGCACCGTAGAAATGAATTCCGAGGCGCTTTGGATTCTGTGGAAAAAGCAAGGGAATTGGCCAAATTGGGCAAGATTCAATTATATACCGAAGCCGAGGTAAAGGAAATTCACGGTAAGGACGAACTACAGGCCGTTGTTATTAAGTATAACGATGAAGCAAGAGAAGATGCCTATGTGGAAACCGATTTCTTCATTCCATTGTTCGGATTGTCACCAAAATTGGGACCTATCGGGGATTGGGGCTTGGAAATAGAAAAAAATGCCATCAAAGTGAACAACGCAAAAGATTATCAGACCAATATTCCAGGGGTGTTTGCCATTGGTGATGTAAATACCTATCCTGGAAAACTCAAATTGATTTTGTCTGGTTTTCACGAGGCTGCTGTAATGTGTCAGTTTGCCTATCAAATTATCAATCCAGATAAGCGATTTGTAATGAAATATACCACGGTTGGTGGTGTGCAAGGATTTGATGGTTCCAAAAAAGAAGCAAAAAAAGAAGTGGTGCAGAGCATCAATTGATTATTAGAGTTTTAGCAAGTGAAAACACCTTTCAAAAGCAATTTTGGAGGGTGTTTTTTATTTAAGGTATATTTGAATTTCACAAGAGTATGGAAAGCCTATTTACACTTCACGATTTCTATGGAAAGTTGAGTCTGCCCATTCCTGAAAACATTGGGAAAGATATTGGACATTTCAATGTTTTTAATATTTCCGAGTATAGAGCTAGGTTGAGTAAAGGCGAAATGCGTTATGACCGACGTTCATATTTTAAGATTAGTCTGATCAATGGTAGCAATAGAGCCGAATATGCAGATAAGGTAATTGATATAGAAAACAAGGCGCTTTTATTTGCCTCTCCAAAAATCCCTTACCATTATGTGCCACAGGATGAAGAGCAATCGGGTTACTTTTGTGTTTTTACCGAAAGCTTTTTATCCAAAGATAAAAGTGGAATAATATTGGAAAAGCTGCCTTTGTTTCAACCAGGCGGATTTCCAATCCTGAATATTTCTGATGAGGATTATCTTGAAATCGAGCAATTATTTAAGAAAATTGAGCGTGAACAGTCCTCCGACTACCCCCTTAAGTTTGATTTAATACGAGCATACGTAATCGAATTATTGCATTTGGGACAAAAGTTGTATCCTGTGCAGCCACAAGAAAACAGTAAAAATGCCGCCATCCGTATCACAGATATGTTCGTGGAACTTTTGGAAAGACAGTTTCCAATCAATTCACCATCCCAAGGCCTTATATTAAAAACCGCCAATGATTTTAGTGAACGTTTGGCCGTGCATGCCAATCACTTAAATAAGGTGCTAAAAGAAACAACTGGGAGTACCACGACTGGAATTATCCATGCAAGAATTTGTGAGGAAGCAAAAATTTTGCTCAACAATACGGATTGGAGTATTTCGGAAATTGCCTTTAGCCTTGGTTTTGAAGAAGTCGCTCACTTTTCCAATTTCTTCAAAAAGCACGCACAACTCTCCCCTTTAAAATTTAGGTCGGCCCTTAAAGTTTGATTTTTGCAAAAAACCGATTGATGCTCGCAAACCGAGGGGATTCATCGCAACTACTTTTGTATTGAAATCAAAAATCAAATACAATGAACAAAGAAAAAATAGCATTGGTTACGGGCGGTAGCCGTGGTCTTGGAGAAAATATGGCGATACGCATGGCGGAAAATGGATTAAACGTGATGATTACTTATCAAAGCAATAAGGAAGAGGCTGAAAAAACAGTAAACGAAATAGAAAGTTTAGGCCAGAAAGCCTACGCAATTCAATTGGATGTGGCCAATGTCAATAGTTTTGAAACCTTTGCTGGAAGGGTTAAAAATGTGTTGCAATCTCATTTTGATGCAAATACCTTGGATTATTTGGTAAATAATGCAGGTGTTGGAATCAATGCTCCAATAGCTGAAACTACTGAAGAGCAGTTGGATACATTGGTTGATATTCATTTTAAAGGAGTGTTTTTCTTAACTCAAAAATTATTGCCCATTTTATCAGATGGAGGTGGAATTGTGAATATTTCAAGCGGATTGGCACGTTTTTCATTTCCAGGATATTCAGTGTATGGATCCATGAAGGCTGCGATAGAGGCGATGACCCGATATCAGGCCAAAGAATTGGGAGCTCGTCAAATTAAGTCGAATGTGGTGGCGCCAGGTGCCATCGAAACCGATTTTGGAGGTGGAGTCAATAAGAATGATGAAGGGAAGAGAACAGCTATAGCCGGTATTACAGCTTTGGGCCGTGTTGGTATTCCGAGTGACATTGGTGGTGTGGTGGCATTTTTATGTACCGATGATGCTAAATGGGTCAACGGTCAACGTATCGAAGTATCGGGCGGCATGCTGGTTTAAAAACATCACAACAAGAAGTGAAAAACGGGTTGAGTTATCAATCCGTTTTTTTATTGTTGGTTTTCTAAAAATTCAAGGGCTTTTTTTGCTTTTCACTAGGGAGAGCCGTTTCTTTGTAGTTCAGTTCATTTATAAATTGAAAGTGTTATCAAGAAAGGTGGAGGGATTGGACCCTGTGAAGCCTTAGCAACCCTCGTCTTCGAGAAGGTGCTACATTCTACCCTTGTCTTGGATTTGTTTCAAGGCTTTTAAGGAAGTTTAACCGAAAGGGGAAGGATAACGTAAAGTATTCAGCACAGTACCTACGCACTTTTCTTGATCTCATTACATCCTTTTTTGAAGGAAATTGTACTATGGAAAAAATTGAAGACATATTGAAGAAACGGATTTTAGTGCTGGATGGAGCTATGGGCACCATGTTGCAGCGCTATAAATTCAATGAAGAGGATTTTAGGGGCGAACGATTCAAAGATTGGCCCAGCGATTTGCAAGGAAACAACGATTTATTGTCATTGACTCAGCCAGAAGCCGTAAAGGAAGTCCATCGCAAGTTTTTAAATGCTGGAGCGGACATTTTGGAGACCAATACATTTTCTGGAACTACTATCGCCATGGCAGACTACGGCATGGAAGAATTGGTATATGAACTCAATTACGAATCGGCTAAAATTGCAAAAGAAGTAGCCGATGAGTTTACTAAAAAGGACCCAAACAAACCAAGGTTTGTGGCAGGAAGTATTGGCCCCACCAATAAAACGGCCAGTATGTCACCCGATGTGAACGACCCTGGGTTTAGGGCCATTTCTTTTGATGAGCTTCGTGTTGCCTATAAACAACAGATTGAGGCCCTTTTGGATGGTGGCGTTGATATATTATTGGTAGAGACCATTTTTGATACCCTTAATGCCAAAGCAGCCCTTTTTGCTATAGAGGAGGTTAAGGAAGAACGAAATATTGATGTGCCCGTAATGGTCAGCGGTACCATTACCGATGCTTCTGGAAGAACATTGTCTGGACAAACTGCCGAAGCCTTTTTGATTTCCATTTCGCATATTCCAATTTTATCGGTTGGATTCAATTGCGCCTTGGGAGCCAAACAATTGGTGCCCCATTTGGAGGTGGTTTCCGCAAAATCGGAATTTGCCATTTCGGCCCACCCAAATGCAGGATTGCCGAACGCTTTTGGTGAGTATGACGAAACACCGGAGCAAATGGCCGCACAAATCAAAGAATATGTGGAAAAGGGGTTGGTGAATATTGTTGGCGGATGCTGTGGAACCACTCCAGAACATATTAAGGCTATTGCGGATGTGGTAAAGGATTATGAACCTAGAAAACTTTTGACTCTAGCATAGCTTAAAATTATGGCAACGACAAACCAAGAACACTTTTTACGCCTGAGTGGTCTCGAACCCTTGGTCGTTACCCCTGAAAGTAATTTCATTAATGTGGGGGAACGGACCAATGTGGCAGGCTCAAGGAAATTCTTGAGATTGATCAAAGAAGAAAAGTTCGATGAAGCTTTAGATGTGGCCCGTGATCAAGTGGAAGGTGGCGCGCAGATCATTGACATCAATATGGATGACGGTCTAATTGATGGGAAAGAGGCGATGGTCAAGTTTTTGAATTTGATTGTTGCAGAGCCCGATATTGCCCGAGTTCCTATCATGATCGATAGTTCCAAATGGGAAATTATCGAAGCTGGTTTGCAAGTAGTGCAAGGAAAATGTGTGGTCAACTCCATCAGTCTAAAGGAAGGAGAAAAAGAATTTATCCATCACGCCAAATTGATCAAGCGTTATGGTGCTGCCGTAATCGTAATGGCCTTTGATGAGGTAGGGCAAGCCGATAATCTGGAGCGTCGGAAAGAAATTGCCAAGCGTTCTTACGATATTTTAGTGAATGAAGTGAATTTTCCTCCCGAGGACATCATCTTCGATTTGAATATTTTTCCCGTGGCCACTGGCATGGAAGAACACCGACGTAATGCTGTCGATTTTATTGAAGCTACGCGTTGGGTAAAGGAAAATCTGCCCTATTGCAGTGTAAGCGGGGGCGTGAGTAACGTTTCTTTTTCCTTTAGGGGAAACAATCCTGTGCGAGAGGCAATCAATTCGGCATTCTTGTTCCATGCTATAAAAGCGGGAATGAACATAGGAATCGTAAATCCAACCTTGTTGGAGGTGTACGATGATATTCCCAAAGATTTATTGGAGTACGTTGAAGACGTGCTTTTAGATAGGCGCGATGATGCCACAGAACGCTTGTTGGAGTTTGCAGAGACCGTGGTGGGTACGGCAAAGGAAAGTAAGGTCGATTTATCTTGGCGGGAAGAACCGCTTCAGGATAGGATTACGCGTGCCTTGGTCAAAGGAATTGACCAATACATTATTGAAGATGTAGAAGAAGCCCGTCAACAAGCCACCAAACCATTGGAGGTTATCGAAGGTAATCTTATGACAGGAATGAATGTGGTAGGAGATTTGTTCGGAAGTGGAAAAATGTTCCTGCCACAGGTGGTTAAATCCGCCCGTGTGATGAAAAAGGCCGTGGCCTATCTTACCCCGTTTATTGAAGCAGCAAAGGATGAAAAGTCCAAACCAGCCGGTAAAATTTTGATGGCTACCGTGAAGGGCGATGTGCATGATATTGGGAAAAATATTGTGAGTGTGGTACTGGCCTGCAACAATTATCAAATTGTGGATTTAGGTGTGATGGTGCCACCAGAAAAAATCATCAACAAGGCCAAAGAAGAAAAAGTGGATATTATTGGCTTAAGCGGATTGATCACCCCATCCTTGGATGAAATGGTGTTCTTGGCTAAAGAAATGGAACGTCAAAACTTTGAAGTACCCCTTTTGATAGGAGGCGCTACTACGAGCAAAGCCCATACAGCAGTTAAAATAGACCCGCAATACAGTCAGTCCGTAGTGCATGTGAACGATGCGTCTAGAGCGGTAACCGTGGTGGGCGATTTGCTTCAGGAAGAGACTTCCGTGAAGTATAAAAAAGCCATCAAGCTCGATTATGAAAGTTTTCGAGATAAGTTTTTGAACCGTTCCAAGCAAAAGGAATATTTAACGCTGGAAGAAGCTCGAAAAAATAAATTGCAAATCGAGTGGAAATCATCCGACATTAAAAAGCCGAACCAATTGGGAATTCAGTTGTTGGAAGATTTTGATTTATCACAATTAGAGGAATTTATTGATTGGTCTCCATTTTTTAGAAGTTGGGATTTACACGGAAAATACCCTGATATTTTAACTGATGAGATCGTTGGAGAACAGGCCAAGGAACTTTTTAAGGATGCCAAAGGGCTATTAAAGCAAGTTTTGGATGAAAAATTGCTTAAAGGAAAGGCCATTTTCGGATTGTTCCCAGCTAATCAAATCGATGAAGATGATATTGAGGTTAATGACGAGGGGAAAACTTTCATTTTTAGAACCTTGCGTCAACAATTAAAAAAGCGCGAAACAGTTCCGAACATCGCATTGGCCGATTTTATTGCTCCCAAAGAATCAGGAATTCAAGATTATATGGGCTTCTTTTGTGTAAGCACAGGTTTTGGAACACAAGAGTTGGCTGCGGAGTTTGAAAAAAATCATGACGATTACAATTCCATAATGATTAAAGCTCTGGCCGATAGATTGGCGGAGGCTTTTGCGGAATATTTGCACAAAGAAGTACGAACCAAATATTGGGGTTATGCAGTGGATGAGAATCTGGATAATGAAGCCTTGATCAAAGAAAAATATCAAGGCATTCGACCCGCACCAGGATATCCCGCCTGTCCAGACCATCTGGAAAAGTTGACAATTTGGGATTTATTGGAGGTAGAAGATAAAATTGGAGTAAAGTTGACCGGAAGTTTGGCGATGTGGCCTGCTGCAAGTGTTAGTGGCTATTATTTTGGACATCCAGACGCCAAATATTTTGGATTAGGTAAAATAAAACAAGATCAAGTTCAGGATTTTGCTGAACGAAAAAATATTACATTGGAGGAAGCCCAAAAATGGTTGGCTCCGAACATAGTTGATAGTTAAGAGTTTTTGGTTAATGGAATATATTGATTTAGATGTTTGGAAAGAATCACGGCAATTGGTGAAGTTGATATATGATTTGACCAAAGTTTTTCCAAAGGAAGAAATATATGGATTGACCAATCAGTTAAGACGATGTAGTTGTTCAATACCCTCAAATATTGCCGAGGGATGCGGTAGAAAAACTCCAAATGATACCATTCGATTTTTACACATTGCAAGAGGTTCATTATATGAATTGGAGACGCAACTGTTTTTGTCATTTGACCAAGAATATTTGAATCAAAAGGAATTGGATTTCGTCAAGAACCAACTAGTGCTTTGTAAAAAGTTATTGAATGGATTTATTAATTATTATAGCACTCTTTGATTAAGATTTAAAAGATGCTATCAACCATTAACAGTGAACTGAAAACCAAATAATGAAAATCACCGATCATATAAAAAAAGCAAATGGAGAAACGCTTTTCAGTTTTGAGATAGTTCCTCCAGTAAAAGGTAAAAGCATTCAGGAACTCTATAATAATATAGACCCCTTAATGGAGTTCAAGCCACCGTTTATTGATGTGACCACCTCTCGCGAAGAATATATCTACAAAGAAAAGGATGGTTTGTTGGATAAAAAACTGACCCGTACCCGCCCTGGTACGTTGGGCATCTGTGCATCCCTAAAACATAAGTACGATGTGGATACGGTACCCCATGTACTGTGCGGTGGATTCACCAAAGAAGAAACCGAATATTTGTTGGTGGATTGCCAGTATTTGGAGATTGAAAATGTGATGGCACTTCGTGGAGACGCCCGAAAAGAGGAAAAATACTTTATTCCCACTAAAGGTGGACACCAATATGCCACCGAATTGGTAAAGCAGATTCAGGATATCAATGAAGGAAATTATCTGCATGATACTATTGAGTCAAGTGTTTTGAGCAGTTTCTGTATAGGTGTAGCCGGTTACCCTGAAAAACACATGGAAGCACCATCACTACAGTCCGATTTGAAGCGATTGAAGGAAAAAGTAGATTTAGGAGCGGATTACATTGTGACCCAAATGTTTTTCGACAATCAAAAATTCTTTGCGTTCGTTAAAGCAGCGCGTGAAATGGGAATTGATGTTCCAATTATCCCCGGAATTAAACCTATTGCCGTGAAAAAGCATTTGCAATTGTTGCCCCATGTGTTCAGTATTGATCTTCCTGAAGAATTGATCAATGCAGTGGAAGAATGTAAAGACAACAAAGCCGTGCGTCAAGTTGGGGTGGAATGGGCCATCCAGCAATCCAAGGAATTAAGGGAGGCTGGTGTTCCCGTTTTACATTATTATTCCATGGGAAAATCAGATAATGTAATGGCCATAGCAAAGGAACTTTTTTAGCAGGTTTCATTCTGAGGGAATGAAGCGACCGAAGAATCTAATCCAGTTCAGTAATCCAGACCAAAGATTCTTCCCTTTGTTCAACATTATAGATTAAAGGGACTATTTACTTTTCATGGATAATATTACTGGTGTTTTTTTAATTTCCTACTTTAGTGCCCCATGAGGTACCTACTTAGCCTAACTATATTACTGACTTCATTTTTCGGGATTTCCCAGTCGGATAAAGCTCCCAAAAAATTTGTATTGGATGCGAATCAGTTTTATGGCTCCATATTGCTACACAATCCTGATATTTCTCATTTGATCACCAATCATCCAGCGGGGGTAATCCTTGGGATAAGTAGAAAAACTTATGGACACAAGGAATGGGAAGCTGATTTTGGTTATCCTGATACGGGGTATTCTTTTGTTTATCAAAACACCAATAACCCGACATTAGGTCAACTTTATGGTGTTTACGGACATTACAATTTTTATTTTCTTAAAAGGAACCTTCAGCTGAGAATAGCACAAGGTTTGGCCTATAATAACAATCCTTATGATAAAAATGAGAACTTCAGAAACAATGCCTACGGGAGTCACATTTTAAGTAGTACCCTGTTAATGCTGAACTATCATAAAGAAAACCTCTTTGCTGGTTTGGGAGTGAATGCAGGACTTTCATTCATCCATTATTCCAATGCCAATTTTAAGGCACCCAATACTTCTACCAACACCTTCGCATTCAATATTGGCTTGACCTATACTTTAGATGATGATTCAACTTATGAATATTTAAAGCAAGCTTCAACAGGAAAGATAACGGAACCTGTTCGATACAATTTGGTATTCCGTGCGGGAGCCAATGAGAGTGATGTGATCAATATGGGACGTTATGGCTTTGCTACAATATCCGCATATGCCGATAAACGATTGGGAAAACGTAGCGCCATCCAATTGGGAACCGATATATTCTTTTCCAATTTTTTAAAAGAGCTGATTCGATATCAATCCACCTCGTTTCCGGAATTGGATGTAGATTCAGATACCGATTATAAAAGGGTAGGTGTGTATATCGGTCACGAACTCTTTGTGAATAAAATGAGCGTAGTCGCCCAATTGGGGTATTATGTGTATTATCCTTTTGATTTTGAAGGGAGGATGTATAACCGGATCGGAATGAAACGCTATTTTGGAGATAAAATCTTTGGGGCGGTAACCTTAAAATCACATGGAGCAAAAGCAGAGGCCGTTGAATTTGGAATAGGCGTTAGATTATAGTATTGAGATGGTAGAGATTAGAGATTTGATTAAGATTAAAGTTGTTGCTTCGAGCGCCTTCGAGAAGTGCTTTTCGTTAGTGATGTTTCTATTGCTGATCTCCTGCAACGGCGAAAATGTTCCTGATTGCTTTCAAAATGCAGGTGAATTGGAGCGCAAAACTGTTGATGTTCCCGAATTTTCTAAGATTACCGCTTTTGAAAACGTAAAAGTGGTTTTAAAACAGGGCGAAGAACAACTAGTTGAAGTGGAAACGGGGGAATATTTGTACAATGATGTTTCAGTGACTGTTGAAGATGGCCGTTTGATTTTACGAAATGAAAATAGCTGTAATTATGTTCGTGATTATGGCTTGACTACCGTATACATCACTTCTCCAAATATCTCTGAAATTCGGAGCAGTACAGGTTTGCCCATTAGTAGTGATGGAGCTTTGAATTACTCCAATATGTATTTAGTTTCAGAAAGTTATACGGATTCACAATTTGTGACTACAGATGGTTCATTTGATTTGGAACTAAATTCCAATACTGTTAGAATATTGGTGAATGGAATTGCCTATTTCAGACTTAAGGGCAGTGTTGAAAATTTCAACATCTTTATTGCTGCAGGCGATTCCAGAATTGAGGCTGAAAACATGGTTGCCACCAATGTGGATATAAGTCATCGTGGTTCCAATGATGTTTTTGTGAATCCTCAGCAGCGGTTAAGTGGCATAATTCGAGGAACTGGAGATGTAATAAGCGTCAACACTCCTCCCGAGGTAGATGTGGAGGAAATCTATAATGGAAGGCTGATATTCCAAGATTAGGAAATTGCAATCAACAACAATAAACTTCATCAACTTTAATAATCGTTAATTTCGGAACTCAAACCGAACAATTGGGTAATCTTTTTACACATATTAAAAATTTGCTTTCTCCAATGCCGAAGGTTAAAACTTTAGGGGCCTTGGTTGGGATGAAAAAAACAGATGCGATATTTCATAATCTGGTCGCTGAGAAAAAAGTGCCAGGTTTATCTGTTACTATTTTAAGCAAAGGAGAAACTGTGCTTCAAAAAGGATATGGTTTCTCGGATTTGGAGAAAAATATCAGGGTCAAACCAAAAAGTACAGTGTTTCGAATTGCCAGTATCTCTAAATGTATCACGGGATTAGCCTTGGGTAAAATGGTGGAAGATGGCATTGTAGATTTGGACGAGTCCTTCTACACCTATGTGCCTTACTATCCCAAAAAGAAGTATGATTTTACGCTTCAGCAATTGGCAAACCACACAGCAGGGATTCGAGGCTACCGAGGCAAGGAATTTGCCTTGAATCAAGATTACTCTATCAAAGATGGGATAGAAGTTTTCAAAAATGATCCTTTATTTTTTGAACCGGGCACAAGCTATCTCTATAATAGTTTTGATTTTGTGTTGCTGTCTTTAACCATGCAAGAGGCGAGTGGGGTGTCATTTCAAGATTACGTGAAAGAAAATATTTTAATCCCTTTGGGATTGGAAAACACCTTTTCACCAAAGGAGTTAATTGTCAGTTCGAGCGCAGTCGAGAACAAAGCCGAATTCTATACCAAACGCGCATTGAGCTTTACCGAAGCCGTTGAAGTAAACAATACCTACAAATTGGCAGGGGGAGGGTACTTGTCTACCTCCGACGATGTTGCCCAATTGGGACAGGCGATTTTAGAACAAAAATTGCTCAAAAAGGAAACTTATGAGGAGTTGTTGACCTCTCAAATTATAAATGGTAAACCTACACACTACGGTCTTGGCTTTCAGGTCAGCCAAGATGCAAACGGCAGGAAATTTGTGGGACACGTTGGAAGCAGCGTTGGAACGTATACCAACCTTTTTGTGTATCCACAACAGGAAAAAGTGGTTGCTATTTTAATCAATTGTACAGATCCAAAAGTGCAAAAGGAACTGGACCGTGCTATAAATGCTATTTTTGAGAACGATGCTTAGCTTTTGGCGGCCAATTTCTCTTCAATTTCCAAAGCGTATATTTTACAGAGGTCAAAGGTTTCCGTTACATCTTCCATCGTAGTTCTAGGGTTGATGAGGCACATACGAAGCACAATCTGTCCATTCAAAATAGTGGTCACCAAAAGTGCTTTTCTCGAATCCACCACTTTTCCTGAAATGTACTGGTTGATTTTATCTAATTCCTTTTCCGAATATTTTTTGTTGATGGGATTGTACCTGAAATTAATCACGGCCAATGTTGCAGGAAATACAACTTCCCAACTTTTACTGCCCCTTAATTTGGTTTCCACCTCTTCAGCCAAATCAATATTATAGGTGACGGCATCACGGAATTCTTTTAAACCAAAGGTTTTTAGAGACATGTAGAACTTCAAGGCTCGAAACCTTCTCGTTAATTGGATACCGTGGTCATAGAAGTTGATTTCTGACGTATTCCCCTCGATATCCCTTAAATATTCAGGTTTTTCTGTGAAGGTATGGCTCAGGTTTTTGTGGTTTCGAACCAAAAGACATCCCATTTCGTACGGTTGAAAAAACCATTTATGGGGGTCTACGGTCAACGAATCAGCCTTTTCTATGCCTTTCATGGCCTGCTTTCCTTTTTGGGATAAAATGGCCGCTCCACCATAAGCACCATCAATGTGGAACCAGATATCTTCTTTCTTACAAATTTTCCCCAACTCGACCAATGGGTCTACAGTTCCCGTATTTGTGGTGCCCGCAGTGGCAATCAAACAAAAGGGGTAAAGACCTTCCAATCTATCTTTGGCAATACAGTTTTTTAGTTTGTTTACTGAAAATTTGAGTTCACTATCGGTTGGGATGATACGAATCTGTTCTTTCTTAAAGCCTAAAACCTGAATCGCCTTAATGTTGGAAGAATGGGCTTGGTCCGAAAGATAAATAACAGCTTTTGAAAAATCATCTCCGCATTTAATGCGGCGAGCAGTTGCAACAGCCGTTAAGTTTGCCATAGAACCTCCACTGGTAAAAATCCCACCACCTTTTTTCTTCGGGAAACCGAATATCTTTAACAACCATTGAATCGTTACAATCTCCAATTCGGCTGCAGCTGGACTTGCCGCCCAGCCACCGGAAAAAATATTGTAACCTGTGGCTAGGGCATCGGCCATTACACTGATATAATTGCTTGGGCCAGGAACAAAAGAAAATGACTTAGGGTGCGCCATATTTGCACTGTTGGTCATCACCTTTTCCAAAACAAAATTGAGCACCTGCGTAGGGTCGGAACCTTTTTCGGGAGCTTCCTCCAAAAACAAAGAGTCCATTTCTTCCCGAGAACCTAAGGCAACGGGCAATTTTTCGTGTTGGGTGGCGTGGTGTTCCACAATGGCATCAACAATTTGATAGCCATAGGTTTTCATTTCTTCTTTGGAGAGTTCCAATCTGGCGTTGTTCTTCTTCATCGAGTCCTATTTCTTCTGAAGTGCAAAAATACCATTTTTAGAACTGGTTTTTGTCTAAATATAATGGTCAATAACTCAAATATGAACTTAGAGTTTGAAGTCTAGAATCTCATTTTTTAGACTGCTTGGAATGTTTATCCATTCTGTTGTGTTTGTTAGAGATAACTCTGTGTTGCAATCAGCGAAAATAACTTCAATAATTTGTTTATACCAATCTAGATAAGACCAATCTCTGGGTTTTGGCGAATACAAGGTGCCATATTTGTCATCCCAATGAATTTCCTGAGACAGTCTGTAAATTAAATTGAATTTTTGTTTTTCAGGCTTTAAGTGAAGTCTACCTAAATCATCTATTTCGACCCTTTTGATTTTATCTTTTTTGAAAGAATTCATGGGTAAATAAATTGATTTATAAATAATTGAATTAAGAAGTGAGCTCAGTAAACAAACTTTCCAAATTTTTGTTTTTTCTGCTGAGCTGAAGGGTTTTCAATTGATTGTCATGCGCAAAATCGAAAACGGCAGGTCGCATATCTTTGGAAGTGTTGAAAGTAATCTCATAAACAAAACCCACAATATTTTTTACGTTGGACACATTGGGCATTTGCTGCAACAGCTGTTCTTCCACCCGGTAATCGAATTCTACTTCGATTATTTGTTCCTCAGCTTCGCGAAGCTCTTCCAATTTTTTATCGGCCACCAATTCGCCTTTGTTGATGATGATCACGCGATCACAAACAGCTTCCACTTCTTTCATAATGTGGGTGGAGAGCAAAATGGTCTTCTCTTTACCGATTTCGCGAATCAATTTTCGAATTTCAATCAATTGGTTGGGGTCGAGACCCGTGGTTGGCTCATCGAGAATCAAAACTTCGGGGTCGTGCAACAAGGCTGCGGCTAGTCCGACCCGTTGACGGTATCCTTTGGATAATTGTCCAATTTTTTTGTGGGCTTCGGGGGTCAATCCTGTTTGCTCAATCACCTCATTAATTTTGGATTTATCCACTGTATACACATCGGCATTAAAAGCCAAGTACTCCTTTACATACATTTCCAAATACAAGGGATTGTGCTCTGGGAGATACCCAATACTTTTTTGAACATCTTTCGCTGCGCTCAACACATCAAAACCATTTACAGCGGCCTCACCCTCATCGGCTTTGTAATAGGTGGTCAAAATCCGCATCATGGTAGATTTTCCAGCGCCGTTAGGTCCTAAGAAACCAACTACCTCTCCCTTGTTAATGGTGAAGGAAACTTTGTTCAATGCTTTTTGTGCACCAAAGGATTTTGTGATGTTCTGTACGGTAATGGACATTCAGTTTGAATTTATGGAAACCAAAAATACACTTTTCGATGTTTTAATCCTTGTGCTTCAATAAGAAGAGATAGGATTACTTCAGCCTAATAAAATATGGAGCAAAAGGAGTATTCTTAAAAAAGTATGGTTTCTGTAAAATAATGTGCAGTGGAAACGTCTTTTTTGAAAAAAATTCAAAAAAAGTTAGGTAAACACTTTGCTTTTCAGAATGAATAACTAAATTGGCCGAGAATTTACAAGAAAATGACAAACACGTATTTCTGGAACCGTTTTTATTTTTACTTCTTTTTTCAAGGAGCAACGGGACTATTATAGATACGTTTAAAGTATAACCAATATATAAAGTCCCGATGCAATCGGGACTTTTTTTTTGCCATGGGTTTAAAAATAGCCATTCAGGGAATTAAGGGATCTAACCACCATCAAGTGGCCATAGATTTTTTTGGGGAGGATATCGAGTTGATGGAATGCAGCAGTTTTGATGCTGTGATTGACCATTTGTTGGGTGGAACCGCAGATAAGGGGATTATGGCCATTGAAAACTCGATTGCAGGTTCTATTATTCCCAATTACAATTTGGTGTACCATAATAAAATCCATGTCATTGGGGAACATTACCTGAACATACACCATAACCTTATGGTAATGAAAGGAAAGACTTTTGATGATATCAAAGAGGTACATTCGCACCCTATGGCCTTGTTGCAGTGCAAGGAATTTTTCAAGGCCCATCCACAGATTAAATTGGTGGAAAGTGCAGATACGGCGGAGACGGCCAAGCAAATTCAAGAAGAAGGTTTGGAGCACATAGCCGCCATTGCGCCTAAAATGGCCGCAGAGTTGTATGATTTGGAAATTATCGCAGACAATATCCAGACCATAGTGAACAATTCCACTAGGTTCATCATCCTTAAAAAACAAAATAAAGTACTCCCTAAAGAGGAAATCAATAAGGCGTCGTTGCGCTTTATCACCGATCACAAGAGAGGCAGTTTGGCCACTGTGTTGAACGTGATGAGCGATTGCAACATGAACCTGACCAAGATTCAATCCTTGCCCGTGATTGAGACTCCTTGGAAGTATGCCTTTTTTGTAGATGTCACATTTGAAAAATACGAGCACTTTGCCAAAACCAAATCGTTGTTGGAGATCATGTCCGAAGATTTTCAGGTTTTGGGTGAATATAAAAATGCATTGTTGCAATGATCACAGCAGATAGATTAAATACCGTTCAGGAATACTATTTCTCTAAAAAATTAAGAGAAGTAAGAGGGTTGGTGGCCCAAGGCAAACCCATTATCAATATGGGAATCGGAAGCCCAGATTTGGCACCATCACCTTTGGTGTTGGAAACGCTTAGGGATTCCATTACAGATTCGGGAGCACATCAATACCAAAGTTATCAAGGGTTGCCGCAATTGCGTGAAGCGATTTCAGATTTCTATCTTCAAAAATTTGATGTATCGGTAGACCCTGAATCGGAAATTTTGCCGTTGATGGGTTCCAAGGAAGGCATCATGCACATCAGTTTGGCATTTTTAAATGAGGGGGATGAAGTGTTGTTGCCCAATCCTGGATACCCCACCTATGCATCTGTGACCAATTTAGTGGGAGCAGTAGCGGTAAATTACGATTTGACTGCTGAAAATGGATGGTTCCCAGATTTGGAGGTATTGTCCAAAAAGGATTTGTCCAAAGTGAAACTCATGTGGATCAGTTACCCACATATGCCCACAGGAGCTACAGCATCTTTGGAGCAACTAAAGCTGTTGGTCGATTTTGCTAAAAAAAATGAGATTCTTTTGGTGAATGACAACCCATACAGTTTTGTGCTTTCGAGCAATCCGACCAGTATTTTGTCCATTGAAGGCGCTAAAGATTGCACGTTGGAACTGAACAGCTTGAGCAAAACCTTTAACATGGCAGGATGGAGAGTTGGAATGGTGTTGGGTAGTGCAGCACACATTAATGCCGTACTCAAAGTGAAGAGTAATATGGATTCTGGAATGTTCTACGGCATTCAAAAAGGGGCTATTGCAGCGCTGCAAAGTGGTCCTGAGTGGTTCAAGGAATTGGATAAGGTGTACGCCAAAAGAAGGGCGTTGATGTTTCAATTGGCGGACAAATTGAGATGCACCTATGATAAAAATGCAGTGGGGATGTTCGTGTGGTGCAAACTACCCGAAGGAGCTGCGCCATCGGAAGCATTCATAGACAACGTATTGCACGAAAAAGATATTTTCATAGCTCCTGGAACCATTTTTGGGAGCAATGGCGAAGGATACATTCGTTTTTCGCTTTGTGTGAAAGAAGAAAAAATCAAAGAAGCCATAGAAAGATTTTAGATCATGAAAGTAGTCATCATAGGAGTTGGATTGATAGGCGGTTCTTTTGCCAAGGATGTGAAAAAGTTGCATTCCGAGGCGGAAATCATTGGCGTGGATAAAAGTCAAGCTCATTTGGATGAGGCACTTCAACTTCAAATCGTAGATAAAAAAGGGGATTACCAAGATTTGGCAAGTGCAGATTTGGTTTATGTGGGTATCCCTGTGAATGTTTTGGTGTCTGAATTGCCAAAAATTTTAGATGCTGTGGGCGATGAGACTGTGGTGATGGATGCAGGTTCTACCAAACGATTGATTTGCGAACAAGTAGCCGAACACCCCAAGCGGAGAAACTTTATGGCATGTCACCCTATTGCAGGTACCGAGTTTTCAGGTCCAACGGCAGCCTTGGAAGGGTTGTACGAGGGAAAGACCATGATCATTTGCGAAGTGGAAAAAACAGCATTCAAATTACAGGAAAAAGCATTGGCCATTTTTCAGGAAATCGGGATGCGAATTCGCTATATGAACCCTGAAGCACACGACAAACACATCGCCTACGTATCTCATTTATCACACATTAGCTCATTTATGTTGGGAAAGACAGTTATTGAGAAAGAGAAAAATGAACGTGATATTTTTGACATGGCGGGGAGTGGTTTTGAAAGTACCGTTCGTTTGGCAAAAAGTTCACCCGATATGTGGACACCAATTTTTGAGCAGAACAAGGATAATGTTGTGGAAACCTTGGAAGAATACATTCAAAACCTCACCACATTTAAGCAACTGATCTTGGACAACGATTTTGAGAATGTCCACCAAGAAATGAGTAACACCAATAAAATAAAACAAATACTAAAAGGAATACCACTTACAAAAAAATAGAGAGTATTATGGAAAACAAGAAGGAAATGAGAAAATGGTTGGATGACATGAATTTAGGGCATCCTCTGGTTATTGCAGGTCCATGTAGCGCAGAAACCGAAGACCAGGTGCTTAAAATTGCCCATGAACTTAAAGATACCGACGTGAATTACTACCGCGCTGGAATCTGGAAGCCAAGAACTCGTCCTGGAAATTTTGAGGGAGTAGGAGCCATTGGATTGAAGTGGTTGCAAAAAGTTAAGGAAGAAACAGGCTTAAAAACCGCTACTGAGGTAGCCAATAGAGCGCACGTTGATTTGGCGTTGGAATATGATGTGGATCTATTGTGGATCGGCGCACGTTCTACCGTGAGTCCTTTCATTATTCAAGAAATTGCAGATGCCCTTGAGGGTACCGATAAAATTGTATTGGTGAAAAACCCGGTGAACCCGGACCTCTCTTTATGGTTGGGTGCGGTGGAGCGTTTATATTCGGCCAATATTGAAAAGTTGGGTGTGATCCATAGAGGATTCTCTACTTACGAAAAAACGAAGTACAGAAACATTCCAGAATGGCAATTGGCCATTGAGTTGCAAACCAAGTTTCCTGATCTTCCCATCATTAATGATCCTAGCCACATTACTGGTAAGCGTGATATGATTTTTGATGTATCCCAAACCGCATTGGATTTGAACTTTGATGGTTTGATGATCGAAACTCATTACGATCCGGACAATGCTTGGAGTGATGCTGCACAGCAAGTAACCCCAGAAACATTGGTTCAGATTATGAAAGATCTTAGAATTAGAAAGGAAACTGACGAAGAAGCCGAATACAACAGTAAGTTGACCAATCTTAGAGCACAAATTGATGTGTTGGACAATCAGTTGATTGATTTGTTGGGAAAAAGAATGAAGGTTTCTGATGGTATCGGGGAATTGAAAAAGCAAAAGAACGTTGCAGTACTTCAAAGCAACCGATGGAACGCCATTTTAGGAAATATGATCTTGGAAGGGGAGCAAAGAGGATTGAGCGAGGAGTTTGTTTTGAAAATGTTCAAAGCGATTCACCAGGAATCCATCAACCACCAAGAAAAAATAATCAACGCGTAGTTGATCTTAAGATTTAGGTTGTAAAACCATCCGATTCCCGCGATTAAATTTGGGTTTTGGATGGTTTTTTTGTTCTTAACTGTAACAAATTTGTTTCTCATCCATCTTTCAAGAGTAAAAACACTACAACATGAAAAAAATATGTACACTTAGTTTGATTTTGCTTCCCTTGGTCATGTTTTCACAACGAATCATCGACACGGAAGTTGGAGAGTTCAATGAAATTAAAGTATTCGACCTTATCGAGGTGAATCTGATTCAATCGGATGAAAACCGAATAATGATCAAAGGTTGGAATGTGGATGACATTAAATGGACCAATAAAAATGGTGTTTTAAAACTTCGCATGCAGTTGGACAAGAAATTTCAGGGCGAGGACACTTTAATCGAAGTGTACTACACCAATTTGGATGTGATTGATGGCAATGAAGGCGCCGAAATTACCTGCAATGAGTTGGTGCAAAAGAGTAAGATTGAATTGAGGGCCCAAGAAGGAGCTACAATTCATATTGGAATGGATGTGGATTATGCCGATATCCGTGCGGTTACGGGTGGTATTATTGAAGCTTCAGGTTTGGCTAAAACCCAAAGTGTGGTATTGAACACAGGAGGTGTGTTTGAAGGAAGGGAATTGAGAACTTCCAATACCGATATAAAAATTTCTGCGGGCGGCGAAGCTGATGTTTTTGCTTCCGAAATGGTAGACATCAATGTAAAGGCTGGTGGAGACGTGTATGTGTACGGTCAACCCAAAACAGTCCATAAAAGAACCTTTGTAGGTGGTAGAATCTACATCAAGGATTAATGAAGATTACTTGCAAAAAAAAAGCCCCTTGGTTTTCCAAAG
Organism: Flagellimonas cixiensis; assembly: GCF_042134615.1. Taxonomy (GTDB): domain Bacteria; phylum Bacteroidota; class Bacteroidia; order Flavobacteriales; family Flavobacteriaceae; genus Flagellimonas; species Flagellimonas cixiensis. The sequence continues at coordinate 2,147,911 of NZ_CP169639.1, forward strand.
GGCTTTTTTATTTATAAATTTTTACTTTTTAAAGATATAGCGGGTAATAAAAATACCTTGTCCATCGCCTTTTCCTGCCTCACTTTCAACACCGCTCACTACAAAGGCCAATTCCCATCCATTGGCGATCATATCGTTGATCATGGAAGTGATCACGGCATCGTTTGCTGCAATGTTCTGAAAACGGATTCCACCAATATTGTAAAAGTTCAATAGTTTGGTTTCTTCAAAGTTTTTGACTCGAATATCACCACGGTCCGATTTATTTCTTGTATTGTCATCTTCGGTCTGCACACTGGTGTACTCTCTATAATCTTTGTCTTCCAAAGCATTGATGATTCTTGACCTACCCAGTCCGTTCGGTACAATGGATTCTACACTGGTCACGACCTTGTACTGTTGTGCATAAGCTCCAAATCCAGCCATTAGGGCAAGCAATGCAATAAAAACTGATTTTTTCATAATTGTAATGGTTATTGATTGTTAAACTGATTTCATTCAAATACGTTTAAAACAGCATAATATTGTTTCTTTGTAATGAATAATTAAAATAAAAGTGAACGGAACTGTTTATAAATCAACCGGTAGTTGGTATACCGTAAAATCCGATGAAGGCGACTTTTTCGAATGTCGTATCAAGGGGAAGTTCCGTACCCAGAACATAAAAAGCACCAACCCTGTAGCTGTGGGTGACCATGTAGTGTTTCAACTGGAAGAATTGGGGGATGAAACAGTTGGCGTGATTTCAGAAATTGGGGAACGCAAAAACTATATCATCCGCAAATCGGTTAAACTTTCCAAGCAAACCCACATTATTGCTGCGAATCTCGACCAAGTTTTTTTGTTGGTGACCCTGAACAATCCACCCACATTTACTGCATTCATCGACCGTTTTTTGGTTACCGCCGAAGCCTATGATATTCCTGTGGTTTTACTTTTCAATAAATTGGATATCTATAGTGAAGAAGAATTGGATGAGGTGGCTTATCTGATGGGGCTCTATTCACACATTGGCTACACCTGTATTCCCATCGAGGCAAAAGACGGTAAAAATGTGGACAAGGTGAAAGCTATGATGATAGACAAAACCAGCATGTTTGCCGGTCATTCGGGAGTAGGAAAATCTACCTTGGTGAATGCCTTGGAGCCAGGTCTCCAATTGAAGACCACCGAAATTTCCGAACAACATTTGCAAGGACAGCACACCACCACATTTGCCGAAATGTACGATCTATCCTTTAATGCGAGGATCATAGATACGCCGGGAATCAAAGGTTTTGGAATTGTGGATATGGAACAGGACGAAATAGGGGATTATTTTCCAGAATTTTTTGAGTTAAAATCCGAATGTAAGTTCAATAATTGCTTGCACTTGGATGAGCCCAAATGTGCGGTAAAAGATGCATTGGAGAAAGATGAGGTTGCCTGGAGCAGGTACCGAAGCTATGTGCAAATGCTGACTGGAGAAGAGGACAGTCCATATAGAGAAAGATAATGAGAACCGTAATACAAAGAGTTTCAGAGGCCAGCGTAACCGTTGATGGTAAAATTATTTCAGAAATAGGAAAAGGTCTTTTGGTTTTGTTGGGCATTGAAGATGCCGACGGAAATGAAGATATTGACTGGTTGTCCCAAAAAATAGCCAACCTTCGCATTTTTGGTGATGAAAATGATGTGATGAACCGCTCCGTTTTGGATGTTGATGGAGATGTGATCGTGGTAAGTCAATTTACCCTGTACGCCCAGACCAAAAAAGGAAATAGGCCCTCTTATATAAAAGCCTCAAAGCCCGATATTGCCATTCCTTTGTATGAAAATTTTGTAAAGGTTTTGGAACAAAAATTGGGTAAAAAAGTCGGTACGGGAATCTTTGGCGCCGATATGAAAGTAAGACTTCTAAACGATGGTCCAGTGACCATTACCATCGACACTAAAAATAAAGAGTAGTCGTATTTTATCGATTTATTTTTGATTTTTTGTAAGAATTTAATCACATTAGCGTTAGAAGACCAAACACTAACCAAACTAATGCGATTTTTTGCACTTACCTTTTTTATCTTTTTTTCTAATATTTTTCATGCTCAATATAGTATAGCTTCCATGACGGAGGATTTGCGTTCTAATTCAGACGCAGTTATTCGCAACGATGATTTACACATACAGGTTCTGGCTGTTGATCAGATGGTGTATCAAGTGACTAAGGTGGTTACAGTTTTTAACGCCTCGGGTAAGGACTTTGCAGAGGCAAGGATTAGGTATGACAAAGAAATAAAGGTGAAACATTTGGAAGCGGTTATCTATAACCAATTTGGCGGGGAAATCGAGACCATAAAAAAACGTGATTTCAAAGATATAGCTGCGGCTGATGGATTTTCACTTTATCGTGATGACAGGGTTTTGTATGCCGACTATGATCCGTCGCAGTATCCTTATACCATGAAATTTACTTATGAGGTGGAAACCTCCGATACAGGCGCAATGCCACAATGGTATTTTGTGCCGGGTTATGGTGTAGGTGTTGAGAAAAGCACCTATAAAATTTCATATGCATCAAAAGAGCTTGAGCCCATAATAAAGGAACAGAACTTGGATGGATTGGATGTAAATGTGACCAAGGAATATAATGCAGTCTTGTATGTTGCAAAAGAAATTCCGGCATTTTCAGGAGAAACCTTGAGCCCAAGCTACCATGATATTTTACCGAGATTATCTGTTAGGCTACCTAATTTTCATTTTAAAGGATACAATGGAGCAGTAAATAATTGGCAAGAATTAGGCCATTGGGTGCAGGACATCTTGTTGGATGGAAGGGATGAATTGGATGAGTCAACCATTGCCAAAATGCGCAACTTGGTAAAGGGAATCGATGATGATCTGGAAAAGGCGAAAATAATTTACCGCTATGTGCAGGAGAATACACGATATGTTAGTGTGCAAATAGGTATTGGTGGATTAAGACCCATTAATGCCATAGAGGTTGATAGAGATAAGTACGGAGACTGCAAAGGACTTACCAATTACACAAAAGCATTGTTAAAGGCAGTTGGGGTCGATTCTTATTACGCCGTTGTGGAATCTGGAAGAGCCAAAATCGACATGCAAGAGGACTTTGCAGACTTAATCCAAGGGAACCATGTTATTCTGGCAATACCGTATAAGAATAGTTATTATTGGGTGGATTGCACTTCACAAATAAATCCCTTTGGGTATTTAGGGGATTTTACAGACGACCGAACAGTGCTTGTAGTAACTCCGGATGGAGGAAAATTGGTCCGAACAGTTTCCTATTTGAACAAGGAGAATGCTAAACACATAAAAAGTACAATTAAAGTATTTGAAGACCTGTCCATGGAGGCTCAAGTAATGGTGCAGACAAAAGGCATCAAATACGACTTGAGAATGGCCTTGGAGCGTCAATCTTCAGAACATATAAAAGACTATTATAAAACTTTGTGGGATAATATCAATGGAATAAAGGTGAAGAACTACTCCTTTGAAAACAACAAGGACGACATAGTTTTTACGGAACAAGTCAACTTTCATGCAGAAAACTTTATGGCGAAAAATGGAGAGGGATACTTGTTATCTATCAATCCACTGAATAATGATACTTATGTGCCTGCAAGAGATCGGGACAGGAAATATCCGTTTTTGGTTCAAAGAGGGGCCTTTGAAGAAGATGAGATTCAGTTTGAATTACCTGAAGGTTTTACCGTTTCATCACTTCCGGAAGATGTTTATGTAGCATCCGAATTTGGAAGTTATCAAACCAAAGTCCAAGAAAAAACTAATGGAACATTGATTTATAATAGAAGCTTTTTTCTAAAGGCTGGAACATATAAAAAAGAATCTTATCAAAAATTCAGGTCATTTTTACGGACCGTAGCTAGAAATGACAATCAAAAAATAGTTTTGTACAAACACAAACCATAGCATGAAGTCGATTAAAAAAGCATTCTGGGTTATTTCATTCCTTCATTTTTTAACAGTCATTGGACAGCAGGAGACCAAGTTTGGTCAATTGACCATTGATGAAGAGGAATTTACTACTTATGAAAAGGATACAACGGCACATGCCGTTTATCTTTATGAAAAGGGAGAGAATTTTTTCGAGATTAGGGGAAATTATGTCTGGCTCATTAAAAAATATAGGGCCAAGATCAAAGTGTTGGACAAACAAGGTGTTTCCATTGCAGATATTGCTATTCCGTACTATCGTTCCGATAATAGAAAGGAGAGTGTAGAGGAGATTAGGGCAATAACCCATAACGGAACGGTAAAGCATAGCCTCAGGCAACAAAATGTGTTTGACACGGATGTTACCGAAAGATGGTCGGAGAAGCGATTTACCTTCCCTGCGGTACAAGAAGGTTCAATTTTGGAATATACCTATGAAATCAAGTCCCCATTTTTCTTCAATCTGAATGGATGGACGTTTCAAGAAGATATTCCAAAGGTTTATACGGAATACAATGCCAAAATCCCCGGCAATTATAGATACAATCGAACCTTAATTGGAGAACTTACACTCGATGTAAATGAGGCATCCGTTGAAAAAAGGTGCTTCTCCATTCCCGGTTCTCGCGACGAAGCAGATTGCGAGGTGCTAAAATATGTTATGAAGGATGTACCGGCATTTAAAGAAGATGAGAGCTTTATGTTGTCCCCAAAAAATTATAGATCTTCATTGGAATTTGAACTGTCTGAGCACCTTCGTTTTAACGGTGTTACCGATAGGTATACTAAAAGTTGGAAAGATGTTGACAAAGAATTTAAAGCCGATAAGGACTTGGGGCGCCAGCTTAAAAAGGAAAACTTTTTTGAACGAAATGTTCCTGTAGAACTGATTAGTGGAGGAGGTGATGCCTTGGAAAAGGCAAAAAAGATTCACGAATTTGTGAAAAACTGGTTTGTTTGGAACGGGGATTACGGTATTTATTATAATAATAGGGTGAAAGAGGCCTTTGATGAGCACAAAGGGAATGTCGCAGAAATCAACATAACACTGATCAATCTATTAAACGCTGCCGGAATAGATACCGATATGATGGTGCTGTCTACGCGTAACAATGGACTTCCCAAAAAATCACATCCAGTTATGTCAGATTTCAACTATTTGGTGGCCAAGGTCAATATCGATGGAACCTCTTATTTGTTGGATGCCACTCAAAAGTATTTACCTTTTGGAATGCTGCCATATCGTTGTTTAAATTATTACGGTAGAGTTATGGATTTGGAAGGAGAGAGTTATTGGTACGATATCGTTCCTGAACAAAAGAATAGTAGGGCAATTCGAGTCGAAATGGCTTTAAATCCAGAAGAAGGATTAGTGACCGGAAATTTTGATGAAATTACTACTGGGTATGAAGTTTTGATTAAAAAAAATCAGATTACCACGTCGACCAAAGAAGAATATTTAAATAAGCTGGAAGAAAGCTCCAATGGGGATTTTTTTATTGAGAATTATGAATTGGACTCAGAACAATCCAATGATAAAAAATTGGTTGAACATTTCGAATTTGAGATGGAAGGTTTGGAAACGGGTCAAACCATTTATTTTAATCCATTTGCCATCCGATTTTTTAAGAGCAATCCATTCATTTCAGAAAAAAGATATTACCCAGTTGATTTTGGATATCTGAGGTCCTACATGTTTTACGCTAATGTTGAAGTGCCGGAGGGGTACAAACTTAAAGAAATGCCTGAGGCATTGATATTGGCTTTACCTGAAAACAGTGGATTATTGAGGTTTAATTGCTCGGAATCACAAGGAAAAGTAATGGTGCAGTACAGTTTACAGTTAAGAGCGCCGCACTATACCAGTGAGGGCTATGCCTATGTGAAAAAGTTTTTCGAAGATGCTGTGAATGCACAAAACAACAGTTACGTGGTTTTTGAAAAGATATAATTTAGTAGTGCTTACCTTTGCGAATCAATACTAAATCTAAAAAGGTGAACATTGAAAACGCACAAAAAGCTGTAGACGAATGGATCAAAAACCACGGGGTACGTTATTTTAACGAACTCACCAATATGGCCCAACTTACCGAAGAAGTAGGAGAGGTGGCGCGTATCATAGCCCGACGCTACGGAGAGCAAAGTGAAAAGGAATCTGATAAGTCCAAAGATTTGGGTGAGGAACTGGCAGATGTGGTTTTTGTGGTGTTGTGTTTGGCCAACCAAACTGGGATAGATCTACAAGAAGCCTTTGATAAAAAACTGGACCTAAAAACCAAGCGCGACCACGACAGGCATCAGAATAACAAAAAGCTAAAATAAAGTTGCGCCCATAAAGGGACATTAGGGCTGTTTTTTCTAGTTTTGAAGATTCATTCAAAGAGAAGAAAATTGAGACTTCAACTTACCGCACCAGCAAATAAAACCATCCAAAAAGAAATTGGAATAACAGGCTCCAAAAGTGAGACGAATCGTTCATTATTGCTTCAAGCACTTTTTCCAAATGTGAACATTGAGAACCTTTCCAATTCCGATGATGGTGAGGTAATGCAAAAAGGGTTGAAAATCTCAAACGGTGTTGTGGACATTCACCATGCAGGTACCGCCATGCGATTTTTAACGGCCTATTTTGCTTCTCAAGAAGGAAAGGAAGTGGTGCTGACGGGTTCACATCGCATGCAAGAAAGACCCATAAAAGTGCTAGTAGAAGCTTTACAAAACTTGGGTGCGGATATTCAATACGAAAAAGAAGAGGGTTACCCCCCTTTAAAAATTTCTGGCAAAAAATTGGAGCAGAGCCAAGTTTCCCTCCCTGCCAATATCAGTAGTCAATACATTTCAGCTTTGTTGTTGATCGCTCCAAGTTTGGAAAATGGTTTGGAATTGGATTTGTTTGGAAAAATTACTTCTGTTCCTTACATAAAAATGACCTTGGCCCTATTGGAGCAAATTGGGGTTCAAACTTCGTTCGAAGGAAACAAAATTAAAGTGTCTCCTAAAAAAATTGTTGCCGACACCACTTTAGTGGTAGAATCCGATTGGAGTTCAGCCAGTTATTTTTATAGCATTGCTGCTTTGTCCAAAGTAGGTTCGGAAATAAAACTTTCATCCTATAAGGAAAGCTCGTTACAAGGTGATAGTGTTCTAGCCAAAATTTATACCCATTTTGGAGTGGAGACTACTTTTTCCAACAATCAAATTACACTTTCAAAATCAGCAGAAGCCAAAACCGATTTCTTCGAGTGCGATTTGGCCAATGCCCCAGATATTGCCCAGACCATTTCAGTAACGTGTTTGGGATTGGGAATTGGATGTCATCTCACAGGACTTCATACCTTGCCGATTAAAGAAACCGACCGTTTGGCGGCATTGCAGACAGAACTTGGAAAATTTGGAGCTAAGGTGGAAATCGACTCGGAAAGCCTTACCCTTCATGCTTCTGGGAAATTAAATTCTGGAGTTTCGGTTGATACCTACAACGACCACAGAATGGCGATGGCCTTTGGACCGTTGGCCTTAAACATTGATTTGAAAGTGAACGATGCAGGCGTGGTTTCTAAATCATATCCGGATTTTTGGAACGACCTGAAGACTCTCGGATTCGGCATCATCGAAATGTAAAGGGCATTTAATCATCAAATTACTTGACATCCCCTATCGCGAGGTCGTATATTTGCATCCTCTTTAAAAAAACGAAAAAAAGTCCAAATGAAATTATCGAACTTCAATTTTGAATTGCCAAAAGAATTGTTGGCCGAACACCCTGCGGAACACAGGGACGAATCCAAGCTAATGGTAATTCACAGAGATACCGGAAAAATTGAACATAAAATGTTCAAAGACCTCATTGATTACTTTGATGAAGGTGATGTGATGGTTTTGAACAACACCAAGGTATTTCCTGCCAGACTTTTTGGAAATAAAGAAAAAACTGGAGCTAGAATTGAAGTGTTCTTGCTAAGGGAATTGAACCAAGAACAACGTCTTTGGGACGTATTGGTAGATCCAGCCAGAAAGATTCGAATCGGAAACAAATTGTATTTCGGTGATGATGAAAGTTTGGTAGCTGAGGTAATCGACAACACTACATCAAGGGGTAGAACCTTGCGTTTTCTTTACGATGGTTCCTACACTGACTTTAGAAGAAAGTTGAGAGAATTGGGAGAAACTCCACTTCCAAAATACATCAAAAGGGAAGTAACCCCTGAGGATGAAGAGCGTTACCAAACCATTTATGCAAAGCATGAAGGTGCCGTGGCTGCACCAACAGCTGGATTGCACTTTTCTAAGCACTTACTAAAACGTTTGGAAATCAAAGGCATCGATTTTGCTGAAGTGACCCTTCACGTTGGATTGGGAACCTTTAACCCAGTTGAAGTTGAAGATTTGTCCAAACACAAAATGGACAGCGAGGAATTGGTGATTGATGAAAAAGCTACCGAGATAGTGAACAATGCCAAAACTCAAAAGAGAAAAGTTTGTGCCGTGGGAACCACTGTGATGAGAGGTTTGGAAAGTGCTGTTTCTTCAGAGCACACTTTGAACACTTTTGAGGGGTGGACCAATAAATTCATCTTCCCTCCATACGATTTCAGTATTGCAAATTGTATGATTACCAACTTCCACTTGCCAAAATCAACCTTGTTGATGATGGTTTCTGCATTTGCAGGTCACGATTTGATTAAGAAAGCATATAAGCAAGCTATTTTGGAAGGATATCGTTTTTATTCCTACGGGGATGCGATGTTGATTCTTTAAGAGCAATAAACTTAAAAAGTGAAATCCCGTTAGGTAACCACCGGCGGGATTTTTTCTTATGTATCTTTAAGAAATGGAAATAAAAAAGAAGGACATACGGGCATTGACCAAGGAGCAACTTCGACAATTTTTTGTGGAGCAAGGCGACAAGGCATTTCGTGGTAACCAAGTGTACGAATGGTTGTGGCAAAAATCTGCGCATACCTTTGATGCCATGACCAATATTTCCAAGGAAACCCGACAAATGCTGGAAGATAACTTTGTAATCAATCACATTAGGGTGGACCAAATGCAACGTAGTTCCGATGGTACCATTAAAAATGCGGTGCGTTTGCATGATGGATTGGTGGTAGAGTCTGTTTTGATTCCGACAGAAACACGAACTACAGCGTGTGTTTCCAGTCAAGTGGGCTGTAGTCTCGATTGCCGATTTTGTGCCACGGCACGCCTAAAACGTATGCGAAACCTGAATCCGGATGAGATTTATGATCAAGTGGTTGCCATTGATAATGAAAGCCGATTGTATTTTGACCGTCCGTTGAGTAATATTGTTTTTATGGGAATGGGTGAACCTTTAATGAATTACAACAATGTGTTGAAAGCCATTGAAAAAATCACTTCTCCCGAAGGACTGGGCATGTCTCCCAAACGAATTGTGGTCTCAACTTCAGGAGTTCCCAAGATTATTAAAAAAATGGCTGATGAAGAGGTTAAATTCGGTTTGGCCGTTTCATTACATTCCGCCATTGATGAGGTGCGAACTTCCATTATGCCGTTCAATGCCACATTTCCTTTAAAGGATCTTCGTGAGGCATTGGAATATTGGTACAGCAAAACCAAGAATAAAATCACCTACGAATATGTAGTTTGGAAGGGTATCAACGACACTCAAGAGGCGGTAGATGCCTTAGTGAAGTTCTGCAAATTTGCGCCATCCAAAGTTAATATTATCGAATACAACCCCATTGATGATGGTGAGTTTCAACAAGCTTCCAACAAAGCCGTGGAAATGTACCAAAACACCTTGGAACGAAATGGGATTACAGTAACCGTGCGCAGATCCCGTGGAAAAGATATTGATGCGGCCTGCGGACAATTGGCCAACAAACAGTAATCAATTAACAATTTTCCAAAAAGCATTTTTTTTCTTCACCCTTCACCCTTCACCCTTCACCCTTCACCCTTCACCCTTCACCCTTCACCCTTCACCCTTCACCCCAAATCCAAGTTCAAGTTCAAAAAGAATCCAATTGTCATTTCGAGCGCAGTCGAAGGAACAGTCGAGTCAAAAGAAAAACTCAGGTTCAAGACTCAAGTTCAAAGTTAATTGTTGAAGAAGCTATTGACCAATAACGAACAGCGATTAACCAAAAACCATTAACCAGACACAACCAGTTATCGAGCATTTCGCACATCTGTCTTAAAACTTGTTTTATCCTGTGATCAACTCTAGCATTTTCGCTACTTTTAGGGTCTCAAAACCAAATAAGCCAAAAGCGCACCTTGAAAATAGTTTCTCAGATAAGGGAGCCCATCGAGGATGAAATGGAACTATTTGAGGAAAAATTTCTCAAATCCATGTCGTCCAAGGTGGCACTGTTCAATAGAATCACCTACTATATTGTAAACAGAAAGGGCAAGCAAATGCGCCCGATGTTCGTATTCTTGACCGCCAAACTGCTAAATGGTGAAGTAAATGAGCGTACTTATACGGGTGCTTCCATCATCGAATTGATCCACACGGCAAGCTTGGTGCACGACGATGTAGTTGATGACAGTAATAAGCGCAGAGGATTCTTTTCCATCAACGCACTATGGAAAAACAAGATTGCTGTTTTGGTGGGGGACTTTTTATTCTCCAAAGGGTTATTGGTTTCCTTAGAAAACAAGGATTACGATTTACTTCATATTATTTCCAACGCGGTAAGGGATATGAGCGAGGGCGAACTACTTCAAATTGAAAAAGCCCGACTTTTAGATATCACAGAGGAGGTGTATTACGACATCATCCGCCAAAAAACCGCCACTTTGATTGCCGCCTGTTGCAGCATGGGCGCCTGTTCTGTCCGTCCCGATTCTGATGAAGTGGAGACTTTTAGACGTTTCGGTGAGCTATGTGGGATGGCCTTTCAGATCAAGGATGACCTTTTTGATTATGGTGCCGAGAAAATTGGTAAACCCACGGGCATTGATATCAAAGAGCAAAAAATGACGCTTCCATTGATCTATGCCTTGAACCAAAGCGATACTGAAAAACGAAAGTGGCTCATTAATTCCATTAAAAAACACAACAAAAACAAAAAACGGGTAAGTGAAGTGATTGCTTACGTGAAAGAAATGGGAGGCTTGGAATATGCCGTAACCAAGATGTTGGAGTTTAAGGATGAGGCCCTAGCCATTTTGGACAATTACCCCGATTCTGAATACAAAAGTTCCCTTACGTTAATGGTCAACTATGTGGTTGACCGTAAAAAATAAAATTTAAAATACTGATATTCAATTTTTTACTGAAAAATTTTATTTTCAGGCAACCTTTCTATTTTTTATTTCGTCTTTTACAATAGAAGCACTAATGAAACCATTATTTTGAGAATTATCTCTTTAAACAATAACGAGAAGCAATTGATCCATAGATCAATTAAAGGGGATCAACAAGCCCAAAAGTTGTTGTATGAAAGATTTGCACCTAAAATGTTGGGCGTTTGTCGGCAATATGTAAAAGACCTTCATTATGCCGAAGATGTAATGGTGACTGGATTCATCAAAGTGTTTAACAATTTAAGTTCATTTGGTTTCAAAGGGAGTTTTGAGGGGTGGATTCGTACCATTATGGTTAGGGAAAGTATTTCCCACCTTCGCAAAAAACAATTTGTGGTGTATGATGAGGATGCGATTGAGGTGCATCAAGAAAGTCCAATCGATCAAGATTCTGTGCTGGATGTAGAATATGTGCAGCATTTAATTGATGCCCTGCCAGAGGGTTATAAAGCGGTTTTTTTACTCTATGCCATTGAAGGTTTTGGACATAAAGAAATTGCAGAGATGTTGGGTATTTCGGAGGGAACTTCAAAATCACAATTGTTCAAGGCTCGAAAAATGCTTCAAGAAAATTTGACTTTAAAAGGAATGTCGCCGCGAAAGGAATCGGGCAAATAAAATTTAGGATATGGATAAATTGGAAAAACATATCAAGGAAACACTGAAAGAGCGGGAAATTAAACCGTCATCTGATGCTTGGGAGAAAATTGCAGCTGAAGTTTCCGTAGTGCAGAAAAGAAATCGAACATCTTGGTTGCCTTATGCCATTGCCGCAAGCATTGTGGGTATTGTTATGGTGTCGGTCTTTTACTTTAGTTCCGATGCTCCAATAGAAGAGCAACCCATGCAATGGGTCGAAGAACAAGTGAATGAAGGTGTAAATGACAAAAAGGAGCTTTTTGAAGTTGAAAAAGCAGGGGGAGCCGAGGAAGCCATAGGTAGATCTGCCATTGATTCGCCTGTGGTTGAACAAAAAGGAGAGCTTCAATCCGACCAACTAGCTATTGCTCAGCCAAATTTGGAGAAGGACAAATTTGATGACCCAGTTAAAAAAGAATTGGAACAAAACACAGATTTGTTAATTGCCCAAAAATTAGAGGAAGTGGTGGCTCAGGTAACACAAATGGAAGCCTCGCAAGTGGCCGTCTCCGATGCTGAAGTGGACTCCTTGCTCTATGAGGCGCAGAAACAGATCATGGCCGATAAACTATTTGATTCCAAAGGAGCAGTAGATGCCATGTCATTGCTTGCCGAGGTGGAGGACGAATTGGACGAAACCTTCAGGGACCAAATATTTGATGCCTTAAAAACGGGCTATTTTAAACTACGAACCGCGGTAGCAGACCGTAACGAATAACTATTCATCAATCAAAACCATTCTTCGATTCTTTTCCGCCTATTCAGTTAGGTGGAGAAGGTGGAAGATGGCTAAACCAAAACAAATCATGAGAACAATTACATTTTATTCCGCATTGGTATTCTTGCTTTTCATCACTCATTCAATGGTTGGGCAAGAGAATTATCAAAAGAAAATTGAGGCGCTTAAAATTGAAAAAAAGCGAATTGTTGAACAAGAGAAGAACGCTTTGAAATTTGAGGTGAAAGAAATCAATGAGAGGCTGGACAGGGGTGATCTATCAGAATCTGAAGCTAAACTTTTAAAAGAAGAAGCAGCGAAAAGACGAGCCTTGAATATTGAAAATAGAACAGCTATTGTGGACAATAAGATTTCATTATTGGAGAGAAATCAGGGAGAATTACTGTCACTTTCTAAATTGGATTCCTTGGATAAGGATTTTAGAGATATTGACGTGTTTATAGATGGCGAACATGCCTTTGGTCTTAATTCCAATGATTGGTGGCACCGAGAGATTAGATATGATAGACGCACGTATTCTGATTTTATTATAACATTCGGATTAAATAATGCCATTATTGAAGGTGAATCTTTAGATGATTCCCCCTATAAAATAGGAGGAAGCAAGTTTTTTGAAATTGGTTGGCAATGGCGTACCCGTGTTTTTGATAACTCCAATTGGCTACGATTCAATTATGGATTAATGTTCCAGTTCAATGGACTTAAGCCTACCGGAAACCAATATTTTGTAATGAACGGGAATCAAGTAGTTTTGGAGGAGTTTGATTATGACCTGAGCAAAGCTAAATTGCGCATGGACAATCTAGTCTTTCCAGTACATTTTGAAATGGGGGCATCCAAGTTCAAGAAAACGGAGCATACCATAAGATATTCCACCAGAAATAAGTTTAAGGTAGGGTTGGGAGGATATGCTGGTTTTAATTTGGGGACACGTCAAAAACTTAAATACTCCAGAGATGGTGATAGAGTTAAAGACAAGCTCAAGAGAGATTATAACACCAGTAATTTTATTTATGGGTTAAGTGGTTATATGGGCTTTGGTGATATGCAATTGTATCTTAAATATGATTTAAACCCTATTTTTAAAGATGCAGAAGTGGAGCAAAATAATATCTCTCTAGGTCTCAGATTGAGTATTTAAAGCTATCAAAGTGTAAATCAATAATAACGTGGTCATGGATAGTCAGGCCACGTTTTTATTTTAAGGATAATGCCCTTTCCATCTCAGGTGTAAATTCCTCTTTATAATACACTTTTTTGCAATGGGAGCATTCCGCATACTTTACATGGTTGATAGTGAAAATGGGAATCCAGAACAAATGGGCATAATTGGGCTGGGCCACCACCGTTAAGGTATTGGTTTGATGACAATAGGGGCAGGCAACATTTTGAAGTTGCCTGCTTTCTTTTTTACCGGGTCTGGTTCCGAAAAATAGAATCATATCAAAAGAATATTGCGATGAAACAATGGAATTATAAAGGTATGACTTTCCTCTACTTGGATAAAGAATTTTGAAATCCACGTATAAAAATCAGTTACATTTGCTCACATTTTTGAAACTTGAAAACCTATCATGGTTTGGAGGATTGGCTGTCCTGGATGGACGACATCTCCAATAAGGATTATGTGATTATAGATCACTTTCTACGCGAAGACCTATATACCGAGATCAAATCTTTTTTTCTGGGTAAGATGCCTGCTTTTACTTTGGCAGGAATAGGGGCTTTAGATGAAAATCAAATTAATACCAAGGTTCGAGGCGATTTTACCTATTGGCTGGATCGTAAACGTGATGTACAATTGGAACCCTATTGGAACCTTTTGGACGAGACCATGCATATATTCAATCGGTATTGTTACCTCAGTTTATCGGGTTTTGAATTCCATTTGGCTCATTATCCTTCTGGTGGACATTACAATAAACATTTGGATCAGTTCGAAAACAGGAACAACCGTATGATTTCTATGATCATCTATCTAAACGATGATTGGCAACCTGGCGATGGTGGGGAACTTGAAATTTTTGAAAAGGACGGTTCCAGTTTTTTGGTGGAACCTTTGGCGGCCCGTTGCGTGTTGTTTAAAAGTGCCGAAGTACCCCATGCGGTTTTAGAGGCACATAAAAGCAGGTTTAGCCTAACAGGATGGCTGTTGTACCAACCGTCGGCCATAGGAAAGTTCTTCGGTTAATTTAAACTTTTGCATTGGGGATTTGCCTGATCAAATCCACATTTTGTGCATGTTCAGCACTGTAAGACATCACTAAGGTGCCTTTGGTGCCGTCGGAGGCTTCAATGGCAAATACCGTCGCATCGTCACTTGGATTGGTATTGCCATCAAAGCGATAGTTGGCCACAATGTTTAATTCTCCAGGTTGAAATTCTTTTTTGGAATAGAGTGCAATAATGCTGTTGTCTCTTGCTTCAAAATCTTCTTTATAACCTTCCGAGGTCAAGGTGTTCACCGCTTCGGAAAGTGTTGAGAAACTATGTTTGTCCATGGAATTTTAATTTTTGTAAACTTTTGTTGAAGTTCAGTGTTTGAGCTTCAATTTTTTTCCAATCCGAATATTCATAATTCGAATTAATATCTATCTCCACACCAGGTCTTTCCTTTTTGGCAATGGTGCGCATGGTCATCTTTTTAAGATAATCATATTTTGTGAATTTTAAGGCACCGGCCATATAATAAATGTGGTCTGGATTCCAATTTGTTTTGGTTAAAAATGATTTGGTAATCCCTTTAACTTCTTCATGTTCCTCAATATTAGAGGAGGCCATGGCCAAGCTCACCGAGAAGAACCCAGTTGATTTTTGGTTTAAGGTTGCTACGTTTTCCTTAATATAGGTTTTTATGGAGCTTTTGTATTTGTTTAAATGAATAGAGCTCCCAATAAGTATTGCATCAAACCTTTCGGGAGAAGGTGGGTTTTCGGCAGCGTTTGCAGTTTCCGTTTGATGACCTTCTTCCATGAGAATGTTCGCCATAAACCTTGCAATTTTTTGGGTTTGACCTTCTGCCGTGCCGTAAATAATTAAAATTTTCATGTTTTTGGGATAATGATTAAACTATCCCAAAGACACTTAAATTTATGGATGCTTCATATGATTTTAGTCAGTTGTGAGGAAAAATCATAGCTTACCTCCAACAATAGGAAGGGTTAATGATGAACCATCCAAGTCAACCGTTAGCTCCGTGCCTGGTTCTGGCCAAAGGGTAAATTCTTTGTCACTGGAAAAAATCATCAAACCAATTTGCTGTCCTTTTGGAATAATTTGGTCATCCGGCATCAATTCAAATTCCATTTCATAAAATTTACCGGGTTTTAAGGGCTCACTTTCGGTTAACGAATTGTGGTTTTGCGGGTCTGCCCAACCACGGGTAATTATATTATCGGTTATTTTGGTATTGTAACCTTCTTTCCAAGGAAGGGAAACCAACCAAACGGATAGGTTTGCAGCTGGTTTGCTACTTGCCAATTTAATCTTCACTTTGGGTATGCCCGAAATATGTACGTCTTCGGTTAAGGGTTCGGTAAGGTAAATCAATCTATGCTTCGTGGTCTCTGCTTGGGCCAAACTGGCCCCCGAGAAGGAATAATTGTCTACCAACGTTTCTGTACCTTGTTTTTTTGGTTTCTTCGAACTGAGTTGTCCTTTTTCCGGAGCACCTTTTGTTAAGTAAAGTTGGACATCTTTCGCATCGGGATTCGGAAAATCAGGGTAAGGTGTCGGGTTGTCTTTTTTATCATACTCTCGAACTATCCATGCTTTTTCGTCGTTTTCCACCCCATTTTCCACCCCATATAGGTATCGGGTAAACCATCGATTCATCATGCTAATGGGAGGCGGGCCTCCATGTCCATTTTGATGGTAATATATTTGAACGGGCAATCCCATTTCCCTAGCCTTGTTATAAATTCGGTAACTGTGTTCGGGCATTACATTCCAATCGTTGAATCCATGTGACATTAAAAGTGCAGCCTTCATGGGCTTCATATCATTTAAATAATCACGGCCCGCCCAAAATTCATTGTAATCGCCAGTTATACGGTCGAGTCCATTTTTCATTTCAGTGTCTCGCACCACTTGATTGTTTCTGGCTCTTTTGGCTTCATCACCACTATGTATAAAATCGTAAAGCACATCAATATCTTCTCCCAAATAGCCGCCGGGAGATCGTACCAAACCATTAGATCTATAGTAATGGTAATAAGAGGTGTTGGGGGCAACTGGAATGATGGCTTCCAAACCTTCTACACCTGTGGTCGCAGCCGCTAAAGGAATGGTTCCGTTGTACGAAGTTCCCGTCATTCCCACTTTACCGGTGGACCAATAGGCCTTTACTTCTTTATTTCCATCTCTTTCGCTATACCCTTTTGCTCTACCACACAACCAATCAATCACTGCTTTTGGGGCCAAGGACTCGTTGTCGCCTCCCACAGTAGGCGCACCATCGGAAAGTCCAGTTCCGGGAGACGAAGAATGTACTACAATATATCCTCTGGGAACCCAGGTTTGAATTTGGGAATTGGAAATAATCGGGCGTTCCCCGATTCGCGTAACTTCGGGGTGTTTTCTCGGCGTTCCAAGTTCACCTAATTCATGTTGTACATCCCAAAAAATAGCCTTGTCCAAACCAGCCGTACCTGCATAATAAGGACTGGACTCATAAATAACAGGGAGTTTTAGTCCTTCCGAATCCGTTTGTTCAGGTCTGGTCACCGCAACGTGCATACGGTCCAGTTTTCCGTCGCCATCCGAATCAAACTCAGTTTCTACCCAAAGGTCGTGTCTTATCCATTTGCTGGGGTCGGAAAAGGCATCGACCACTTGTGCTTCTCCGTTTTCAATAATGGGGGCGGCTTTTTCGGCCATTTGGGCATAAACTCCCAAACTTAAGGTCATCAATACAGCTAAAAACCATGTATTGCGCAGTCTACTCATCTTCATAAATTTCAATTTTAGGGCATCACTCGTTCTTTAAAACAGTAAGATGCTTCTAAGATACTAAATCTCAAAATCCAAAATGAATTTCGAATTCACCAAAACTTTGTTTTTATTTACCTTTAACAGCTATTTTAACTTTTTCCCGTGATTTCAAAAACCACCATAGACCAAGTATATGAAACTGCCCGATTGGAGGAGGTGATTGGTGATTTTGTTCAATTAAAGAAATCAGGTTCCAATTTTAAGGGTTTGAGTCCTTTTACAGATGAACGTACCCCTAGTTTTATGGTTTCCCCGGTTAAGCAAATCTGGAAGGATTTTAGTAGTGGAAAAGGAGGGAATGTGGTTGCTTTTTTGATGGAGCACGAACATTTTACCTATCCCGAAGCCATAAAATATCTGGCCAAAAAATACAATATTGAAGTAGAGGAAACCGAACAGACCAACGAACAGAAGGAGTTGGCCAGTGAAAAGGAAAGTATGTACTTGGTTTCGGAGTTTGCCCAAAAATATTTTACCAAGACCCTGTGGCATTCTGAACCAGGAAAGGCTATTGGCCTTACCTATTTTAAGGAACGTGGCTTTACCGATGAGACGATCAAAAAGTTTGGACTCGGATATAGCTTAGATCAGTGGGAAGCATTTACAAAGGATGCTCTTGGTGAGGGCTATCAATTGGAATTTTTAGAGAAAACAGGTCTCACCATTGTTAAGGAGCAAGCTGGTGGGGAAACCAAGACCTTCGACCGTTTTAAGGGCAGGGTCATGTTTCCCATCCATTCCATGAGTGGTAGGGTGCTGGGATTTGGTGGACGTATTTTGGGCAATGATAAAAAGGCCGCCAAATATTTAAACTCCCCTGAAAGCGAAATTTACCATAAAAGTAAGGTGCTCTACGGAATCAATTTTGCCAAGCAGGCCATTGCCAAAGAAGACAATTGTTATTTGGTGGAAGGGTATACCGACGTAATTCAAATGTATCAGCGGGGTGTGGAGAATGTGGTGTCCTCCAGTGGAACCGCATTAACACCCGAACAAATTCGGTTGATCAACAGGCTCACCAAAAATATAACGGTGCTTTTTGATGGTGATGCGGCTGGGTTACGTGCTTCTTTGCGCGGTATCGACCTTATTTTGGAACAGGGCATGAACGTTAAGGTCTGTACGTTTCCAGAAGGTGAGGACCCGGATAGTTTTGCAAAGAGCAATACGTACGAGGACTTGGTGCTCTATTTGGAGGAAAACGCCAAAGATTTTATCCAGTTTAAAACCTCTTTATTGGCCGAAGAAGCTGCCAATGACCCTATAAAAAGGGCGGATACGGTAAGGGATATTGTGAACAGTATCAGTAAAATCCCTGATCGCATTCAAAAGGAAATTTACATTCAGGAATGTGCCAGAATCATGCAGATTTCTGAGGAGGTGCTCTACAATACCTTAGCCCAAATTGATAAAAAGTTTCAAGCTGATACCAACAAAAAGCTAAAGCAGGAGCAAAAAGCTTTTGAAGTAGTGAAAAACGATGCCGTTGTTGAAAAGGTTGATGTGCAGTATGAATTGGAACGTAAGATCATTCAGGTGCTGCTGCTTTACGGAAACCAAAAACAAGAGTTTGAGGATTTGGTGCTGAAAGAAAATGAGAATGGCGAACTTGTTCTGGAGCCCGAGGTGGTGGAGGCCAAAGTATATGAAAAAGTGTACTTGGATCTTCAGGAAGATGAAATTGAACTGACCAACGAGCAGTTTAAAAGCATTTATTATGAGCTCATAGAACAACTGAATGAAAGTGTGGATTTTTCAGTCAACATGTTTCTGTCCGAACTAGATTCAGAAAAAGTTTCGGAAGTGTCATCGATTTTGATGGAAGAGGAACAATACGAACTGCACGATTGGGAACGTAAGGACATCTACCCTAAAGAAAAGCAAGTTGGCGTGGCCCAATTGGTTGGCGAAACCATTTTAACGCTTCGATGCAATCTAATAAAGAATCGAATTCAAAAACTACAAGAGCGTACCCAAGATAATAATGGGGACAACACCGAGATATTGGAGGAAATCATGAATTACCTGCAGCTCAATAAATTATTGAACGCTAAATTGAACAGGGTGCTGTCTTAACAACAAAATCCCGGACCATTACAGACCGGGATTCATTCAAGTTAGTTTGGTTTAATTAGTAAAGCTCTAAGGCTTTTGCTTGTTGCAGTAAATCCACCAAATTGTCCACATTTAATTTTTTCATCAAACGCGCTTTGTAGGTGCTTACTGTTTTTTCATTCAAGTTTAGTCCTTCCGCTACTTCTTTGTTTCGTTTTCCGCTAGCCAATAGTTTCAACACCTCTACCTCTCTGGAAGAAAGTTTTCTAAAGAACCTGCGTGGTTTTTGCGTTCCTTCGTCGAAGGCCAAACGTTGGGCAAGTTCATTGGTAATGAACATGTTTCCTTCGCATACCTTCTTAACAGCAGAAATAATGTAATCTACATCTGCGGTTTTGGACAGGTAACCAAAAGCACCTGCTCTAATGGTGCTAAGGGCATAAACATCTTCAGATTGACCGCTGTACATCAAAGTTTTGATGTCTGGGTAATCCATTTTAAGTTTTCTTAAAGTAGCTATACCGTTGATTTCTGGAATATCCATTTCCAAAATCACTACGTCGGGGGTCGTCGATTTTAGAGCTTCAAACAGTTCAGTAGTTGTAGATACGTCAGCGATGACCTCAATATCTGAACTAGATTCAAGCACATGCTTAATACCAAGCCTCACAACAGGGTGGTTGTCAGCAATTAAAACTTTGATCATTTAAATTAGTTTAAAGTATGGTTAGTGGCTAAATACTTACATTTAGTGGCAAGCAAGATAACAATTTACCAATGTAAAACTCTAATTTTTTTTCTTAAAACCATAGTTTTTCTGTGGTTTTTTCGTTTTAGTTTAGGGTTTTTTGGTTGACTGGCTACTTTAAACCTTCAGGAATCTCACAAATGGGGATGGGTACCATTTTATGTTTGTTTGCAGAATTGTACCTTTTATAGATGGCGAATACTTCTTTTTCCCTTCCAGAGAAATCATCGGCAGTTTTTCCTTGATCGTCCATCTCCATGGCCCATTCCAATTCGGGATAAGACGCACCAATTTGATCTTCGTCTGTGCGGCTGTCTCCCCATAATCCATCCGTTGGGGCAGCTTCCATAATGTCTTGGTTTACCCCAAGTACACGGCCCAGTTCATACACTTCGGTTTTAACCAAATCAGCAATTGGACTCAAGTCAACACCGCCATCCCCGTACTTGGTATAAAATCCAATCCCGAAATCTTCTACCTTATTCCCGGTTCCTGCCACCAAATAACCTTTTAGGGCAGCAAAGTAGTATAAGGTCGTCATTCGCAATCTTGCCCTGGTATTGGCAAGCGACATATGTCTTTCTTCTTCGGTCTTGGTTTTGGGGAAGGCTTCAACCAAACTATCAAAAACAGGGGTAAGGTTAACAGGCTGTCTGGAAACATTCGGAAAATTCTCTATCAACCAATCAATATGTCGGTCTGCCCGTGTCACCTGATTTTTCCCTTGGTGAATGGGCATTTCCAAACACAAAAGGTCCAAACCAGTTTTGGCACAAAGGGTAGAGGTCACTGCAGAGTCAATCCCGCCCGAAACTCCAATCACAAAACCTTTACAATTTGCTTTGGTCGCATAATCCTTTAACCAGTCAACAATATGTGCTATAACCTTTTCTGTTTGCATATCTTACTATTTAGATTCTATAAATTACCTTTGTGCCCTGTAAATTTAAACCCTGTCCTCTTAAAAATGAAGTGGTTCGCTAAATACTTTAAAATCCCATCTTTTCTTGGCCTTTTATTATTGATGATTTTATTATTCGGGGCTTGTAATGAAGAAAATAAAATCGAGGAAGAAATATCCAAAGTTCCAATAGACTTAAAAATATCACGTTTTGATCGTGAATTTGCTACGGCAGATGCAAACGGGATTCCCACTTTGAAGAACAAATACCCTTATTTGTTTCCAGAACAGTTTTCAGATAGTGTTTGGGTGGCAAAGTTGACGGACACCCTTCAGGTGGAATTATTTGAAGAAGTTGATAAGGCTTTTGGTGATTTTAAGTCCGAGTCCGAGGATTTGGAATCCCTTTTTAAACATATCAAATACTATTTTCCCAACACCAAAATTCCTCATGTGGTTACATTGACTTCGGATGTGAGGTATGAAGACCGGATAATATTGGCAGATACGTTGTTGCTTGTTGGGTTGGATAATTATTTGGGCCCCGACCACCGCTTTTATGAAGGTATTCAGCGTTATATTGCAGCTTCGTTGGATAAATCGTTCTTGGTGTCAGATGTGGCCAGTGCCTTTTCAAAAACAGTATTGAGTTACCCAAGAAATCGCACTTTATTGTCCCGCATGGTGTATTATGGGAAAGAACTTTATATAAAAGATAAATTGTTGCCTTTTCATTCTGACGCTCAAAAAATTGGATATTCTGCTGAACAAATGACATGGGCGCAGGCCAACGAAGAGCAAATCTGGAAATATTTTGTAGAGCGTGAACTCCTTTACAGTACCGACAACGGATTGGATAGAAAGTTTTTGGACCCCGCTCCATTTTCTAAATTTGGTTTGGAGCTCGATAATGAATCACCACCACGATTGGGAAGATATATGGGATGGCAGATTGTGAGGGCCTTTATGGATAAGAATGATGTGGATTTGCAACAGCTGATTGCATTGTCCGCAGACGAAATTTTAAAGAAATCGAATTACAAACCTAAAAGATAAGATGGCAGTAGTACATACTTCAGAAATAAAATTAAAAGTTGGGTTGGATGAAAATCGCGTACCCGAAGAATTAAAATGGTCGGCGCAAGATGGCGGTATTAATGAAGAGGATGCCAAGGCCATGATGTTATCGGTTTGGGACAGTAAAAACCAAGAGTCGTTAAAAATTGACCTTTGGACCAAAGATATGCCTGTGGATGAAATGAAGGTGTTTTTTCATCAAACCTTGGTGACCATGGCCGATACTTTTTTCAAGGCTACCCAAGACGAAAAAATGACTGCGACCATGAAAGATTTCTGCGATTACTTCGCAGAAAAACTGGAGTTGAAGAAATAGCAATTTAGAACAATCAGGCCTTTACTGGGCCTGATTCACCTTATCTCTTTCCGCACCTCTCAAATCCAAGGCTAAGATTATTTTTTCTTTTTTGGGTGATAAAAAGCTCATATAAACCACTATTCCTCCAATTATGATGAGGTAAAGTAGGTTTTGGGTCAGGAAAAAGATGCCCGCACTAAGTAATGCAGGAATTTCCAATAGCACCATTTTCAATAAATAAGCAGCTTGAAACCCTTCTAGTTTTTTGGGAAGTGAGGTGTTGGTAGATATCTTGGAAAGATAGTTTTTAAAAAGTAGGTCGCTAAAGTAAAAACCAAGTATAATTCCTGAAATAACCACGACCAACAGCGTATCCCAAGCTTCTATAAATAATAGGTATGGGTTGTCCGCCATTTGGTAAACAATGATACCGGCAATTATTGGACTCATCATAATCGCTTTATGAATCAATTGAATTCTTTTAAAGAATCCCGAAAGTTCAGTTTTACTGTCGTTCATAATGTTGAATTTTATTCAAAATAATGAAAGGTGAAGCAGTAAAAGAGACTCAAATTGACGAATGCCGAGTTTCAATTGATGGATAAAGATTTGTTGGAGGCAAGCCTTGTTATCTTGAGCATAAAAAAAAGCCTCTTTTGAGGCTTTTTTAAAATGTTTACCCACCAATTTGGGGCAAGGCCATGGGAACTTCCATGAGTAAAACCCTGCTTTCGGTTAAGGATTTAAAATCGAAACTTTCGGTTTCCCAAAGACCAAAGCCATCTCGTTTTTCCAATTTTTGACCATTGATTTCCACTTCACCCTCCAAAATAAAGACATAAACACCATTACCTTCTTTTTTAATTTGATAAGTGTCGGCTGCTTCAGCATCGAATTTTCCTAAATGGAACCAAGCATCTTGATGCACCCAAACCCCCTCGTCATCTGAATTTGGCGACAGTACTTGGTAAAAGGTATTGGGCTTTTCAATTTCTCGAATCGAGATTTGATCATATCTGGGTTCTACGTTCCTTTGGTTTGGGAATAGCCAAATTTGGAGAAACTTCACCTCTTTATCATGGTTTTTGTTGTATTCGCTATGATAAATCCCAGTGCCGGCGCTCATCACCTGAACATCACCTTCCTTAATAACGGTGGTGTTGCCCATGCTGTCCTGATGTTCCAAATCACCTTCCAAGGGAATGGAAATGATCTCCATATTATCATGCGGATGTGTACCAAAACCTTGCCCGGGAGCTACTTGGTCATCATTTAAAACACGGAGTACACCGAAATGCATTCGGTTAGGGTCGTGGTATCCAGCAAAACTAAACGTATGGTGAGAATTTAGCCATCCATGATTGGCGTGGCCTCTTGTATTTGATTTGTGTAATACCGTTTTCACTACTCTTTTTTTTGAAATTAACTTGAATTTAATGTGGATTTGGTCGAATAACAGTGCTGTTCCTTACGCTGGATTACCAAACAGTAAAGAGGTGTGCTTAGAATGTGCTCTATTGGTTTTTAAAGAACTCCTGATTGATGTCGTCAATAAAACCTAAAAGTTCTTCGCGCCCCATTCGGTTGGAAGATGAGGTGATAAAATGCGTGGGCGCTTCTTCCCAAACCCCATCCAGAAGTTTTTGCAAATAGTTGTTGGCGTATTTTTCTATGGTAGCGGGCTTTAATTTATCCGCTTTGGTAAAAATGATGGCAAAGGGAATTTGATTGGTGCCCAACCACTCCATAAACTCCAAATCAACAGGTTGCGGGTCGTGTCGGATATCCACCAAAACAAAACCACAGACCAACTGTTTTCTTTTTTGAAAATACTCGGTAATGTATTTTTGAAAGGTCTTTTTGTCTTTTTTGGAAACTCGTGCATACCCATAACCAGGCAAATCCACCAAAAACCAATTGTTGTTGATTCTAAAATGATTGATAAGCTGCGTTTTTCCGGGTCTTCCAGAGGTTTTGGCCAACCCCTTCCGCTCCATAAGCATATTGATCAAGGAAGATTTTCCTACGTTGGACCTTCCAATAAACGCATATTCAGGTAAGGGCTCATTAGGACATTTGGCAACATTGGAGTTGCTCATTACAAATTCTGCCGAGGTGATTTTCATTTTTAAAAGATGTTTGATGCTAGATTTGAGAAGTTAGATTAATCTAAAAATTGTATCGAGATGAAATACCTAAATATCTCATTGCCCGATACTAAAATCTAATTGCTAAAATCCTCGCTTTTCGAGCCAAGCTTCAAGAATATGGTTAAAATCGTTGGGGTGCTCCATCATCGGGGCATGTCCGCATTCTTTTATCCAGAACAAATCCGAATCGGGCAACAATTCATGAAATTCCTTCGCCACGTTGGGAGGGGTCACGGTATCATTCTCACCCCAAATAATACAAGTTGGCGTATTCATATGTGGCAAATCCTTGGACATATTGTGTCGAATTGCACTTTTGGCAATGGCAAGGGTCTTCACCAACTTCATTCTATCATTTACCGTGGCAAAAACTTCATCTACGATTTCTTTGGTGGCCACTTCGGGGTCATAAAATACATCCTGAGCTTTCTTTTTGATGAATTCGTAGTCACCACGTTTTGGATAACCATCACCCATGGCACTTTCGTACAAACCAGAACTTCCGGTTATCACCAAAGCTTTTACCATTTTAGGATACAATTTGGTGTGCAAAAGTCCAATATGGCCTCCGAGGGAGTTGCCTAAAAGAATCACATCCTTCAGTCCTTTATATTCAATGAATTCTTCCAAAAACTTGGCAAAGTGTTTTACCGTGGTTTTTAAAAGGGGCATATCGTAAATGGGCAATTCGGGAATCAGCACCTTATACCCTTTGGATGGGAAATACTCCGAGACGCCTTGGAAGTTGCTCAAACCTCCCATTAGTCCGTGCAATATGATCATTGGGGTTCCTTCCCCTATCTCAATGTATCTATATTTTCCGTCCTCAATTAAATGCTCTTCCATCAAAAGTTAGTTGGTAGTAAGAGCGGCAAATATAGGCAATTCATATCATAAAGAATTTAGGTTTTTAGCCAAACGGTAAGAAGATTTTTGGTGAAGTGCCATTTAGATCCCCAAATCTGCAATTCCCAAAGCCGAAGGTTTGCTGTTAAATCCATCCGATTTTTTTAAAAAGTGGGGAATTTATTAACAAAAGTGGTGTTAAGTGGAGAAATGTGGAAATAAAATCTATATATTTGAGTTGTATTAAGTAACCAATTGATTTCTAGTGACCCATATCATCGGACAACATGATTGTAAAGCTGACACTAAAGGGAGGGTGCTATTGCCCATTTCTTTAAAGAATCAGCTTTTGCCTGTTTTAAAGGATGGGTTCGTGATCAAGCGGTCTGTTTTTCAGCAATGTCTGGAGTTGTATCCCAAACAAGAATTTGATGTGCTCATGCAAAAAGTCATGAAGAAAAGTAAAATCAACCGAAAGTACGATGCTTTTGTGAGAAACTTTGTGGCGGGCATGAAAGAAGTGACCATTGATGGGGATTCGGGCAGATTGCAAATTCCTAAGAATTTGGTGGACTACGCTAAAATAGATAAGGAAGTTGTGCTCAATGCGGTTTTCGATAAAATCGAAATCTGGAACAAGGATATGTATGAAGAAGTCTTGGCTGAAGGTGAAAAGGATTATGCGGATTTAGCCGAAGAGATTTTTGCGGACGATGAGTAGTGCATACCATAATCCAGTGCTGCTGCAAGAGTCGGTGGACGGATTGAATATAAAAAAAGATGGAGTGTACGTGGATGTCACCTTTGGTGGCGGAGGACATTCCAAAGAAATTTTGAAAAGATTGGGTGAAGGCGGAAAATTGTTCGCGTTCGATCAAGATGAAGATGCCCTGCAGAATGCCATTGAAGATGAAAGGTTTCAATTGATCAACCAGAACTTTCGCTATCTCAAACAGTATTTAAAGTTCTATGGCATTCGGAAAGTTGATGGAATCTTGGCGGATTTTGGGGTGTCTTCCCATCAGTTCGATGAAGCCAAACGAGGCTTCTCCATTCGGTTCAATGCCGATTTGGACATGCGGATGAATCAAAACAGTGAGTTGTCGGCCTTTGAGGTGGTCAATTCCTATTCCCAAGAAGATTTGGCGACAGTACTTTTTCAATATGGCGAATTGCGCAATGCTAATGCCATGGCGAAAACCATCGT
Source organism: Flagellimonas cixiensis (assembly GCF_042134615.1). GTDB lineage: Bacteria > Bacteroidota > Bacteroidia > Flavobacteriales > Flavobacteriaceae > Flagellimonas > Flagellimonas cixiensis. The sequence goes on from NZ_CP169639.1 coordinate 2,174,816, forward strand.
TGCCGCAAGGTCGGAAAATCCCATTCAAACTACAGATGAGTTGAAAGCGGTCTTGAAAAAGTTTCTGCCCAAAATGAAAGAGAACAAGATTTTGGCTCAGATCTATCAGGCCATTCGCATCGAGGTGAACCAAGAAATTGAGGTGCTCAAGGAGTTTTTGCTTCAAGTGCCCGAACTGTTGAACGAAGGTGGAAGGTTGAGCTTGATCAGTTATCATTCTTTGGAAGATCGTTTGGCAAAACGATTTATCCGTGCTGGAAAGTTTGACGGGGAGCCTGAAAAGGATTTTTATGGGAACATTAATGTGCCTATGAAAAAAGTTGGGGGGTTGATCGTGCCATCAAAAGAAGAAATAGCCCAGAACAATAGAGCGAGAAGTGCGAAGCTCCGTATTGCAGAAAAAATATAAAAGTTCTCGGACGCTGAGCGCCCGCCTGCCGAACGAGCAGGAAGCCAGAGCGTGAGGGGACAGGCAGTCGAAAGGAGCCAAACATATAGATCCCGTTTTCGCGGGAATGACAAAACGAACATGAAATGAGAAAAGGATTACTGGATATATTAAAAGGTAAGTTTTTGGTGAGTGGAGATGCTCCCAAGAACTGGCTGTTTTTATTGTTTGCCTCTTTTTTGGCTGCCATGATGATCTCCAGTAGCCATAATGCCGATAAAAAAGTGCTCGAAATTGCCGCCTTGAATGAGGAAGTGCGCATGTTGAAGAGCGAATTCTTTGAAGCGCGTTCCAGCGTACAGCAACTAAAATTGGAATCCACGTTGCGCGAAAGCATGTTGGCCCAAGGGTTGGTGCCATCACAAAATCCACCAAAAAAAATAAGGGTAAAATCTGAAGACTAATGGCCATCACTGAAAAAAATATCATGAATAGACTGTACCTGGTTTCCGGGGGTCTTGTGGTATTGGCCATTGCCGTGGTGGTAAAGTTGGTCGATATTCAGGTGGTGCGTGCCGAAGAGTATCAAAAATTGGCATTGAGCAAAACCGAAAAGATGTTTACCATAGAACCTAATCGAGGTAACCTTTATTCTGAAGATGGTAGTTTGTTGGCGGCATCGGTGCCTAAATATGAGATTCGTTTTGATGCACAGACTGTTTCCGAAGAGAACTTTCAAAATAATGTAGGGGCATTGTCCGACTCTTTAGGACAACTTTTTAATAGACCATCTTCTTATTACCGTCAGCTGTTCCGAAAGGCTAGAGCCAACGGAAACCGATACAAATTAGTGGCCCGCAACATAGGGTATTTGGATTATATCAGAATCAAACAATTCCCATTGTTCAATTTGGGACCTTATAAAGGGGGGTTCATTGAAACTCATCGTGTAGTGCGTGAATATCCATTGGGGCAGATGGCCGCAAGAAGTATCGGATATGAGCGTGTAGATGAAAATGGCTACTATACCCGCGTAGGCTTGGATGGAGCATTCGGTGAAACCTATTTGCGTGGCAAAGAAGGTAAAAGACTGAAACAAAGAATTGCCAAGGGGCAATGGAAACCTGTTGGTTTGGACAATATTGTTGAGCCTCAAGATGGTTTGGATGTGGTTTCCACAATTGATATTAACATTCAAGATATAGCGCATCACGAATTGCTAAAGCAATTGGAAAAATACAAGGCCGACCATGGCTGTGTGGTGGTAATGGAAACGGAAACAGGAGAGGTGAAGGCCATTTCCAACTTAGGAAGAACCTCCGAAGGAAAATATTACGAAAAGTTGAACTACGCCGTGGGGGAATCCCATGAGCCGGGTTCTACTTTCAAATTGATGTCGTTGGTAGCTGCATTAGAAGATAAGGTGGTTGATACCAGTACTGTTATTGATACTGAAAATGGAAGGTACCGCATTTACGATGGGGTGGTAAAGGATTCCAAATGGGGTGGGTATGGTGAAATAAGTGTAGCCAGAGCTTTTGCAGTTTCTTCAAACACTGCTTTTGCCAAGATCATCAATGAAAATTACAAGGAACAACCGGAAAAATTCGTGAACCGTTTGATGAACATGGGATTGCATGAAAAATTGGGGCTTCCTATCATTGGGGAAGGTGACCCAGTAATTCGCTACCCTGGTGATAAAGGCTGGTCTGGAATCTCTTTGGGATGGATGTCCCACGGTTACGAAGTATCTATGACTCCAATGCAAACTTTGGCCTTTTACAATGCCATTGCCAATGATGGAGTTTTTGTAAAACCTCGATTGATCACTGAAGTACGTGAAGGAAGCAAGGTGGTGAAGAAATTTGACAAGCAAGTGATGAACTCTTCCATCTGCTCCGAGGAAACCGTCAAAAAAGTACAACAGCTGCTCAAAGATGTAGTGGAGAAAGATTATGGAACTGGACATAAACTGTATTCCAAGAATTTTTCCATGGCAGGTAAAACAGGAACCGCACAAAAGAATTATGTGGCCAAAGACCCCGATAAGCTCGCCTATATCTCCACTTTTGCGGGCTACTTTCCAGCGGACAATCCAAAATATTCTTGCATTGTGATTATTCACGAGCCAGATAAGAAAGAGGGATATTATGGCGCTGATGTGTCTGGTCCTGTATTTAAATCCATGGCTCAAAAGATTCATGCGATTTCCCCAATGGTGGATGAAGTGGAGGAAAAGGAAATCATTGACGAAGAATTGAACAAAAAGTACCAAGCCTATTACGCCGAGGTACAGAAAAAACATAGTACCGTGCCCAATGTAAAAGGTATGAGTGGCATGGATGCCGTTGCCATTTTGGAGAATTTGGGCATAGAGGTAGAGGTAAAAGGAAACGGAAAAGTAAAAACACAATCCGTTAACCAGGGAACCAACCTCAAAGAAGTTAAAAAAATAGTATTGGAGCTTTCATGAAGTTATTGAAGGACATATTGTATAAGGTAGGTCTATCTGCTGTGAGTGGCGACACCAACGTAATGGTGAACCAAGTGCATTTCGATTCCCGTAAGGTGGAAATGGATGATGTGTTCGTGGCCGTTCGTGGTACTGTGACCGACGGACACAACTACATCCAAAGAGCTGTGGATTCGGGAGCAAGAGCCATTGTGTGCGAAGATCTTCCAGAATTGATGGTGGACGGTGTTACCTATTTAAAGGTAGATGATTGTAACAGTGCCTTGGCGATTATAGCCTCCAACTATTTCGACAACCCATCCAAAAACCTAAAACTGGTTGGGGTTACGGGAACCAACGGAAAAACTACGGTAACCACGCTTTTGTACAATTTGTTCAAAAAAGCAGGGTATAAAGTGGGGTTGATTTCTACCATAAAAGTATTGGTAGATGATAAAGAATACCCATCAACCCATACCACTCCAGATGTGTTGACCATCAACAACTACCTGAGTGAAATGAACAAAGTTGGGGTGGAGTTCTGCTTTATGGAAGTGAGTTCTCACGGAATCCATCAAAAAAGAGCTGAAGGATTGCAGTTTGAAGGGGCAATTTTCACCAACCTTTCGCACGATCACTTGGACTACCACAAAACTTTTGCGGAGTACCGTGATACCAAAAAGAAATTGTTCGATGGTCTGCCAAAAACAGCATTTGCATTGGTGAACATCGACGATAAAAATGGCTTGGTCATGTTGCAGAACACCAAGGCCAAAAAATATACCTACGCACTTAAATCTTTCGCAGATTACCGCGCCCAGATTTTGGAAAAGCAATTCAACGGACAACTATTAAAGGTGGATGAAAATGAATTGTGGTCCAAATTGATCGGTGATTTTAATGCATATAATTTATTGGCCATCTATGCCACAGCAGCACTTTTAGGACTCGAAAAAATGGAAGCCCTACGATTGATAAGCGAGCTGGAAAATGTAGATGGTAGGTTTCAATATTACATATCAAAAGAGAAAATAACGGCTATTGTTGATTATGCCCATACGCCGGATGCACTTAAAAATGTATTGGTTACGATCAATGCATTGAGGACTGGAAATGAAAACGTCATCACCGTAGTGGGGTGTGGTGGTGACCGTGATAAGTCTAAGCGTCCGGTTATGGGTCATATCGCTTCAGAAATGAGCAACCATGCCATATTTACCTCAGATAACCCTCGCTCGGAATCCCCAGCAGCCATAATTGAAGAAATGGAAGCGGGAGTAGAGCCTCAAAATACCCGAAAGGTTTTGTCCATTGAAAATAGAAAGCAAGCCATTAAAACAGCTTGCAAGTTGGCCCTGTCCAACGATATTATTCTGGTTGCGGGCAAAGGACATGAAACCTATCAAGAAACCAACGGCGTTCGAGTGGAGTTTGATGATTTTAAAGAAGTAAAAGAGGCTTTGGATAGCCTAAATAAATAGGAAAATAGACCATGTTATACTATTTGTTCGATTTTTTAGATAAGCAATACGACATTCCGGGGGCGGGACTTTTTCAGTTCCTCACTTTTAGGGCGGCGATGGCTGTATTGTTGTCTCTATTGATTGCAATGGTCTACGGAAAGAGAATCATTCTTTTTTTACAAAGAAAGCAGATTGGCGAAACGGTTCGTGATTTAGGGTTGGAAGGACAATCTCAAAAAGCAGGAACACCCACCATGGGTGGTTTGATTATTATTTGGTCCACCTTGTTGCCTGTTTTGTTGTTCGCCGATGTTCAAAATATTTATGTCATCCTGTTGATTGTCACCATGATTTGGATGGGTATCATCGGATTTATAGATGACTACATCAAAATATTTAAGAGAGATAAACAAGGGCTTAAGGGGCGTTTTAAAGTAATAGGTCAAGTAGTACTGGGGTTGATTGTCGGATTGACGCTTTACTTTCATCCAGATGTGACCGTAAAGGAGAAGGATACCACAACCATTACCCAAAATTTTAAGGTTGAACGAGTTTTTGGCGAAGAGACCAAATCCTTGAGGACCAACGTTCCTTTTTTCAAAAATAACCAGTTGGATTACGCTGATTTTATCTCATGGATGGGGGATGGCGCGGCAGAATATGCCTGGGTCATTTTTGTAATGGTGGTAATTTTAATTGTGACCGCAGTTTCCAATGGAGCCAACCTTACGGACGGAATCGATGGGCTTGCTGCAGGGTCGTCGGCCATAATTGTGCTCACCCTGGGCATCTTTGCTTTTGTGTCGGGTAACATTCAGTTTTCAGGTTATCTGGACATTTTTTACCTGCCCCGTGTAGAGGAATTGGTGGTGTTTATAGCCGCATTTGTGGGAGCTCTGGTTGGATTTTTATGGTACAATACCTATCCCGCTCAAATTTTTATGGGGGATACAGGGAGTTTGACCATTGGAGGTGTTATTGCGGTTATTGCCATCATCGTTAGAAAGGAATTGTTGATTCCGATTTTATGCGGAATCTTTTTTGCGGAATCACTCTCTGTGATGTTGCAAGTGGGCTATTTCAAACATACCAAAAAGAAATATGGAGAAGGAAAACGGATTTTCTTGATGGCACCATTGCACCATCATTACCAAAAGAAAATGTACCACGAAAGTAAAATTGTGACCCGTTTTTGGATTATTGGAATCATGTTGGCCATCATCAGTATTGTGACCTTAAAAATTAGATAAATGGGTCGGTTGGTGATACTCGGAGGAGGAGAAAGTGGTGTGGGAACCGCCATTTTGGGCAAACAAAAAGGATTTGAAGTCTTTGTTTCGGACAAAGGAGAAATAAAGGAGAAATACCAAAAAGTTCTTGAACATTTTGAGATTGAATGGGAGTCAGGCAAGCATACCGAAACTAAAATCCTGAACGCCGATGTGGTGATGAAAAGCCCAGGGATACCTGATAAGGTGCCTTTGGTAAAAGCATTGGTAGAAAATGGGATTCCGGTGATTTCTGAAATTGAGTTTGCATCAAAATACACCGATGCAACAATCATTGGAATCACAGGAAGTAACGGGAAGACCACTACCACGATGTTGACCCATCATTTGTTGAAAGATGGTGGATTGAATGTGGGAATGGCAGGGAACATCGGTGATAGCTATGCTAAAATGGTGGCCGAACAAGATTTTGACCATTATGTGTTGGAGATAAGCAGCTTTCAGCTGGATGGAATCGTGGATTTTAAACCACATATTGCCATCCTTACCAACATCACCCCAGACCATTTGGACCGATACGAGTACAAGTTTGAAAACTATATCGCCTCCAAATTCAGAATAGCTATGAATCAGGATGAAAATGATTACCTGATCTATGATGCAGATGATGAAGTGATTGTGGAATGGCTAAAGGAACACCCAGTTCAATCCAAATTGATACCCTTTTCTGTGCAAAAGAAAATGGAAGAAGGAGCTTGGTTGGAAAACGATACGATTAAAATAAAATTAGAAAATAAAACCTTGGAAATGAGTAGAGATATTTTGGCCTTGGAAGGTCAGCACAACGTGAAGAATACAATGGCAGCCAGCATGGCAGCGCATTTAGTGAGGGTGAGGAAGGAGACTATTCGTCAAAGTATCCAATCCTTTCAAGGAGCGGCCCACAGGTTGGAAAAGGTTCTGAAAATAAACCATGTGGAATACGTAAACGATTCAAAAGCCACCAATGTAAATGCCACTTTTTATGCCTTGGATGGTATTAAAAAACCCATCGTATGGATTGTGGGTGGCGTTGACAAAGGGAACGATTATTCCGAGTTGATGCCCTTGGTTCGGGAAAAAGTAAAGGCCATCATCTGCTTGGGGGTTGATAATTCCAAGTTGATAGAAGCCTTTGGAAACGTAATCACACCAATGGTAGAGACGTATTCCATGGAAGAAGCCGTGAAAGTGGCCTATAAAGTTGCTGAGCGCGGTGATGCCGTTTTGTTGTCGCCAGCTTGCGCAAGTTTCGATTTGTTCAATAATTACGAAGACCGAGGAGATCAATTTAAAACCGCGGTAAAAAACTTGTAGAACGTGTTTGCAATCTTCAAAAATCTGAAAGGTGATAAAGCCATTTGGGGCGTAGTGGCCCTCTTGGCTCTTTTCTCATTTTTGCCGGTGTACAGTGCCAGTACCAATTTGGTGTACGTCAATAATGACGGAACCACCTTGGGGCATTTGGTAAAGCACGCCATATTGCTGTTTTTGGGATTTGGAATTATCTATGCCATTCACAAAATTCCAACACATTACTTTAAAGGGCTGTCCATAATTGCATTGCCCATTGTGTTGCTTTTGTTGGCTTATACCCTAACTGTCGAAACACGAATTGGAGGAGTTACTGCCAACCGATGGATTAAGATTCCTTTTGTTGGGGTAAATTTTCAAACTTCAACTTTGGCCTCGGTGGTTCTAATGATTTGGATTGCGAGATACCTGACCAAGATCAAAGATGTAAAAATCACCTTTAAAGAAAGTCTGTTGCCACTTTGGTTGCCTGTGGCTTTGGTCATATTGTTGATTTTGCCCGAAAACTTCTCTACGGCGGCCATCATTAGTTTTATGGTGTTGGTGCTTTGCTTTTTAGGAGGTTACCCCTTAAAATATTTGCTTGCCATGGTCGGTACGGGAATTGTCCTCGGAGGAATGTTCCTATTTGTACTTTTTAAAGCGCCAGAAGTTTTGCCACAAAGAGCTGGAACATGGAAATCTAGGATAGAAACCTTTATTCATCCAGAAAATGCAGATAAAGACGATTTACATCAATTGACCTTGGCTCAGATTGCAGTGGCCGAAGGTGGAATTGTAGGTAAAGGTGCTGGAAAAAGTGTGATGAAGAATTTGTTGTCGCAAAGTACTTCCGACTTCATTTTTGCCATCATTATTGAGGAATATGGACTGTTGGGAGGAGGAGCCTTGCTCTTTTTCTATTTGCTTTTGCTGTTCCGAATTGTGGTCGTGGCGCATTCGGCCAAAACCATTTTTTCAAAATTATTGGTAATAGGCGTCGGCTTGCCGATTGTTTTTCAAGCATTCATCAATATGGCCGTGGTAGTGCAGTTGTTTCCTGTTACAGGGCAACCCTTGCCATTGATCAGTATGGGAGGAACATCTATTTGGATGACCTGTATGGCCATCGGAATTGTGTTGAGCGCCAGCAATAAAAAAGAAAACTTAGAGGAGCAATCCTACGATATAGATGAAACCAATCCTTTAGAAGTATTAAGTGGACAAATATAGGTTTATACTTTCTGGAGGAGGAACGGGAGGACATATTTATCCTGCAGTGGCCATAGCCAACGAATTAAAAAGAAGGCATCCCGATGCCGAGTTTTTATTCGTGGGGGCCAAGGATAAAATGGAGATGGAAAAAGTACCACAGGCTGGATACGAAATAAAAGGTTTGTGGATAAGTGGATTACAACGGAAACTGACATTGAAAAATCTCATGTTTCCATTAAAACTGATAAGTAGTTTGTTAGAAGCACGTAACATAGTGAAGCAGTTCAAGCCCCATGTTGCCATTGGAACGGGAGGCTTTGCTAGTGGACCTTTGTTGCGAATGGCCGAAAGTTCGGGTGTTCCCTGTGTGCTTCAAGAGCAGAATTCCTTTGCGGGAATTACGAACAAACTGTTGGCGGGAAAAGCAGAGAAGATTTGTGTGGCCTACGACGGGATGGAGCGCTTTTTTCCAAAGGAAAAGATTGTAAAGACAGGAAATCCTATCCGAACTGACTTGGTTCAGATAAAAGAAAGCAAGGAAGAAGCAGCTGCCTTTTTCGGTCTTGATGGCGATAAAAAAACAGTATTGGTATTGGGTGGTAGCCTTGGTGCAAGACGTATCAACCAATTGATAGAAAAAGAACTCAGTTTCTTTGAAAAGCAAGGCTTTCAAGTGCTTTGGCAATGTGGAAAACTGTATTTCGAAGAATATAAAAAACACGAATCCGAACAGGTAAAAGTATTGGCCTTTGTCAATCGAATGGATTTGGCCTATGCCGCCGCCGATGTAATTATTTCTAGAGCTGGTGCAGGTTCGGTTTCTGAATTGTGTTTGGTGGGAAAACCGGTGATTTTTATTCCATCGCCCAATGTGGCGGAAGATCATCAAACTCAGAACGCCCAAGCATTGGTAGCAAAAGATGCAGCCATTATGCTTCGCGAAAGCGAATTGGATATGGCATTTGAAACTCGTTTTTCTGAATTGATGGAGTCAATGGAAATGCAAAAAAAATTGGGAGTGAATATTAAAAAGATGGCCATGCCAAAGGCTACGGAGCATATTGTGGATGAAATTGAAAAGTTGTTGAAGAAGTGAGATTGCAATTAAAAGAACAAATAAATAAAGTAGGTCACCTCGAGCGGAGTCGAGAGGTAATTACTGTTCTCGACTGCGCTCGAACTGACAAATTTGAAAAATGAATATAAAGGATATACATAGCGTCTATTTTATCGGAATCGGAGGTATTGGTATGTCTGCTTTGGCCCGCTATTTCAATTTTATTGGAAAAAAAGTGGCAGGCTACGATAAAACCCCAACTCCTATTACGGAAGGTTTGGAGCAATTGGGTATTTCGGTTCATTTTGAGGACAATGTGGAATTGATTACTAAAGAGTTCAAGCATCCTCAAACCTTGGTGGTGTATACGCCAGCCGTACCAGCTTCGCATTCGGAATTCCAATATTATAAGAACAACGGTTTTAATTTAAAGAAGCGCTCCGAAGTATTGGGTATCATCACTAAAGACTCTTTTTGTCTTGCCGTTGCGGGAACCCATGGAAAAACAACGACCTCTTGCATTCTGGCCCATTTGCTCAAAGAATGTGAATTACCATTTTCGGCATTTTTGGGTGGGATTTCGGAAGACTTCAATAGCAACTTTGTGTTGGAGGGAACCGAATATTCTGTAGTGGAGGCCGATGAGTTTGACCGTTCATTCTTGCGACTTACCCCAACTGTCGCCTGTGTTACTTCGATGGATGCAGACCATTTGGATATTTATGGCACCAAAGAGGAGTTGGAAAACTCTTTTAGGGAGTTTGTGGGCAAAATTAAACCCAACGGAAAACTATTTGTACGTAATGGATTGTCCCTGGAAGGAAGCACTTTCGGAATTGAGGACGGTTCCGATTACTGCATTCAAAATATTAACATTGAACATGGTACCTACATATTTGATCTCGTCACGCCTTTAGAGGTTATCACGAATGTAAAGTTCAACAAACCTGGAAGGCACAATTTGCTCAATGGATTAGCTGCTTTCGCGATGGCGGTGCAAACAGGCTGCCCACCACACCGCCTTGCTGAAGCTTTGGGGAGTTTTAAAGGGGTTCAACGTAGGTTTTCCTATCAGATCAAACAAAAGGATTTTGTGTTCATCGACGATTATGCGCATCATCCCACAGAAATAAATGCGGTATATCAAGCTGTTCGTGAAATGCATGCGGGAGAGAAAGTCACTGTGATTTTCCAGCCCCACTTGTTTTCCAGAACCCAAGATTTTGCGGATGATTTTGCAAAGAGTCTATCGCAATTCGATGACATTATTTTACTGGAAATTTATCCCGCCCGAGAGGAGCCCATTGAAGGGGTGACCTCACAATGGTTGTTGGACAAAATAGAGAATCCGAACAAGAAACTGGTTTCAAAATCAGACTTGATCAAAGAAGTGAGTAACTGCAAATCGGGCGTATTGGTTGCGCTTGGAGCAGGTGATATTGGTTTGGAAGTACCAAAAATCAAAAAAGAATTGAGTTATGCGCATTAATTGGGATTACATAAAACTGACCTTTTTGTTGGTCGCCGTGGTCGCGCTCTACGGTTTTGCCGATCAACGAAACAGTAAAAGACAAGTAAGCAAAATTTCCGTTGAGTTTGTAGGTGAAAATAACCTGTACTTAACAGAGGATGCGGTTAATAAATTGTTAATACAAAAATGCGGACCCCTTGAAAATAGGGCAAAAGAACAGTTAGTTTTGAATACCATAGAGGAGGTAATTCTATCCAACGATATGGTCAAAAATGCCCAAGTCTATCTTACTGTAAACGGGGAGCTTATCTCTGAGATAATTCAGCGCAAACCCATTGGGAGAGTTGAAGGCGTCTCCAAATTTTATTTGGATGACACGGGAGGTCGTATGCCATTGTCAAGGTACCACTCGGCAAGGGTTCCTATAATTACAGGAAAGATAACCGGAAAGACCTTAGAGGATGCCTATGTGATTTTGAACTATATCAACGATGATGATTTTCTTAGGAAAAATGTCATCGGCATACATATTGAAGAGGAAGGAAACTACCAGCTCAAATTCCGAATGGAAAACTTTGTGGTGAATTTGGGAGGGGTGGAAAACCTCAATTTAAAGTTTAAAAATTTTATGGCCTTTTATACCAAGGCCACCAAGGATAAAACCTTGGAGGAATATGCAACAGTGAGTTTAGAGTTCAACAATCAAGTGGTTTGCACCAAAATTTAAAGTATGGAACAGGGTAATTATTCAGTTGGGTTGGATATTGGAACTACCAAGATCGTAGCGATCATTGGTAAGGAAAATGAGTATGGAAAAATAGAAATATTGGGCACTGGAAAATCCAAGAGTCTTGGTGTGCACCGTGGAGTGGTGAACAACATCACCCAGACCATTTCCTCCATTCAGCAGGCCGTGGAACAGGCCGAGTTAAACTCAGGTCTTAAAATTGGTTCTGTTGTAGTGGGTATCGCCGGTCAGCATATCCGTAGCCTTCAACATAGCGATTATATCACACGTCCCAATTCGGAGGAGGTAATAGATGGAGAGGATTTGGATAAGTTATGCAACCAAGTGTACAAATTGGTGATGCTTCCAGGTGAGGAAATCATCCACGTGTTGCCTCAAGAATATAAAGTGGATGGTCAATCTGAAATCAAGGAGCCTGTTGGAATGTACGGTGGACGTTTGGAAGCCAATTTCCATGTGGTGGTAGGTCAGGTTTCCTCCATAAAAAACATTGGGCGTTGCATAAAAAGTGCAGGTTTAGATCTTGGTAACATCACCTTGGAGCCTTTGGCCTCTGCAGATGCCGTGTTGAGTCAAGAAGAAAAAGAAGCGGGTGTTGCCCTTATCGATATAGGAGGTGGAACTACAGATTTGGCCATTTTCAAGGACGGCATCATCCGCCATACCTCCGTGATTCCTTTCGGGGGTAACGTCATTACCGAAGACATTAAAGAGGGCTGCTCCATTATTGAGAAGCAGGCTGAATTGTTGAAGATAAAATTTGGTTCTGCTTGGCCAGGGGAGAACAAGGACAACGAAATTGTTTCCATTCCAGGACTTAGAGGTCGTGAGCCCAAAGAAATTACATTAAAAAATCTTTCGAAGATCATCCACGCCCGTGTGGTGGAAATCGTGGAACAGGTGTATGTGGAAATCAAAAACTACGGACACGAAGAGCAAAAGAAAAAACTGATTGCTGGAATTGTGCTTACCGGTGGCGGTAGCCAATTGAAGCATTTAAAGCAGTTGGTGGAATACATCACAGGAATGGATACTAGAATTGGATATCCAAACGAGCATTTGGCAGGGGATTCCGATGAAGAAGTGGCCAGTCCGTTGTACGCCACCGCTGTTGGATTGTTGATGAATTCCTTGGAATCTAAGAAAAAGAGTTTGGGACTTCATCAAGACAACACCTTGGTCGAAGAAGAGGTGTTGGTGGAACAAGAACAAGAAATGGGAGCTAAGGCAACTATGGCGACCCATGGTGAGAGAAAATCAATTTTTGATAAGTGGTCCGAGAAGTTGAAAGACTTTTTGGATAACGCAGAATAATAAACCCCATAAGAAACACAACCGTTATGAGTAAGAACACTGAATTTGATAACATAGCTTTTGATTTGCCCAAGAACAAAAGCAACGTAATTAAAGTTATTGGCGTTGGAGGAGGAGGTAGCAATGCCATCAACCACATGTTCCAGGCCGGCATCAATGGAGTGGATTTTGTAATCTGCAACACCGATGCCCAAGCTTTGCAGAATAGTTCTGTACCCAATAAAATCCAATTGGGCGTTTCGTTGACAGAAGGATTGGGTGCTGGAGCTAACCCAGAAGTTGGAGAGCAGGCAGCGTTGGAAAGCATGGAAGATCTTAAATCCATGTTGGGACAAAACACCAAAATGGCCTTTATCACTGCTGGAATGGGTGGTGGTACAGGAACAGGTGCAGCTCCTGTAATTGCCAAATTGGCCAAGGAAATGGATGTGCTTACCGTGGGGATTGTAACCATGCCTTTCCAGTTTGAAGGCGCCATGCGTAACAAACAAGCCCAAACGGGAATTGAAAAATTGCGTGCCAATGTAGATTCACTCATTGTCATCAACAATAACAAATTAAGGGAAGTTTACGGTAATCTTGGGTTTAAGGCCGGTTTCTCTAAAGCAGATGAAGTATTGGCCACTGCAGCAAGGGGTATTGCAGAGGTAATTACACATCACTACACACAAAACATTGACCTTAGGGATGCCAAAACGGTGCTTTCAAACAGTGGAACCGCCATTATGGGGTCTGCGGTGGCTTCAGGTTCAGCAAGAGCCACTGAAGCCATTATGAAAGCTTTGGACTCTCCATTGTTGAACGATAATAAAATACAAGGAGCCAAAAACGTATTGTTGTTGATTGTATCCGGTTCCCAAGAAATCACTATTGATGAGATCGGGGAAATCAACGATCATATTCAGATTGAAGCAGGTCACGGAGCCAATATCATCATGGGTGTTGGTGAAGACGAAAACCTAGGCGAGGCAATTGCCGTAACTGTTATTGCAACCGGTTTTAATGTAGACCAACAAGACAACATTGTAAATACGGAATCCAAAAAGGTGTTTTATACCTTGGAAGATGAGCAGACCGCACAACAAGATTTAACTCCGGAGGCTACTGCGGTACAAGAAGTACGGGTTGAAAAAACGCCTGAACCGGAGCCAGAGCCAGAACCGACCATTGTAAAACATACATTGGATATGGTGGAGGAAAAAGAAGCGCCTGCTCCAACACCTAAAGACCCTGATTTGATTCCGACCACCAATTACATCAGAAACTTTAATGTGTTCTACGAGGAGGTAATTGCAGAGCCCACCAAAGAAGATGACTTTATTATTATAGAGGCCAAAAGTATTCTGAACAATATCGATGTGGTGGATGCCGAGGTGGTTGAGCCGAAGTCAAATGAAGATCAGTTTACGTTAAGCTTTGATATGCCGTTGAACCAACATGTTGAGGAAGAAGACGAAAAGGAGCACACCATCACCTTTAATTTGGATGATGGTATTGGTGATGTGAAAGTAAACGAATATGTAGAGGTGAATCCAGTACTTGAATACAACAAAGAAGGAGAAACACGCTACAATTTGGAAGAATACATGGAGTTGGAAAATAAATTGACTGGGGCTAAGTCAATGGCAGAAACCCATGAGCCTAAGTTGGTGGAGAACGAGCTTGTTTTTGAGAAAAAGACCGTAAAGGTTGAAGAAAAAAAACAGCATGAGGAAACTTCTGCCAGTTTGGATCCAATGAACAGTTCTATCAGCGACATTTTAAGAGATAGAGCGGATGAAAGAAGAAGAAAGCTGAAAAACTTTAACTATAAGTTTCAAAACAATAGAAACAGTATAGACGAAATAGAAAAAGAGCCGGCTTACAAACGTCAGGGAGTAGACCTTAACGATGTGCCCAAGGAGCAGAAGGTTTCAAGAACCACTTTAAGTGAGGATAGCAATGATGACCTTCAATTACGTTCCAATAACTCTTTTTTGCATGATAATGTTGATTAGTAGTGTACATTAACATCCATTATATTATGGAAGGCTTAAACCCGAAAGTTCGTTTTCTTTCGGGTTTATTTTTTATCTTCGCAACCCTAAAAAAGAACAAATGGGACTGCAAGAAAAGGTAATGACAGAAATGAAAGCCGCAATGAAGGCAAAGGATACCGTTGCCTTGGAATCGTTGCGAGCCATTAAGTCTGCCATATTATTGGCGAAAACAGAAAAAGTAGGTACAGAACTTTCCGAAGAGGATGAGGTAAAGTTGGTTCAGAAATTGGTAAAGCAGCGTAAAGACAGTGCCGCAATCTATCAAGAGCAAGGCCGTGATGATTTGGCCGAACCAGAATTGGCGCAAGTAGCCGTGATTGAAAAGTTTTTACCAGAACAACTTACAGAAGAAGAAATAGAAAAAGTGGTTGTGCAAACCATCGATGCAGTAGGTGCATCAGGTATGCAGGATATGGGCAAGGTAATGGGAATTGTTTCCAAAGAATTGGCGGGTCAGGCCGATGGAAAAACCATTTCCACCATTGTAAAAGCAAAGCTTAGTTCATAATAATTGGCCCAGTAGTTCAACTGGATAGAATATCAGATTTCGGCTCTGAGGGTTGGGGGTTCGAATCCTCCCTGGGTCACCAATGAATTATAAAAAAGCCTGAAAGCAATTTGCTTTCAGGCTTTTTTGGTTAGTTGGAGTTCCATAATTGTAACATTGCGTCTAAATGTGTTAAAAACCTCTATAAATGGCCTCTTGTTTATGGTTCAAAGCTATTTCTTAAAACATCTTTTGGATTTTTATTTATTTTCATAGGGCATAACATAAACTATCAAACTATTTCAAATGAAAATTAAATCAACCATGCTATTCGCAATGGTATTTGCATTGCTTTTACCTAAAGTGGATGCGCAAATTGAACTTCAAACAGGCAAAGATGTCGCCGTTACCAATACAGAGTCTGGCAAGGTAAGAGGTTTTATCAGAAATGGGATTTATACCTATAAAGGTATTCCCTATGCCAAAGCCGAACGATTTATGGCGCCAACCAAAGTGGATGCTTGGGAGGGTGTTCGTAGTTCGACCATGTACGGCCCAGTAGCTCCACTATTGACACCAACCACATCGGTTATGGACGAATCCGAGTTTGTGTTTGACCACGATTGGGGATACACCAGTGAGGATTGCCTACGCATTAATATTTGGACACCTAGTACGGACCAAAAGAAAAGACCTGTACTATTTTGGATTCACGGCGGCGGATACACCGCGGGTTCAAGCCAAGAATTACCATCCTATGATGGCGAAAATTTGAGTAAGAAAGGTGATGTTGTTGTTGTATCCATCAATCACCGATTAAACGTGCTCGGTTTCTTGGATTTATCCGCTTATGGTGAAAAATACAAGACCTCGGCCAATAACAGTATTTTGGATATTGTTGCTGCTTTGGAATGGGTGAAAGCTAATATTTCAAACTTTGGAGGGGACCCAAACAATGTGACCATTTTTGGTCAATCTGGTGGAGGGGCCAAGGTGAACAATTTAATGGCCATGCCAAGAGCTAAGGGACTTTTCCATAAAGCCATCAACCAAAGTGGCGCAATGCGTGCCAATATGTTGGAAAAGGAAGTTACTCAGGCCATTGGAGCGGAAGTTTTAAGCCAATTGGGATTGTCGGCGAGCCAAGTGGATAGTTTACAAAACATACCTTTTGAACAATTGAGTGCAGCTAGCTCCAAAGCGTTGAAAGTGGTCGGTGAAAAAATGAAAGCGGAAGGTAAACCTGTTGTTGGATTAGGTTCCTTGAATTGGGGCCCAAGTCATGATGGCAATGTTTTTCCATATCAGTTGCTTTCAGATGAAGCCTTTGAGTTGTCCAAAGACATTCCACTTTTGATCGGGACTACCAAAAATGAGTTTACGCCGTTTTACAATGGTCGTTTTTTTGGTGCCTCTGAGGAGGAAATAATGGCGCATATCAATGAAACATATAAGGATAAAGCTGATGAATATTTGGCAGCGGTTAAAAAGGCTTATCCAGATGACACCCGTCCATCGGATTTGTTAGATATTGACGCTATTTTCCGTCCAGGTGCAGTTGTTCAGGCCAATAGAAAATCCGCATTAAAAGGTGGCGCTCCAGTGTACATGTATCTATTTACTTGGCAATCACCAGTTTTTGATGGAAAGTACAAATCCCTTCATTGTATGGAACTTCCTTTTGTGTTTGATAATATTGAAAGAGCGGTTCAAATGACAGGTGGAGGAGAAAAAGCTCACATTTTGGCCCATAAAATGAGTCAGGCTTGGATCAATTTCGCCAAAACAGGTGACCCGAACCACGATGCATTACCAGAATGGCCCGTTTATAATGCAACCGAAACACCTACCATGTTTTTTGATAATGAATGCTTTGTTTCCCCACAAAGGGACAAGGACTTCTTAAACTTGGTTACGGGATCTTAAAGTTGCTTTGAATTTTAAAAGTCAAAAAGCATGTTTCTTTTGGGACATGCTTTTTTATGTTTTCTAAATAGAGAACTTTCTAAGGTAAATAAGAATCTATTTGGGTTTAAATGATTAGGCCACTTTATGAACACGTTTTCTTAAGCAATGTTTGTTCATTTTAGAGAACAATAACGGTCCATTGACAGGCTTGGTGACTAGATCATTGGCGCCAAGTTCAAATATTTTCTTACGGGTTGTACTGGTGTTGTCCGCGGTAAGAACTATTATTGGAATGTCTGCAGGACATTGTGCTTCCCCACTTCTAATGATTGAAGTAGTTTCAAAGCCATCCATTTCAGGCATTTGTAAATCCATTAATATAAAGTCGAAAGTCTTGGTCTTCATCAGTTCCAAAGCCTCTTTTCCATGGTTTGCAATGGTAAGGTTAATGCCTCCCCAGTTCTTTTTGAATAATAACTTTACCACGGTTTGGTTCATCTTATTGTCCTCTACCAAAAGGATATCGCTTGTGCCCAATTTTTTATCAAATGATGCAATTGTTTGTTCTTCATTCACAAGTGCCATATCCTCATCTATCTCAAAACTCAAATTAAGCTCGCAAACTGTTCCTTGTTGTTGATTGTTTCTGAATTGAACTTGGCCATTCTGTAGATCAACATAGGTTTTTACAATATAGAGTCCCAATCCCAAACCACTAAACTCCCGCTTATCCATAAAGGACTTCTTTGTGAACGATTCGAAAATGGTGCTCATCTTTTCCTTTGAAATGCCGATTCCCGTATCGCTAATTGTAAATGTAATGGTGGTTTTATCCTTGTTTGTTTTGCAATCGATTTGTAAGGCTACGGCACCTTGATTGGTGAACTTAATGGCATTGTCTAAAATATGATTGAGTATTTGTACCAATTTGCCCTTGTCTCCAATAATTCTTGCTGGCAGTGAATCAGAAATATGGGTAGTAAACTCCAAATTTTTTAATTGCGCCTTTTTCTCTTGGGTATTAACAATCTTTGTTAGAGTCGATTTTAAATCAAATGGAACCTCTTTTAATTCTTGATCACCTTTTTCAATGACCGTAAAATCTAGAATGTCCTCAATGTAACCCAATAGGTTTTTGGAAGAGCTTAGGATCATTTTGCATTTTTCTTCCAGATCTTCCTCTTCCTTGTTTTCTTGTAGGGATGTGGTTACGCCCATGATTAAATTAAGAGGTGTCCTAAGTTCATGGCTAATGTTGGATAGAAAGGACGATTTGATTTCGTTCATGTCTTGTGCCCTTTGCAGTGCCAACAACTGGTTATGCTCATTTTCCATTCGAAGATTGCGAATCCTATTGCTCATGGAAATGGATAGAAAGATAATCTCCAACCCAATACCAAATTTGGTTCCGTTGCTAGTGAAAAATGAATTTTCTATGGTATTGAAATTATTAAGGATGAAGACGACAAATCCAGCAATCAGAAAAGTTACACCTATGATAAAGTAGCTGTCCACTTTTTCCTTTTTCAACTTTAAGGTGATTATGGCACAAGTCATATGAATCAAGACCAAAATACCAATAGCATTGGCCAAGGGATAGCAATTTTTAAAAAGACTTGGGACTGCAGCCAAAACAAAAACTCCTATAACGATTCCTATACTGAGGGCTTTATTGGCAACATGTAAAACAGGGCTGTTTTTTTTCAGGTTTAGGAAGATGTCTCCATATTTTCCAAAAAAGAATAAGGAGATAAACGCAGTAAGTAAAACGGCTCTATCGGACAGCCAGCCTCCTTGGGGGGTAAAATATTGGTGAAAAAATCCATCCAAAGAAAACTGTAGCAATGCAATAAAAAGCACGTATAGGGCATAGTAGATAAAAGCCCTGTCCTTTAATGCAAAATAGAAAAAAAGGTAGATTATGCTCGCTAAAATCAATATGCCATAAAAGAACCCATAGAAAACCTGTTCTTTATATGTAAGCTTAAAGAAACTATTCTCCGAATACAGATTCAAGGGCAGCATCACAACTTCCCCATCACTTTTTAGGTGAATATAAGCTTGCATTTTTTGATGCGGCTCAAGCGCAATATCAAAAATTGATTTTCTATGCTGTATGGTCTTTTTTGAAAAAGGAATTTTATCTCCACTGAATTGTTTTTCTACTTCCCCATTAATGTCAACCAGATAAAGGTTGACAATGTCCGTGATGGGTCTGGCAGTTTCCAAATAGTACTGCGTATACTTGTCGGTAGGATTTTCCAAAGTAAAGGACATCCAATAATGATCATTGGAAAAACCCAGGTTTTCCTTTAAACTGGATAACGGAACAAAATTCAGGTTAGGGTTGTTCTTGATTTCATCGAAACTATAATCTTTCTGTCCAGCCAATAAAACCGATGTGGTT
Organism: Flagellimonas cixiensis; assembly: GCF_042134615.1. GTDB lineage: Bacteria > Bacteroidota > Bacteroidia > Flavobacteriales > Flavobacteriaceae > Flagellimonas > Flagellimonas cixiensis. Next base: position 2,194,326 of record NZ_CP169639.1, read on the forward strand.
GGACGTAATGAAATGGGTTCTGAATTGGTAAACGTGACCTCGTTAAACTGAGCATTCGAAACAAATGAGAATAGTAATAAAAGGCCATTTAGCCATGTAAAAAAGGAGGGGGATATAGTCTGGCGCATTAAGTAGGTATTGTAGCATCCACCTTTTGGGGAAGTGGAGTCAAATTTGTTGGTTTATTTTAAAAACGATGCTTTAGTGCGATTAGTGCACTTGACGGTCCGTATCCTACAACCTTTAGACGTAATCCAAAAAAATATCGGTGAACAGCAAAAAAAATGAAAGGAATCTTATTTGCAATGGACTAAACAAACCAAAATGTGATTTACTTCTTTATTATTTGAAATAGACGACAATCTAGATTAGAGGGTATGCAAAAGTTGATATTGATTTTTATTTTGGTATTTGGAGCTAATGGTCAAGCCCAAAGCATAGATTACAATACCAAGAAAGGTTTTGCCGCCAATGGCTATGATGTTGTTGCCTATTTTGAAGGGGAGGCCAAGGAAGGTGATAAGGAATTTATCGCTATTTATGATGGTATAAACTATAAGTTTTCCAGTAAAGACAACTTGGAAAAGTTTAAAATGAATTCTGAAACGTATTTGCCTCAATTTGGTGGATATTGCGCCTACGCTGTTGCGGTTAGCGGAAAAAAAGTGAATATAAACCCAGAAACGTTTGAAATTAGGGACGGGAAACTGTACCTTTTTTACAATCAAGGTAAAAACAACACCTTACAATTTTGGTTGAACGAGTCCCCCAATAAATTGAAAGATCAGGCTGATAAAAACTGGGAGAAAATTAAAAACTAAAGAAAGGTAAAAGTGAATTCAGCATACAGGATACATTGAATTTTCTTTTTATCTTATGCTGAAATAACTAAAACCAAACATCATAAATCAATCTAAAAACAACCTTACCATACATGTTCAAACCTTCGTTGGATACTCTCGAGCAGTTCAAACAAGTACTATTGGCTTTGCCATTGGATTGTTACTCCCAAAAATGTAGTGTGCTTTCCAATGCCACTATCGGGCAGCACACCCGACATGTTATCGAACTCTATCTTTGTTTGCTTCAAGGTTACCCATCTGCCAATGTTTCTTATGACCGTCGGGAACGTGACCTAAGAATTGAGCAAGACCTAACTTTCGCAATGGAAAAATTGAGCTTGATCCAGTCACAGCTTCAACAACCCAATAAGCATTTAAAAATCACCTACGAACTGGCGGGTGAAACTACCTGTTTGGACTCCAATTATTATCGTGAAGTGATGTATAATTTGGAACATACGATTCACCATCATGCCTTGATCAAGGTAGGGATTGAACAAATAACAGGACAAGAGCTTCCGATTTCATTTGGAGTTGCGCCATCAACCATGCAATACAGAAAAACATGTGCACAGTAAGTTTTGTTTGCTCAGGAGGGCGATATTTTATCACCTCCAATCGCGATGAGCATATTTCCAGGCCATTGGCCCATCAACCCAAAGAAGAAACCATCGGTGCGACAAAAGTACTTTTTCCAAAGGATCCAAAAGCAGGAGGTACCTGGTTTGCCCTAAATGAGAACGGTGCTGTGGGCGTTTTGCTGAATGGTGCCTTTGTAAACCATCAAATGGGAGGGAGCTATGCCAAAAGCCGAGGGCTTATTTTGCTTGATATTATTAGTTCCAATAATCCATTGGGTTCGCTAAAAGAAATGGAACTATACCAGATTGAGCCTTTTACTTTGGTGTTGTTTGATGCTGCTTTGATGGAATTCCGATGGGATGGCAATCAAAAATATTTTAGAGGTTTGGACAAGACCCAAAACCATATTTGGGCTTCGGCTACGCTTTATTCCGATGAGATCATCAAACACAGAGCCATTTTGTTTGATGAATTTCAAGAAACAACGACTACAATAGAAGCTTCTGATATACTGGATTTTCATTCCAACAATCACAATGATTTTGAAAATGGATTTATCATTGACAGGGAATCAGGCTTAAAAACATTTAGTGTAACCCAAGCCATTTTGGGCGAGGACCAAATCCTGATGAAACATTTGGATTTATTGAACGATAAAGTTTTTGAGGTGCCCTTTTCGGCCGGGGAGCTCACTTTTTAAAAATGGAACGATTACAACTGATATGGCACAGAATAACCCATTGGGAATATTGGCCCTTTTGGTTGATCTATTATCCTATGTTTCCGGTTTGGTTGTATTATTCCATTAAGGCACGGTCTATTTTCTATTTCAATGCCGCAAATCCCGGAATGAAAAACGGTGGAATGGCAATGATTTCCAAAAAGGAAATCTATGAAATGATTCCTGACCAAAACATTCCAAAAACTGTTTTCATTCCCAAAAATGAGTCTTCCGATATTGCCTTGGAACGTATTTTGGTTTCGGACATTGGTTTCCCGTTCATTGCCAAACCCAACATTGGAATGAAGTCCTTCGGGGTTGAAAAAATTCAGGATAAAGAAGCATTTCAAGAATACGTAGCCTGGTCGCCTTCCGATTTTTTGGTGCAGGAACTAATTCCATTTACCAAAGAAGTTGGGATTTTTTATGTAAGAAAACCTGAAGAAGAGATTGGTAAAATTACTGGAATTGTCTCCAAAGAATTTTTAAAAGTAGTTGGCGACGGTCAACGTAGTATTTTGGAATTGATCAAGGCCAATCCAAGAAGTCATTTTCAATTGAAAGCCTTGCAAAATAAGTTTGGGGATAAACTGCAAAACGTGTTGAAAAAAGGGGAGGAGTTTATCTTGGTGCCCTACGGAAGTCATACCCGAGGCGCAAAATTTGTTGATGTCAGTGATAAAATCAATACAGACTTAGTGAAAACCATTGATGGAGTATGCCGGCAAATAAATGGGTTCCATTATGGTCGATTGGATGTACTTTACAACTCTTTTGAGGAACTTTGTCAAGGCAGAAACTTTAGCATCATCGAAATTAATGGAGCGGGAGGGGAGGCGACCCACATTTATGACCCCAAACATTCGTTGTTTTGGGCATGGAAAGAAATCGCCCGACATTGGGGTATGCTTTGTGACATTAGTATGCTCAACCATCAAAAGGGTTATCCATATCTCAGTTTTAAGGATGGCAGAAACATGCTAAAAGAGTCAGGTGCCTTGCAGGCACAGTTGAAAATGGCTTGAATTACAGAATCCCTTTAATATAATTCTCCATCGCCTCAGGCTCGGTTACTGGAGCGAAGCGTTTTACTGGTTTTCCATTTTTGTCGATGACGAATTTGGTGAAATTCCATTTGATTTTACTGCCCAGCAAACTACCGAGGTTTGATTTCAAATATTTAAAAATGGGGTGTGCATTTTTTCCGTTCACATCCACTTTGGCAAACATCGGGAAACTCACTCCATAATTCACTTGGCAAAACTCACTAATTTCATTGGCCTTACCAGGCTCTTGGTTGCCAAATTGATTGCAGGGAAATCCCAAAATTTCCAAACCTTGGTCTTTGTATTTCTGATATAGTGATTCCAATCCTTTATATTGTGGGGTAAGTCCACATTTGCTTGCAGTGTTCACTACGATTACAGTTTTTCCCTTATACTGTTCCATTTTTTCTAGGGAACCGTTCAATCGCTCTGCTTCCAATTTGTAAAATTCCATAGCTGCTATTTTTGTTTGTTCATTAGGTGTTGTAGTGCCCCTGTGGACCAAAGTGCCCAAAGGATCAAAACGGGCTGAAAAAACAGACGAACCAATCGTTTAAGGTCAGTGTTCAGTCCAAAAGCGTCGATGCCATTGGTATATTGTGAGATGTTTCCAGGGAATATCAAAACATAGAAAATGGCCAATACGATTCCAATTTTCACCTTGTATTTGACCAAAAATACCATAGCTAGGCCTAAAAGTATTTCCACTACGCCCGAAGCTACCACCACAAAATCCATAAAAGGTTCACTTGTGGGCAACCATCGGGGCACTTGCGCCTGAAATTCTTCGCGTTGAAAGGTGAGGTGTCCAATACCGGCGATTATCATCAATAGCCCGAGGACGACCCTACTTATATTTTGAGTGGAGCTTGTTGCGTTTTTCATTCAAAAGTGTTTCAGATTTCCTTAAATATACTCATATCCAAAAGGAAGCCTTTTCTGAAATGCAACAAATTTTAACTCAAATCAAGACTTTTCTTGGGCCACTTCCATTTTATGCTTTATGGCGCTCATAATAATAGGGGCATGTATTCGGGAATTTTCTATGAACCATTTGTGGGTTTCCATCCCGCCACAGATAACTCCTGCCAAAAACAAGCCTTCTACATTGGTTTCCATAGTTTCTGGATCGTAAGTGGGCAAACGTTTTTCATCGTTGGTAAGGGTAATCCCCAGTTTTTCCAAAAATTCAAAATTGGGCATGTACCCTGTCAAGGCCAAAACAAAATCATTTTCAAAAGTCACTTCCCCATCTTCTGTGTTGATGGTGATTTCATGGGGTTGTATTTCCTTCACCGTGGAATTGTAATACGCTTTTATGCTCCCCTCTTCAATTCGGTTGATGATATCGGGACGCACCCAATATTTTACGCGTTGCCCCACTTCAGGACCACGAATGATCAATGTAACCTCGGCTCCTTTTCTCCAACATTCCAAAGCGGCATCAATAGCAGAATTACTGGCACCGACAACGGCCAATTTTTGGCTGGCATAAAAATGTGGGTCGTTGTAGTAATGGGAAACTTTAGGTAAATCTTCCCCTGGAACATTCATGGTGTTTGGTAAATCATAGAAACCTGTTGCCACCACCACATTTTTGGCTTTGTACTCATCTTTTTCGGAAATAACCTGAAAGAAGTCACCTTGCTTTTCCACCTGTCTCACCTTTTCAAAAAGGTGAATGTTCAATTTATTCGAAGTCACGATTCTTCGGTAGTATTCCAAAGCTTCGTTTCTTTTGGGTTTGGCCTCCTTGCTAATAAAAGGAATTTCATCTATCTCCAATTTTTCTGAAGATGAAAAGAACTGCATGTTCATCGGGTAATTGAACAAGGAGTTCACAATCGGGCCTTTTTCAATGATGATATAGCTCAACCCCTGTTTTTTGGCTTCTAGGCCACAGGCAATACCTATGGGCCCCCCTCCAATAATTACAACATCAAACTCCTGCATTATGCTATTTCTGCTTTTAAATTTTTAATGGTTTCGGTTGGATTTTCACTTTTGAAAACAAAACTGCCCGCGACCAAAACATCGGCTCCCGCATCCACCAATTTTTTTGCATTTTCAGCATTTACACCACCATCGATTTCAATCAGGGTATTGGCATTTTTACTTTGGATAAGTTTTTTGAGTTCCTTTACTTTCTGATAGGTGTTTTCGATAAAAGATTGTCCTCCAAACCCTGGATTTACGCTCATCACAATCACAATGTCAATATCCTGAATAGTGTCTTCCAATAGTTTTATTGAGGTGTGTGGATTAATCGCAACCCCTGCTTTCATGCCCTCGGCCTTAATGGCTTGAAGCGTTCTGTGCAAATGTGGACATGCCTCGTAGTGTACGGTTAAATGGTGTACGCCTAAATCCGCAAAGGTTTTAATGTATTTATCTGGATTTGCAATCATTAAGTGGGTATCCAACGGTTTTTTGGCATATTTTGCGATGGCTTGTATCACTGGCATTCCAAAAGATATATTGGGAACAAAGACGCCATCCATCACATCCAAATGAAACCAGTCGGCCTCACTTTGGTTCACCATTTCAATATCTCGTTGTAGGTTGGCAAAATCAGATGCCAGTAGCGAAGGGGCGATACATTTTTTATCCATACTACAAATTTAGCCAAATATCAATTTACAATGACCAATAAACATTTACCAATTTCCAATGGCCATTGAGTTTGAACTTTTGCCATAATTTACCCTGCATTTGCTCGAATAATTGGAGGTGCCAACTGGATTGTACCATTTTTTGGCTAATATTGTAGTGGACTTATCGCTATAGTGATGGGTCTTTTCTTCAACCTTTATGAGAGCCGTAAACCTCAGGCTCCTGATTTTAATTTATAGTTCTTGCTACCCAAATCTTCAATAGGAATGAAGAAAAAGTATGTATGTGCATTAATGGTATTGGGACTTTTGGTGGTTTCGACCCAAGAAATATTTGGGCAACGAAGTTACTTGTCCGTTGCTTTTAACCCCAGTTACCGTACTAATGGTTATGGTTTGAATTTATTGGTGAACCATTACCATAACTCTACCGATTATTGGCATGTTTCCCTTGCAATGGTAACATCAACGGAACAACCCGATTCGAGTATTGAGTTTCCGTACACTGATTATTTAATGAACCTAGGTTATTTTAAAACTGTGTTATCGAGACCCAATCGTGGGTTTTATATATATGCGGGAGGAGGATTGTCGGGAGGTTATGAGTACATCAATAATGGCGAATCCTTTGCGAAATTTGGATATGTGGTACCGGAAAGTGGCATGCTCTACGGTATTTTTGCGTCCTTTGAAATCGATTTTTACCTCACGGATGCACTTTCTTTTTACGTTCCCACTACAGCCTATTATCATTTTAGTAGCCAAGTAGATGAGTCCTTTGTGTTGGTAGGGGCCGGAGTTCGGTATTTTTTTAAATAGACTGTTTTGACGAAGAAAAAGCTTTTAATATTAACTTTTTTACTGGGGCTGGTTTCTGTTTTTGGGCAAAAAAACAAAGATTTTTTCTCCGTAATTGAAAGGCAAGCCAAGATTTCTGATGGCCAAGCAAAGGAGACATTCAAAGTAGATAAGGAAGAATATTTGGATTATTTCAATTTTATAAAAGATACAATTGTAAATAATCAATACTTGGTTATTTATGAATATTATACAGATGGTCCTCCAGAAACTTCTGTTTATTTAGGACTTTTTAATTCAAATGGATTTCCTATTAGCTATACTAAACTTATTAGTTGTGAACTTGATTGTCCTGATGAGGGGTATTCATTTATTGTTGACCACTCAATAATTGAAATTACAGCAATTTATATTAAAATATCAGATGAGGTTTATTCTAGATATTATGATAGCTTAACAGAAGCTCAAAAGGGGATGCCATTTGGACAAAGAAATTTGATTAAAAAATGGTTACCGATGATGAAAAGGAAAAAATCAAAGTGAAGTATTGCTTTCAAATAGTAGAAAATGGTATGGAAAAATTAGATTAACATTGAACAGGTGCCTTAATTTTTCAATATGGCCATAAATGAAAAAACTCCGGTAATCAGCCGGAGTTTATTCATCAATCAAAAAACGAACAGTCATGATAAACTGTTATATCTTACTAAATTACAACTTTCTTGCCAAAAATCAAATTTAAGGTTTGTTTAACTGTAATTTTTTAGCGTAATATTCACACTTTAACCTAAATAGGTCTTTAAAATTTTACTTCTGGAGGTATGTTTTAGGCGTCGGATTGCTTTTTCCTTGATCTGACGAACACGTTCGCGGGTCAAATCAAACGTCTCTCCGATTTCTTCCAAAGTCATGGAGTGTTGACCGGCCAAACCGAAATAAAGTCTTATTACATCGGCCTCACGGGGGGTCAAGGTCTCCAAAGCACGTTCAATTTCGGTACGAAGCGAATCGTGCAAAAGTTCCTTATCTGGATTAGGGGACTCCCCACTGCGCAATACATCGTAAAGGTTGGAATCCTCACCATCAATCAAAGGTGCATCCATAGATACGTGACGCCCTGAGTTTTTTAACGATTGTTTCACATCTTCCACGGTCATGTCCAATTCTTTGGCAATTTCCTCAGCAGAAGGGGTACGCTCGTGTGCTTGCTCCAAGAAAGCAAAAGTTTTATTGATCTTGTTAATGGAACCAATTTTGTTCAATGGTAACCGTACAATACGGGATTGTTCGGCCAATGCCTGAAGAATCGACTGACGAATCCACCAAACGGCATAAGAGATAAATTTAAATCCACGGGTTTCATCAAAACGTTGTGCTGCTTTGATCAATCCCAAGTTACCCTCATTGATTAAATCAGGTAAGGTAAGCCCTTGGTTTTGGTATTGCTTGGCTACGGAAACCACAAACCTAAGGTTGGCTTTAGTTAATTTTTCCAAGGCTATTTGGTCCCCCGCTTTAATTCGCTGAGCCAACTCCACCTCTTCATCGGCAGTTATCAAATCTACCTTACCGATTTCCTGCAAATACTTGTCCAACGATGCGGTTTCCCTATTGGTAACCTGTTTTGTAATCTTTAACTGTCTCATCTATTTTTCCCTTCAATTATATTTTTAGAGCCGGAGCTCATTAGGTTATACGTAGAAAAACGTGAAAAGTTACATTTTGGTGAATTTTATTTTAATTTTTTGGGCTCAAATGGCTTTCAAAGCTGACATTGGTTATATTCATGGCTAAAGTGTTGCTTATTGAGTTAACATAAAGGAATTTAATTTTCTTCGATGACATACTTAATCCGTATAGTCTTTATTTTCTTTTTGCTGATTCCTTTTGATGTGTCGTCACAACAAGAGCTGCCCAAGAATTATGGCTATCTAGGATTTGATGTTTATGTAGGGATGTTGGGTAATTCCAATAGTGAATTTCCTGAGCATGGGTTGCAAAAAAGCCTTTTTTTGAATGTAGGCCAATTTGAATCGAAAGACCAAAAATATTGGCGGTATCACCTCAATAGTCCAAAAACAGGAATTTCTCTTGGCTTTACCGATTTAGGAAACAAAGATGCGTTGGGATATGCCTATAGTGTTATGCCTTACGCTGAGTTTTCATTGTTCCCCAATACCTTGGATGGGTTTAGTTTATGGGTTTCCCTTGGGGGTTCTTATATCACCAAACAGTACAATAAGGAAACCAATCCATTTAATAAGGGCGTATCGACTCGATTAAATTGGTCCTACAACTCATTTATTTATTATACCCTCTTAAAAAGTAGAACTACCAAATGGCGAATGGGATTGGGATATTTTCATCATTCCAATGGGCATACCCGAAAACCGAATAGGGGATACAATGCCATACTTTTGGGTACCTCCCTTAATTTTAAAAATGAGGAATTGGTTATCAGAGAGAAAAATCCAGAAGAATACCCTAAAGTTCTGGAATGGTATTATACAGGAAGATTTGGATTGGGACAAAATTCTTTTTCCGATGTATTCAATGAAAAGGAAGAAGTTTTTGCCGTGGCATTTTCGGCAGGGAAAATCATTAATAAAACAGTAAAGCTAGGTGTGGGTTTCTACTATAACTTTTACCAACACTACTACAACTACATAAAAAATGAAGAAACGTTAGTAAGAACCCAAGAACCACAATTCACGGATAATCCTATAATGAATGCCTCCGCTTTGGGAGTTTCTGGCAGTGCGGAGTTATTGATGAGCCATGTGGGAGTAGAACTTAATGTAGGACTAAACTATTATAAACCCTTCTACAAAATTGATTGGCAATTGAACGAGGGATACACTTATTTTCCCAATGGGGAAGAAAAAATTGTACTTGGTGAACTTGACGGTTATTACAATTTGAAACACGTGGTTTCAAGTCGGATGGGTTTAAAATATTATATGTTGGACACGGACAAAGCACCCAAACATAACTTTTTCGTGGGAGCTTTTATCAATGCGAATTTGGGGCAAGCAGACTTTAGTGAGTTGACTTTTGGATATGTAAGAAGGTTTAATTTGTAAGGTTACACCATAAAAAAAGCCCGTTCCGAAGAACGAGCTTTGTAAAATAATATCAAGAAGTTTAATCTCTTCTTGGTTTTCTGTCTCGGTTTCCACCGTCTCTACGGTCACCACCTCTGCGGTCGCCACCTCTTCGATCATTACCTCGATCATTTCTTGGAGGTCTTTCTACGTAACCTTCAGGTTTTGGCAACAAGGCTTTTCTTGATACCTTTTCCTTTTTGGTTCTTGGGTCAAGACCGAAGTATTTTACATCAAATACATCGCCCATGTTCACAACATCAGAAACATTTTCTGTGCGTTCCCAAGCCAACTCGGATACGTGAAGCAATACTTCGTTCCCAGGGGATTCTGTATATTCCACAACTGCTCCAAAGTCGAGCATCTTGATTACTTTCACTTCGTAAACGCTACCCACTTCAGGTTTAAACATCAAGGAGTCAATCTTGGCTAATACGGCGTCGATTCCACTTTGGTCTGTACCCAAAATTTCAACAATACCTTCTTCGGTTTCGGGATCTTCGTTGATAACGATAGTGGTTTTGGTAGTTTTTTGAAGCTCTTGAATCACTTCTCCACCTTTACCAATAAGGGCACCAATGTATTCTCCTGGAATAACTCGTGTAACAATTTTTGGAGCGTAAGATTTAACCTCTTCCCTTGGTTGGGCGATGGTATCAGTCAATTTCTCCAAAATATGCAACCTTCCGTCTTTGGCTTGCATCAATGCTTTTACCAAGATTTCATAAGAAAGTCCTTTTACTTTAATGTCCATTTGACAAGCGGTGATACCATCAGCAGTACCGGTTACCTTAAAGTCCATATCACCTAAGTGGTCTTCATCACCCAAGATATCGGACAATACAGCATATTTTCCGGTTTCTGTATCGGTAATCAATCCCATGGCAATACCTGAAACTGGTTTTTTCAATTGAACACCGGCATCCATCAATGCCATTGTACCTGAACAAACCGTTGCCATAGAAGAGGAACCATTGGATTCCAACACTTCGGAAACAACACGAACAGTATATGGGCAATCAGCGGGAATCATACCTTTTAGGGCACGTTGGGCCAGGTTACCGTGTCCAACTTCTCTACGGGATGTGCCACGAATGGGTCGTGCTTCACCAGTGGAGAACGGAGGGAAGTTATAGTGCAGATAGAATGTTTCCTCACCTTCGTAAGATGGCATGTCAATCTGGTTGGCTTCTCTTGAAGTACCTAAGGTTACAGTGGCCAATGCTTGTGTTTCACCACGAGTAAAGATGGCAGAACCGTGAACGGATGGCAAATAATCGATTTCGCACCAGATAGGACGAATATCGGTTGTTTTACGTCCGTCCAAACGAAGCCCTTCTTCCAAGGTTAGGTCTCGAACGGCTGCTTTTTCTGCTTTGTAGAAATATTTGGAAACCAAGTCTCCAAAATCCTCCAATTCCTCCTCAGAGAAAGTGGCGATTACTTCTTCTTTAATGGCTTCAAAAGCTGCACTGCGCTCATGTTTTGATGAACCTGCTTTAGCAATGGCATACACCTTGTCGTAAGTTAGGTCGTGCACTTTTTTCGCCAATTCTTCATCTTCTCTTTCTGGCTCGTACTCACGTACTTCTTTTTTACCAAAGGCCTCGGCCAATTTTACTTGGGCTTCACACTGAACCTTAATGGCCTCGTGTGCAAATTTTATGGCCTCTACCATTTCTTCTTCAGAAATCTCGCTCATCTCACCTTCCACCATCATTACGGAATCTGCAGAGGCACCGATTACCATATCAATATCGGATTCTTGAAGTTGTGCTCTTGTAGGGTTGATGATCAATTCACCATTGACTCTACCCACACGAACTTCTGAAATAGCACATTCAAATGGGAAATCTGAAAGTTGTATGGCTGCTGAAGCTGCCAAACCTGCCATGGCGTCTGGCATAACGTCATCATCATGAGACATTAATTGGATCATCACCTGAGTTTCGGAGTGATAATCTTTTGGGAACAACGGTCTCAATACCCTGTCCACCAAACGCATGGTCAAAACCTCGCCATCGCTAGGTCTTGCTTCACGCTTAAAGAATCCGCCAGGATAACGTCCTGCCGCGGCAAATTTTTCTCTATAATCTACAGTTAGTGGTAAAAAGTCCACATCTGAAGCTTTATAGTTAGAGACAACTGTACATAGCAACATACATTTGCCAGATTGGACAACTACAGAGCCATGGGCCTGTTTTGCCAATTTTCCGGTTTCGATAGAGATTTCCCTACCGTCACCAAGGTCTATGACCTCTTTAAAAGTTTTTGGAATCATAAAAATAATGTTACCCCACCTGAAAGGTGTGGGTTGTTAAACATTTGGTCTACCGCCATCCGGGCGGTCGGGTTGTGTTGTTGTTGTGTGTGCCTTGGGCACTGACCAATGAAAAACTACTTGAAGCTTTTTGTGTTTGCCCGATTTTTATCGGGACTTGAGTGCGTTGGAACATGTCCAACTAAAACAAAGGGGAAGCCTTAGCCTCCCCTTTTATTTTTATTTTCTAATACCTAGTTCTTTAATTAATGAACGGTATTTTTCAATATCTTTTTTCTTAAGGTAATCCAAAAGACTACGTCTTTTACCTACCAATGCCACCAAGGAACGCTCAGTACCATAATCTTTGTGGTTCCTTTTAAGGTGTTGTGTCAAGTGGTTGATACGGTGCGTGAACAAAGCAATTTGTCCTTCCGTAGAACCGGTGTTGCTCTCAGAGCCGCCAAATTTCTTGAAAATTTCAGCTTTTACTTCTTTGGTTAAATACATTCCAATATTTATTTAAATGATTATTATGTATTGATTGTTGGTTCCTGAGGCTTTCGCAGGACAAGCAATCAGCGTGCAAAGATAATTCTTTTTTTGAATTTGTTGATAAAGTGAACAAAAAAGCCCCGAACTCGGGGCTTTTTTTATGCTCTTACGGGTTGATTCGTAATCAAGTCTATATAAAGGTTTACTTTTTTCTTCAAATCCCTACGGTGGGAGATGAAATCCAAGAAACCGTGTTCTTTTAAAAATTCTGCTGTTTGGAAACCTTCTGGAAGGTCTTTACCTACGGTGTCCTTTACTACACGTGGTCCAGCAAAACCAATCAATGCACCTGGTTCGGCAATGTTGATATCACCTAACATGGCGTATGATGCAGTGGTTCCACCGGTAGTAGGGTCGGTACACAAAGAAATGTATGGTATTTTGGCTTCGGCCAACTGCGCTAATTTAGCAGAAGTTTTGGCCAGCTGCATTAATGAAAGTGCAGCTTCCATCATACGGGCACCCCCCGATTTTGAAATCATCAAGAAGGGAACCTTTTTCTTTTTGGCTACATCTATGGCTCTAGAAATTTTCTCTCCAACTACACTTCCCATCGATCCACCTATAAAGGCAAAATCCATACAGGCAATCACCAAATCTTTTCCATTGGATTTTCCAATGGCCGTTCTCACAGCATCATTCAGTCCAGTTTTGGCCTCGGCTGCTTTCAAACGCTCGGAGTATTTTTTGGTGTCAACGAATTTTAATGGATCCTTGGAGGTTATTTTGGCATCAAGTTCTTTGAACTTGTTGTCATCAAAAAGAATCTCGAAATATTCTTTGCTGCCAATTCTAACGTGATAATCATCTTCTGGGCTAACGTAAAAGTTTTTTGCCAATTCCTCAGCTTCAACAATCTTTCCTGTCGGAGATTTGTACCATAACCCCTTAGGGGTGTCTTTTTTCTCTTCCGTTAGGGTCTGTATTCCTTTTTCTTTTCTTTTAAACCAAGACGACATGAAATCAAAATTTAGTTATACAGAAATTTTATAAGGTGTTCACGTTGTTCAAATCTTCGAAGGCCTTTTTCAAACGTGCGCTGAATGTTTTTTCACCTTCACGAAGCCAAACGCGTGGATCGTAGAATTTTTTGTTGGGTTGGTCGTCACCGTCAGGATTTCCAATTTGTGCTTGTAGGTAATCAGATTTTCCTTGGATGTAATCTCTAACGCCTTCCAAGAACGCATACTGAAGGTCGGTATCGATGTTCATTTTGATTACACCGTAACCAATGGCTTCTCTAATTTCTTCCAGCGTAGAACCAGAACCACCATGGAACACAAAATCGATATGGTTTTCTTCAACTCCATATTTTTCAGAGATAAACTCTTGGGAGTTTTTCAAGATTTTTGGAGTCAATTTAACGTTTCCAGGCTTGTATACCCCATGAACGTTACCAAAAGCAGCGGCGATGGTAAATCTGTGGCTAACTTTTGATAGTTCTTCGTAGGCAAAGGCCACTTCTTCAGGTTGTGTATATAGTTTGGAATCGTCAACATCGGTGTTGTCCACACCATCTTCCTCACCACCGGTGATTCCCAATTCAATTTCCAAGGTCATGTCCAATTTGCTCATGCGCTCCAAGTATCCCTTGCAGATTTCGATATTTTCTTCAAGTGGCTCTTCAGATAGGTCGATCATGTGTGAGCTGAACAGGGATTTCCCCGTGGCTTTGTAATGCTCTTCGCTGGCATCCAAAAGACCATCGATCCAAGGCAATAATTTTTTGGCGCAGTGGTCGGTGTGAAGAATTACGGTTGCTCCGTAAGCTTCGGCCAATTGGTGTACGTGCTTTGCACCGGCAACAGCACCGGCAATAGCGGCTTTCTGTCCATCGTTGGACAATCCTTTACCGGCATTAAATTGTGCCCCACCATTTGAAAATTGGATGATAACAGGTGAATTCAATGTAGCAGCGGTCTCCATTACGGCGTTGATGGTATCCGAACCGATTACATTTACGGCTGGTAATGCATAACCGTTGGCTTTTGCATGCTTGAAAATTTCTTGAACTTGGTCTCCGGTTGCTACACCCGGCTTTATGTTGTGGGACATAATTAAGATGGTTTCTAGTTAAAATTAGGAAACAAAAGTAATAAATTATTTACTCTAGAAGGGATAATTGATACCTATATTAAAGGTGGCGTTTTTAAAGTTGTAACCATCGAACCAACGATCGGCGCCAACTTTGCCCGGATTAAAGGTTTTAAATCCAATATCCAATCTAAAAACAAAATAGGTAAAATCATATCGGAGGCCAAACCCGTTCCCCAAGGCAAGGTCTCCCAAGGAGTCGATTCCGCTAAAAATGGCATCAGGATTATTCTCGTTGTCGAAAACGTTCCAAATGTTTCCTGCATCTGCAAATAAGGCACCTTTTAGGTCACCTGCAAGAGGAAAACGATATTCGAGGTTAAAAGCCAATTTCAAGTTGGCTTCATTAAAGTCGTTTACATTACTTGTTTTACCGGGACCCAGTTCGTAGGCATTCCAAGCCCGGTTATCGTTGGAGCCACCAGCGAAGTAACTTCGAACAAATGGGATGCTATTGGAGTTGCCATAAGGAATGGCCAAGCCTCCAAAACTTCTGAAAGCGATAACTTGGGATTCTCCAACTCGCCAATGGCGTATATAATCAAATTCTGTTTTTACATATTGGGAGAAAGGAACTCCAAAAACTAAATTTTGACCTGCATCGTTTTTATTGTATTCCACTGCATTGGCTATAACTGCCAACATACCACCAGCACTTTCCACCTTGATTCGGTATTGGTAAAAATCGAGATCGTTGATGTCTGTCCTGCTATTTTTGGTATGGGAAAAGTTGCTGGCAAAAATCAGGTTGTTCTCGGTCAAACGAACCCTTCGCTCTTCTATACTGTTTACATCATTCCGCTCTTCTGATGTTACCGAAATGGTTCCGTCCAGAACATCCCTTGCAAATAGGTTGGCACCATCAGGAATATCTAAAAATTGGTCGCCTTCATCATTTGTTCTGAAGTATTGCTCGTATTGTGCATCACCTTTAAACTGCTCAGCGATATCATCCAAGTTGGAAAAAGTGTTCCGGTAGACATTATAGAAATTGTCTGGGTTTACATTACGCACAAACTCCACATTCAACAGCTCAAAATTGTTTTTGTGTCGTGTTGTCGGAGACCAATTGTAAGAAAGTATGGCATTTAGGGATTGTTTGTCCAAACCGATGTTTCGTTGGAAATTGGTACCCGCCAACAACCGTGTTTGGGGCAACATATAATAAGGAATGATCTTTTCGGTTTTAAAGGGAAACCAAATTCTTGGGAATGTGATGTTGACGTCTCCACCAATTTCTGAAGTAAAGGTTTCATTGGATAAAGAGGCATCGCTCAATAAACCAATGGACCCTCTAGCTGAAATATTCAAAGTTTCTGCTCCGCCAAACACATTTCTCGTAATCACCGAAGTACTAAAGGCAGTACCCACTTGCTGAATATTGGAATGGGTGATATCGAAATTCATGTTCAATGAATATTTTGGTTTTGCGGCCAAATAAATATTCGAAACCAGTTCTGTTTGGGTAGAATCTGGTATAAAATCGATGTTGGGATACTTAAAGGTATTCAGGTTGGTGATCTGACGGTAGGTTCGCAAGCGGTCCAAATCTCGGTAAATACTGTCTTTTACAAAAAACACGGCATCTGTTAGTGCCTTGGGTTTGTAGCGTAATTTATTACTGTAATAAATGTTGTAGTTATCATATTCCAACACTTGCAATGAATCTGAATCTCCGTAAATATCGTAATCGGCGTAGATGTTGATTTTCTTTATTCGCGCCACCTTATAATTGGAGGTTGTGTCTACGCCATTGGCACTGCTCCTAAATTTTTTGATGTTAAGCTGAACATCCAACAATTGGTCGTCGGCACCTAAAGTGGTATCCCTTAAAATATCGTAATTAATAGAACTTTCTTGAAAGTTGTATACGCCCGAATTCCGAAACAAAGAGGTTAGTCGCTCCCGTTCCAAGGTAAACTTGTCCAAATCGAATTGTTCCCCTTCTTTAACGAGACTTTTGTTCACCGACAATTTGTAAATCGAATCCAGCTCTGGCGATGCAATGCTTTTTTGAAGGGAGTCAATAATATACGGTTTGCTCAGGTTCACCTTATAATGTAGTTCTGCACGTTTTTTGTGTTTGTCTTCCACAATTTCGTAGTACGCATCACTATTAAAATAGCCTTTGGTGTTGTAATAAGCTTCGAGTCGCTTAACAGATTTATTGGTCTTGGTAGTGTCGATTACAGCAGGTGGTTCACCAATGCGTTTTAAAAACTCACTTGATCCTTTTACCAAAAAAGATTCACTAAGTCGATTGACCTGTTTTTTGGAAAGTAGATTGTTTAGGCGTTTTTCCCTTTTTTCCTTGCGATGTAGCCAGTCATTAAAAGATGAATCTGGATTTTCCTTGGCAAGGTTGTATAGGTTTAATCGTAGTGGATAGCCCAAGACACTGCTGTTGGGTTTTTGGCCTATCAGTCCTTTGATTTCGGTGTTGGTAACTTTTTGGCCATCAACAAAAATGGAGTTTTTGGTCAGCAGTAATTCATCCTCCCCCACCTTTTTTAAGGTATTGCACCCCGATATGCCGAACAAAAGCAACAATAACCCTATTTTTGCCTTGTTGTACAATAGACCTAAAGAACCCCTCATAGACGTCAAAAATACACGATTTAGATGGTTACAAAAAACCAAATTAAACTAGTTGTAAGCCTAAAGCAAAAAAAGTACCGATCTCAACACGGGCTATTTGTGGTTGAGGGTGAAAAAGTGGTTCGGGAGCTGCTAAATGAAGATGTAAGGCCGTATCTTATTTTGGTTGATGAACCTGAGAAAGCCAATAAATTTGAAGGCTCCGAGCTAGTCGATTCCAAAACATTGAAGCAAATGAGCAGTTTGACCCAACCTAATGGGATGTTAGGCGTTTTTCATATGGATGAAGCTAAGATTTTTTCCAAGGTGGATTGGATTGTTGCATTGGATGCAGTGCGTGATCCTGGGAATTTAGGTACAATTATCCGACTTTGTGACTGGTTTGGCATTAAACAGTTGATATGTTCGCAGGATACGGTGGATTGTTACAACCCAAAAGTATTGCAGGCGACCATGGGGTCCATTGCGCGAGTTCAGGTCGATTATATTGATTTGGTTGATTATTTAAAGAAAAATAATCAACCCGTATATGGCGCTTTTATGAATGGGGAACCCGTGTACCATGAAAATATTCCACAAAGCGGAATACTGGTAATGGGCAATGAAGCCAATGGTATTTCCGAAGAAGTGAATCGATGGGTCACCAAAAGAATTTCTATCCCTCAATTTGGGGATACCACTACAGAAAGTTTAAATGTGGCCACTGCAACTGCCATTCTATTGAATGAAATAAGAAGGAGATAACTTACTCGAAGGTAAAATTGATAAAAATACCCCGAGTTCGCATCGCATTTATGTTTCCTGTCCAAGGACTGTTGGGGTCGTTATCGGGAACCAGCTCATCCGTTAAGGCAAAAACACCTCGAATTGAAGGGGTGAACTTAAAATATTCGGTATAGAAATCAATCCCGAACCCAAGTTCGTAACCATACACATTCTTTTTCATCCGAAACTCCCCTGTACTGTTATCGTCCAAGCTATCCTCTTTGGCGCCCAAGTTTATGGATGTGTAAACACCGCCGATGATAAAGGGTTTCCAATTGCCGATTCTTCGAGTGCCCACTTTTAACAATAATGGAAAACGGATATACGTGGAGCGCACTTCTCTAAGGGCATCATTTTCATTGGTAAATCCAGGAAAGCCCAAGGTTCTCGCGGTGTAAAGTAGTCCAGGCTCAAAACGGGCATCTAAAAACTCGTTGATTCGAAGTTCTCCGATCAAACCCACATTGAATCCAAAAGACTTGTCGACCAGAACATCACGGCCGATATCATCCCTGTATTCAAATTGAAAATCGTATTGGTTAAACCCAAGGTAGTATCCCCAGTTTAGAAGATGTTTATCCTCGTTCTGTAGATTTAAAATCGGGTCCTTGCCAAATTGGGCATTAGAGGTTGGACATGCCAAAATGAACAGTCCAAATAGAATGAGAAAATTTTTCATTAAACTATTTTGAGGCGACATAAATGGTTGCTACACCCATGGTTTGCGGTTTGTTCTCTATTCCTATAAACCCAATTTTGCCCAAAATATTGTTGAAAGCCTCTCCATATGGAAAAACAGACGCCGATTCGCTCAAATAAGCATAGGCCGAACGGTCTTTTGAAAAAAGTCGGCCAATGTTCGGTAAAATGTATTTGGTGTAAAAACGATACCCTTGTTTAAAAGGTGTTTTGGTCGGCACAGAAGTTTCCAGCACCAAAAAATGTCCCTCTGGTTTTAAAACACGATAAATTTCTTGAAGCCCTTTTTCAAGATTTTCAAAGTTGCGAACCCCAAAAGCTACGGTGATGGCGTCAAAAGAATTGTCCTCAAACGGAAGATTTTCACTGTCCCCCACCACCATTTCGATGGTTTTGTCCAGGCTTTTTTCGTTTACTTTTTTCTTTCCTACCTCCAACATGCCTGGAGAAAGGTCCAAGCCGACAATTTTTTCAGCACCTGTTTTGGATAAGGCAATCGCCAAATCACCTGTTCCTGTGGCAATGTCCAGAATGTTTTTAGGAGATTTTTCGCTTAAGAAAGCAACGATTTTTTTTCGCCATTTAATATCGGTTCCAAAGGAAATTACTCGGTTCAATCCATCATAATTGCCCGAAATCGTATCGAACATTTGTTTTACTTGTTCCTTCTTACCGAGTTGGGATTCTTTATAAGGGGTCACTTTTTCCGACATGGCTTTAATTTGCTGGCAAATATACAACTTCGGAATAAGGGATACAGACTAAAATAATTGTGTAATTTTGCCCACCAAATGTACTATTGAAGCCTATTGGACTAAAAATATGTCATTTAGCCGACCTTAACCCACTGAATTGTTTCTAGAACCAATACATTTGAATAAATTTAAAACATCATATTCCTATAAATGAGGATCATTATCGCAGGAGCAGGTGAGGTGGGCTTCCATTTGGCAAAGCTATTGTCTTATGAGGCCCAAGAGATTACATTGATCGATACGGACAAGGAAAAGTTAGCCTACGCGGATAGCCATTTGGATATTCGGGTACTAAGAGGAGATGCCACGTCCATTCAAGTGCTCCAAGATGCCCAAATAGATGGTAGCGACCTTGTCATCGGAGTAACCGAGTCGGAAACCACGAATCTTACCTTGTGTGTATTGGCCAAACAATTGGGGTCTAAGCGAACCATGGCCAGAATTTCCAACACGGAGTTCATGGACAATCGTGATTTGATCAAGTTTGAACAACTTGGTATTGACGAACTTATTTCTCCAGAGCGTTTGGCGGCCATGGAAATCCAGTTGATGCTGAACCAGTCCGCATTTAATGACACCTATGAATTCGAAGGCGGACTTTTGACCATGTTTGGGGTTATTTTGCCCAAAACAGCTCCTTTTGTGGGTAAAATGGTGAAAGAGGCGGCTCGAATTTTTCCCGAACTGCACTTTATGCCCATAGCGTTGCAGCGAACAGGAACGCAATTTACGTTGATACCTAGAGGGGATACCATATTTAAGGAAGGTGATCAAGTATATTTCATTACTTCCGATAAAGGGGTGGAAGAGCTCTACAAACTTACCGGTATGCAAAAGCAGGACATCAAAAACGTGATGATTCTGGGTGGGAGCAAAGTTGGTTTTAAAACGGCCCGTGACCTGTGCAACAAAAAATTCAATGTAAAACTTATTGAAAAGAATAAAGAAAAGGCTTTCGATATTGCTGATGAGTTACCCCACGCCCTGGTAATCAATGGTGATGGGCGCAATGTGGAGTTGTTGGATGAAGAAAGCTTGGAATCCATGGATGCCTTTATCGCGGTGACCGGAAATTCCGAAACCAATATCATGTCCTGTTTGGTGGCCAAGAGCAAACGAATTAAAAAGACGATTGCATTGGTCGAGAACATGGATTACTTTCAATTGTCGCATTCCATTGGTGTGGATACCCTGATCAATAAAAAATTGTTGGCAGCCAATAGCATTTTTAGATATGTCCGAAAAGGTGAGGTATTGGCCTTGACCCGTTTGAACAACCTAAATGCCGAAATTCTGGAGTTTGAGGTAAAAGCCTCATCCTTGGTGAATGGCGAATTGATCCGTGAATTGAACTTTCCAAGAGAAGCCAGTATAGGCGGGGTGATCAGAAATGGAGAGGGTATTATCGCGTTGGGTGATTTTAGAATCAAAGAAGGGGACCGCGTAGTGGTTTGCTGTCTGCCCAAAGCCATTCCTAGGATAGAAAAGCTGTTTCTATAATGAAGCTGAATACAAGAATCATTATTCATATAATGGGGTTGTTGCTACTTTGCAATGGCTCTTTTATGCTTTTGGCGGCCGTTGCCAGTGGTATTTATAAGGATGGGGCCACCTTGGATATTATGTTGGCGGCCATCGTAACCATGCTTTTTGGTATCATGGCCATGTTCTACACCCGAGGCCATAAAAAGGAAGTAAAGCGAAAGGAAGGATACATTGTGGTGACCTTTGGGTGGATCATTATGTCCATTTCAGGGATGTTGCCCTATTTGTTTTCTGGGTCCATTCCGTCCATAACCGATGCTTTTTTTGAGACCATGTCTGGCTATACTACCACAGGAGCTTCGATTTTGGATGATATTGAGGGGCTGCCAGCGGGAATTTTACTTTGGCGTAGCCTTACCCACTGGATCGGGGGCATGGGAATCATTGTTTTGGCGATTGCCATCTTACCGCTATTGGGAATAGGGGGAATGCAGTTGTTTGCTGCTGAAGCACCTGGTCCTGGAGGTGATAAATTGCATCCAAGAATTACGGATACTGCCAAGCGTTTGTGGTTCATTTATTTTGGCTACACCGTTTTAGAGACTGTTTTATTGAAGATTGCCGGGATGTCGTTTTTTGATGCCATCAACCATGCTTTGGCAACCATGAGCACAGGTGGATTTTCCACCAAGAATGCGAGTGTGGCCTATTGGAACAATCAACCCGTGATTCAATACATCATTATCCTATTTATGTTTTTGGCAGGAAGTAATTTTGTGTTGAGTTATTTTGCGTTGACCAGAAGGGTGCAACGGGTATTGAAGGATGAAGAGTTTAAATACTACTTCGGTTTTGTGGTTGTTTTTGCTATTTTGTCTACACTTGGAGTATACTTCAGGGCTGAGGTTCCTGTCTCTGATTTCCATCCGATGGTTTGGGGAGAGGCGGAAAGTGCCTTTAGGCATTCTTTATTTCAGGTGGTCGCCGTGGTAACCACAACGGGATTTGTTACAGCAGATTTTAGCTCATGGACCCCATTTTTGACCGTTTTCTTTTTTGGTTTGATGTTTTTGGGCGGCTCCGCAGGTTCAACAGCTGGAGGGATAAAAGTAATGAGGCATTTAATTATCATCAAAAATGGAATCTTGGAGTTTAAACGCACCCTGCATCCTAATGCTGTTATTCCTGTACGTTACAATCAAAAAACCGTTTCAGAACATATTGTTTATAATGTGATCGCCTTCTTTGTGCTGTATATGCTGCTCTTTATTATCGGCTCTTTGGTATTGGGACTTTTGGGGTTGGATTTTGTTTCGGCCGTAGGTGGTTCTGCCTCTTCATTGGGTAATGTTGGACCGGCTTTAGGTAGCTTGAATCCAGTGAGCAATTACAACAGTTTGCCGTCTGCAGGAAAATGGTGGTGTAGTTTCTTGATGCTCCTGGGGCGTTTGGAGCTTTTCACTGTACTGATTGTACTTACCCCATATTTCTGGAAAAAGACATAAAAAAACCTCCTGAAGTTATTTCAAGAGGTTGTCAGCTAAAGTTTTATTTCAATTATAGCACTGCCTTGATTCGGGCAATGGCTTCTTTCAATTCTTTTTCTGATGCTGCATAAGAAATTCGAATGCAGTTCGGATTTCCAAAGGCCTCACCGGTTACGGTGGCCACATTGGCATTTTCCAACAAATACAGCGCAAAATCCGATGCATTGTTAATAGTGGTTCCGTTTAAGGTCTTTCCGAAAAAGGCTGAAATGTCTGGGAACACATAAAAGGCACCTTCAGGAACGTTGAGGTTGAATCCTTCGATTTCACCCAATAGCCCAAGCACCAAATCCCTTCTCTTGTGGAATTCATCGATCATGTACTGAATTTTGCTCACAGGGGCTTCCAAAGCGGTAATTACAGCTCTTTGTGCAATGGCATTTGCGCCACTGGTTACCTGACCTTGCAGTTTGGTACAACCTTTGGCAATCCACTCAGGAGCTCCGATGTAACCGATTCTCCAACCTGTCATGGCGAAAGCTTTCGATACACCGTTTACAGTAATGGTTCTATCGTACATGCCATCAATGGCTGCAATGCTCACGTGGTCGCCAACAAAGTTGATGTGCTCATATATTTCATCGGACACCACATAAATGTCCGGGTATTTTTTAAGAACTTCTGCCAAACCTTCCAACTCCTCTTTGCTGTACACCGAACCACTAGGGTTACATGGTGAACTAAACCAAATCATACGGGTTTTTGGGGTAATGGCAGCCTCCAATTGGGCAGGTGTCATTTTAAAATCGGTATCGATTCCTGTAGAAACTTCAACGGGAACACCTTCGGCCAATTTTACAATATCGCTATAGCTTACCCAATAAGGGGCAGGCAAAATTACTTCGTCACCAGGATTTAAAGCCACCATGGCAACATTGTACAATGATTGTTTGGCTCCGGTGGAAACCACAATTTGGTTTAAACCATAATCCAATCCGTTGTCCCTTTTAAATTTAAGGGCGATGGCCTGTTTTAATTCAGCATACCCATCAACAGGGGTGTAACTGCTAAAGTTTTCGTCGATGGCCTGCTTTGCAGACTCTTTGATGAAGTCAGGAATGTTGAAGTCTGGTTCGCCCAAACTCAACCCAATAATATCTTTTCCTTCGTTACGTAATTCGCGAGCTTTGGCGGCCATGGCCAAAGTGGCTGACGTGGACATGTTCTTAATCCTGTCAGATAGATGGTTGCTCATGGATACTTCTTTTTACTAATATTGAAGGGCAGGCTTTTTACCTAATTCCCTTAAGTGTTTGAAGTGCGAAATTATAGCTTTTCTTGTAGTTTGGTATTCGTGGTAGGGTAAATTAAATTCCTTAGCCGTCTGTTTCACAATTTTGGAAATATTTGTGTAATGGATGTGGCTAATATTTGGGAAAATATGGTGTTCTACCTGATGGTTCAATCCTCCTGTAAACCAGTTGACTATTCTATTTTTAGTGCCAAAGTTCACTGTGGTGAACAATTGGTGAATGGCCCATGTGTTCTTCATGTTGCCTTCTTCATCTGGAAGTGGGGTTTCGGCATGGTCCACAATGTGCGCCAATTGGAAAACTACACTCAAAATTACTCCTGCAACGTAGTGCATAATAAAGAAGCCCAACAATACTTGCCACCATGCAATGTCAACAAAAATCAAGGGCAAAACAATCCAAATGGTCAAGTAAATTGTTTTGGTGATTACCAAGGTACTCCAGTTAACTACCGGGTTGGGTAATTTACCATAACTCAATTTTCTTTTCATGTAACGGTACATTTGCTGAAAATCGGTGGTAATGGCCCAGTTGAACGTCAATAAGCCATAAAGGAAAATAGAGTAGTAGTGTTGAAATTTGTGGTGTTTTCTCCATTCTGCATGTTCAGAGAATCTTAAGATTCTACCAGCCTCCATGTCTTCATCATGCTCATGGATGTTGGTATAGGTGTGGTGAAGTACATTGTGTTGCACTTGCCAGTTGTAAACGTTTCCTGCCAAGATGTAAATGCTACTTCCCATAAGTTTGTTTACCCATTTTTTGTTGGAATAGGCGCCATGATTTCCATCATGCATCACATTCATTCCCACTCCGGCCATTCCCACTCCCATGGTAATGGAGAGCAAAAGATAGGCCCAGAAAGGCAAATCCAAAGTCAATATTAAAAAGTAAGGGGTCAAAAAAATGGCGAACATCACTATGGTTTTCAAGTGAAGTTTCCAGTTACCGGTTTTCTTGATATTGTTTTCGTTGAAGTAGTCGTTAACACGTTTATTCAGTGTTCTGAAAAATTGAGCGGAGTCTTTTCTTGAAAACCGGACGGTACTCTTATCCATATAATTAATTTTTACAAAAATAACCAAAATTGGCCTTATTTCGGTAAGGCTTTATGTTAGAACGGTGTTAAGGTCCTTAAAAGTATTAATTTTGTAAAAATAACCCTTGGTGTATGAAAACTGACCTTGTTTATAAATATTTTACGACACTCACCGACCTGCAGAAGGAGCAATTTGCCCGACTTGAGGAGCTTTATCAAGACTGGAATCAAAAAATAAATGTGGTCTCCAGAAAGGATATTGATGAATTGTACCTGCGTCATGTGCTTCATTCACTGGGAATTGCCAAAATTCAAGTTTTTAATGAGGGCTCCGATATTTTGGATGTGGGTACTGGTGGAGGGTTCCCTGGAATTCCACTGGCCATTCTATTTCCCAACGTCAATTTTACCTTGGTCGATGCTATTGGTAAAAAAATTAAGGTGGTGAATGAGGTCGTGGAAGGTCTTCAATTGGATAATGTGACCACCCACCATGCAAGGGTCGAGGAAATTCCCGGACAATTCGACTTTATTGTGAGTCGTGCAGTGGCGGCGATGCCCACTTTTGTGCATTGGACCAAAGGAAAAATTAAAAAGGATTCCGCGCATGCGCGGAAAAATGGAATCTTGTATTTAAAAGGGGGTGACTTGACCGAGGAGCTTCAAGGGTATGAAACTGTTCAGATTTTTGACTTGCAGGAATATTTTGAAGAGGACTTTTTTGAAACTAAAAAAGTAGTGTATCTGCCCCAAAAGTTTAAGGGGTAATTAAATACTGTACATTCTCTGATACACCAATCTACACTTTCTAGCATAATCCTTAGCATGTTTCCAAAGACGTTCGTATTTGTTGACCATTTTTTCTATTAAAACATTGATTCTCTTTCTCATAATCAATCGGTTTAGAACGTAAAATTAGCTGTATTACGTTTAAGTTACAATTTATTAACGTTAAATTTACATTGAAAATTGTGTTTTTGGCTCAATTTTATGAAAAATAGGTGTTAAAAAGCAGTTATTCAAACACTTAGGGTTGTGGCTTTTTGTAGTTTGATTGTGGGGAGTGAAAACAAAAAAGGCCGTTATTTTTAATAACGACCTTCTTCCAAAAAAGTTTATTAAACTTTGTTTTACCCCAAAAATGGATAACGGTAATCCTCTGGAGTTACAAAGGTTTCCTTGATCAAACGTGGAGAGACCCAACGCAATAAATTCTGCATGGAACCTGCCTTATCGTTGGTTCCGGATGCTCTCGCACCACCAAAAGGTTGTTGACCTACAACGGCACCAGTTGGTTTATCGTTAATATAGAAGTTACCTGCACAGTTTTGCAGCGCTTTGGTCGCTTCATCAATGGCATATCGGTCTGCAGAAAGCACAGCTCCGGTCAATCCGTATTCTGAAGTGCTGTCCACCAATTGCAAGGTTTCGCTCCATTCGGCATCTTCATAAATATAAATGGTGACCACGGGTCCAAAAAGCTCGGTACACATGGTATCGTATTTTGGGTTGCTGGTCAAGATAACAGTCGGTTCAATAAAGTAACCCACAGATTTGTCGTATCCGCCACCTGCGATGATTTCGGCATCCTTATCAGCTTTGGCCTGCTCGATGTAGCTAGCCAATTTATCAAAAGCACCTTCGTGGATGACGGCGGTGATAAAGTTGCTCATATCTTCAGGCGAACCGGGTTTTTTGAAGGAGGCAACGTCCGCTTTAACCAATTCCAAAATTTCATCAGCTGTGGATTTTGGAAGGTACACCCTGGAGGCCGCACTACATTTTTGGCCTTGGAACTCAAATGCCCCGCGGGTAATGGCTGTTGCCACTTGTTTTGGGTTTGCGGAAGGGTGGGCAATAATGAAATCTTTTCCACCTGTTTCTCCAACAATTCTTGGATAGGTTTTATAGGTATCGATGTTGTTTCCGATCTGTTTCCATAATGCCTTGAACACGTGTGTGGATCCTGTAAAGTGGATTCCGGAGAAATCTGGACTCGCCAAAACGGTATCTGAAATCATAACTGGGTCACCATAAACCACATTGATCACACCATCGGGCAAACCAGCTTCTTTGAATACATCCACAATAACTTTGGCTGAATATACTTGGCTGTCACTTGGTTTCCAGATAACAACGTTGCCCATCATGGCTGCACTGGCCGGAAGATTTCCAGCAATGGCGGTAAAATTGAATGGGGTAATTGCATATACAAATCCTTCCAATGGACGGTATTCTACACGGTTCCAAATGCCTTCGGAAGATTCTGGTTGCTCACCATAAATCTGAGACATGTACTCTACGTTAAAACGTAAGAAATCTATAATCTCACAAGCTGCATCAATCTCGGCCTGGTAAATGTTCTTGGATTGTGCCAACATGGTCGCGGCATTCATTTTTGCACGGTAAGGCCCTGCGATCAGCTCGGCTGCCTTTAGAAAG
Organism: Flagellimonas cixiensis; assembly: GCF_042134615.1. Lineage (GTDB taxonomy): Bacteria > Bacteroidota > Bacteroidia > Flavobacteriales > Flavobacteriaceae > Flagellimonas > Flagellimonas cixiensis. The sequence goes on from NZ_CP169639.1 coordinate 2,221,523, forward strand.
ATGGCAGCGCGTTGTTCCCAAGTAAGATTGGCCCATTTTTCTCGAGCATCCAAACCGTTGGCAATCGCTTTTTCAACATGTGATTTTTCAGCCAAATGATAGTGTCCCAAGATATGTTGGTGTTCGTGCGGAGGAGACATCGGCTTGGTATTGCCCGTCTTTATTTCTTCGCTACCAATATATAGTGGCACATCTACGGTGCTATTATAAAATGTTTTGTATTGCTTAAGTACTTCTTCTCTTTCGGGAGAACCTGGCGCATAACTTTTTACGGGTTCGTTTATGGCCGTAGGTACTTGAAAAAATCCTTTTCCCATTGAAATATTTTTAAGTGTGTTACAATGGTTCCAAAGGTAAGTAAACAGATATCGAATAGAAAATGATCTGGATTAGTTTATCGCGAACGGAGCAGCGAACTTAAACGTAGGAATATCCACTTTAAATTCCTCGGCATTGGTAAAATTCACCATTTCGTAATGGCCACGCATGGCACCAACGGGGGAGGCCAATAGGCATCCAGAACTGTAGGTGTGCGATTTTCCGGGTTTGATTACGGGTTTACGTCCGATTACGCCTTCGCCATCTATGGTTTCCATGTCTTTTAGGGCATCAAAAATATCCCAGTGGCGTGCCATTAACTGCACATTGTCCTTGGTTAGGTTTTCAATGGTAATGGTATAGCCAAATGCGTAGTGCATTTTGTAATTCTTAAAGAAGGTGCCCTCGAACGAGGTCTTAACCGATACTTTGATTCCTTTGGTGACTTGCGTAAACATATTAATTATAGGTAAAGACGCTTCCTGTAAACGTTGCTAAGATGGTGAAAAAGGCCAACATCAAAAATATCGTGTTCAGAAAGATATATTTCACAATTGTTTTAAACCTGCCTTGGCCATAGAAATTCCGCATGGCCTTATATAGGTAAATGCCGAAAATCAGTAAAAATATACCAGCGCTACTTATGTTAAAAATAGCATCCAGTGTAAGGCTAAGGATGAGCAAGATAAAGAACAGGGACTGATTGTGGAAACTAAAGATAAGATGATCGGTGTAGTTGTACTTATTTCTGATGTACACCAAAGAAATGAACAAGGTAAACACCGGTAAAAAGAAAAATATGATGAACGGCAACTTGGAAATGGTGGCATTGATCCAACTGCCAGGTTCTTGAATTACTCTTAATATGCTATTGGCGGAATTAAAGGCCACACGATTGCTCCATGTTTTATCTATTTGGTATCGGTTTATGGCTTGTTCGAAGTTATATAAGGTGTCTTGTTTGATGACCCTTGCAAAAAACTCCACTTTGGAAGAGAAGTTGCCTAGGCCAGATTTTTCTTCCAATGTTTTGAAATATTCAGTGGGGTTTGATGCTATTAAAGAGTCTTTTTTTTGTTTTTTCTCATTGAATTTTGCAAAAAGGCCAATAGAATCCAACTCGTCGAGCTGTTTTGCTAATTCAGGATCTTTTGCTTTCATGGAGTCAAGTTCCTGAAGTCCTATTTTGACCCCGGGATTAACCTCTTTTAAAGAATCGAGTTGCTTTATGGCTTTTTCGGATTGACTTTTCATTTTTGCCGAATCGACTTCGATACCAACAGAGTTCAAATCGAATGAAAAGGGAGAGTCCGAAGTTATGGTGCCATTGAATTTCTTGGCGGCTTCATCCAAATTGGCAAATCGGTTGTTATAGGTGAACATCAAAAAATACAAGAAAGCCAAGCTCAGTAAAAATCGGAATGGGTTGGTATAGCTTACACGCTTTCCTTCAATATAATCTTTGGTGATTGTCCCTGGTCGGAGTAATAATGCAGATAGAGTTTTTAGCAATTTGGAATCGTAATTGATCAAACTGGAAAAAAATTCATCGAAAAAATCCTTTAGTGTAAGTTTTTTGGTGCTGTTGGCTTGAGAACAATTGGGGCAATACTTGTCACTGATGTCCAGCGGGTGCCCACAGTTCAAACATTTTACTCCCCTAAATTTAAGTTCATAGCGACCTTTGGTGATCAAGCCGTCTTTTTTCCCCATACCTCCCCAGGATTTGGATTTAAAGATAATTAATTGCTGATATTTCTTGAATTTAAAGAGCCTATACCGATAAGGCTGTCGTAAAGATTCCCGAAATCACGATAGTAGACCAGTATCAAATAGTTGTTCTCCGTAAAATGAAAATTGCCACTTACCATATTGGGCGCAATGCTTCCATCTTCTTTTTGAACCACATATTTATAATTGTAAAATCCTTGTTTCATCATCAAAGTGGCCTCAAACTTTCCATTATCTTCGTTAAAGGTCATCCGGTTTTCCTCAGTAAGGGCATAGTTGTTAAACTTTCCGATGATATAGACCTGATCCAATCCAATGTCGTTGGTGTAAGGTAGGCTAAAATGTACTTGGGAATACTCTGCTTCGCGGGAGACATCTTCACCTTGCATGGTGCGAACCACGAAATCCCCATTGATGTCTGGAAAATAGGTGTAGGGTTTGTCGTTTCTATATTCGTTGGTGAACAGGTAATGATGGTAGACCTCTTGCATTTCGATGTTTGAAATAGCGAAAGTGGGCGAGCGCAAATCTTTGGTGTCAAAATTCAAGAATTCGTTACCGCCAAAAAAACTGGTTTCATCAAAATACCTGTATACCAATTCCCTGCCTATAGTGTATTGTGGTTTTATATGGTATAGGGCAGTGGGCCAATGGTGGTTTTGTAAAATGGCAATTTTAACCTCCCTTTGAGGGTTCACCACCGGAAAAGCTGCCGTGTTGATGCTAAATTGCACCGCTTGCTTGGTGTTGATATAATTAAAATCGCGAGACCGTTTTATTTCACCAGATACCACAACTGCATCTTGATAGACTACAAAACGTCTTGAAAATTGGATTTCACCATAACTATTATATACTTCCAAAACATAATTCCCGGTTAATCGCAATCCTACATTGGAATTAGGAATGGTAAGTTGATAATTGGAATAGGGCTGAAGCGTAGTATAACTGTTTTCATAATCAATAATGCGCTGATTGTCCATTCCCGATAAATATTGCGACTTTAATATTTGGGAAGGGGTCCAGTCGTAGTTGCAGTGCACAATCTTATAATAATAATCCTGTTCGCTTGCCGTAAGATCATCGAAACTCAAATTGATGGTTTCTCCTAATTGAACCACTGGAAATTGGTCATCAGTAGGACCTTTAAAAATAATGGTCTTGATGTTTTCTGGAGGATCAATTTCCTCCATGATTTGGGAAAAAACCGCTGCGTGTGAAAAACACAACAGCAGCAGACTGGTCAAAAAACGCATCTACAGTGGATTTTAGGGTAAAGATAATCAAAAAGTATCCCCAAGAAATTTACCTCGCTATAATCCCAATTTTATGGATAATAATTATGAAAACAATCCTTTTAGTACTAAATTTGCGTCCGATTTTGATAATAAAAGGTCTACAACAATATGTCTAAAGACATCCGGATTAGAAAGGGGTTGAACATCAACCTCGTCGGGGCTGCTGAGCAGACGATATCCAAAGCCGTTACTAGTAACGTGTACGCCCTGAACCTAGATGATTTCCACGGAATCACTCCAAAAATGTTGGTGAAACAGGGAGAAGAAGTAAAAGCAGGGGAAGCCCTTTTTTACAACAAGAACAAAGAAGAAATGCACTTTGTTTCTCCTGTGAGCGGTGAATTGGTGGAAATAGTGAGGGGCGCAAGAAGAAGAATCTTAACTCTTAAGATCCTTGCCGACAAAGAACAAAACTACATGATAAATAAGGTGCCGGATTTGGATACGGCCGATGGAGCTGCCATTAAAAACTACCTGCTTCAATGTGGGGGATGGCCTTTCATCAAACAAAGACCTTATGATGTAATTGCCAACCCAGACGATACGCCCAAAGCGATTTTTATCTCAGGTTTCAACACAGCGCCCTTGGCTGCCAATGTTGATTATATCCTTAGAGATAAAGAACAAGAGCTTCAGGTGGGTATCGATGCCTTGAGTAAAATGACCCCTGGAAAAATTCATGTTTCCATTGGTGATTCTACTAGGTCCCCATTCTTGCACATGAAAGGGATAGAGTTGCACAGGGTTGCAGGGCCTCACCCAGCAGGTTTGGTAGGTACGCAGATCAATAAATTTGATCCAGTAAACAAAGGAGAGGTGGTTTGGACTATTTCTCCACAAGATTTGTTGATGTTGGGAGAATTGGTGTTGACTGGAAAATTCAATGCGGAAAGAAAAGTTGCACTTGTTGGATCAGTAGTTAAAAAACCAAAATACTATACCACTAAAATTGGAGCGGAAATTTCCACTTTCTTGTATGCCAGTGGGGTGAACGAGGACAGGTTCAGATTGATCAATGGAGATGTGCTGACCGGTTCCAAAACAACCACAGAGGGTTATCTTGGTTTCTACAACAATACCGTGACCGCCATTCCGGAAGGTGATGATTATGATCTGTTTGGATGGAACAGGCCTATTTTCAATAAAATTTCCAACACAAGAGCTATGACTTTTTCTTGGTTGCTGCCAAAGAAAAAGTACAATTTGGACACCAACACCAATGGAGAACACAGGGCTTTTGTGGTTACAGGACAATATGAGCAGGTTTTTCCTTTGGATATTTATCCATTGCAATTGCTTAAAGCCTGTATGGTAAAAGATTTGGACGAAATGGAGCAGTTGGGACTTTATGAAGTGGCTCCTGAGGATTTCTCATTGACAGAATTCATCTGCATATCAAAACAACCACACCAACAAATTATCAGGGAAGGATTGGATTTGTTGCAAAAAGAACTTGGATAATATGGGCATGAAAGATAAATTACATCAGTTAAAACTTAAGTATCAGGGCAAAAAAATGGCTCCTGCCTTTAATGCACTGCATACTTTTCTTTATACGCCAAACGAAACCACGCATTCCGGTGCGCACGTACGTTCTGCGGATGACCTGAAAAGAACCATGAACACTGTGATCATGGCCTTGGTACCATGTTTGTTGTTCGGAATGTTCAATGCAGGGTATCAACATTACTCGGCCATCAACGGATTTCCAGAAAGCTTTTCCCTTTTTGAACACTTTTTGACTTGGGAAAATTTCTTGGTAGGGATTACCACAGTTCTACCTTTGGTAATTGTTTCCTACGGAGTTGGTTTGGCCATTGAGTTTTTGTTCGCTGTAATAAAAGGACACGAAGTAGAAGAAGGTTATTTGGTGACCGGTATGTTGGTGCCATTGATCATTCCTGTAGATACACCACTTTGGATGTTGGCCATAGCTGTAGCATTCGGGGTAGTGATTGGTAAAGAAGTATTTGGTGGAACAGGGATGAACATCCTTAACCCCGCGTTGACCATTCGTGCTTTCTTGTTCTTCGCTTATCCAACTTGGATGAGTGGTGATAAAGTTTGGGTACACGAAGCTGTGCAAAGAGCTGGTACTGCCGATGCCATTTCTGGTGAGACCGTTTTGGGTTCATTGGCGGCAGGAAGCGAACCAACTTATTCCCTTGCCGAAATGTTCTACGGATTTATTCCTGGTTCTGTTGGTGAAACATCAACTTTGCTGATTGTTTTGGGAGCACTTTTCTTGATTTTCTCAAAAATTGCTTCTTGGAGAATTATGTTGAGTGCCGTACTTGGTTCCTTGGCCATGGGATTGATTTTTAATGGAGTGGTAGATGCAGGATGGTTGCCAACCTACAGTAAGTTCTACACCCTAATGAGCTTTCCTTACTGGCAACACCTATTGGTAGGTGGTTTGGCCTTTGGTATTGTGTTTATGGCAACAGATCCAGTAACAGGTTCCCAGACCAATAAAGGAAAATGGATTTATGGTTTCTTGATTGGTTTCCTATCGGTGATGATACGAGTATTCAATCCAGGATATCCAGAAGGCGTATTCTTGGCCATCTTGTTGATGAACGTATTCGCACCAACCATCGACCATTATGTGGTAAGAGGCAACATTAAAAAGAGATTGAAACGATTGAAGACAGCCACTATTTATCCAAAAACTAAGGATGAGGTTGATTCATTAAAAACGGAAACAGCTTAGAAATTATGGCAATCAATACAGAGAAAAACAGTTACACTGTAATCTTCGCAGTCCTAATGGTTGTTGTGGTAGGTTCGTTGCTTGCTTTTGTGGCATCCGGCCTTAAACCAAGGATTGATGAAAATGAGCGCTTTGAAAAGCAACAGAACATTCTGTATGCCATGGGCGTGAATGGAAATGAGGGAGATGGAGATGTGGTTTTTGTTCCAACTACCGAAGTCGAAGAAGAGTTTTCCAAATATATTACCGAGCAGTTGGTATTGGAAGGTTCCACTGCTGAGCCTAAGGAAAATGCATACCTGATCGATGTTCAAAAGGAAATAGCAAAAGCCAAAAGCGGTGAAAAAGCAGAAATTCCTTTATTGGTCGGAGAAAAAGACGGTAAAAAATATTACATCATCCCCATGAGTGGTAAAGGACTTTGGGATGCCATTTGGGGATACATGTCCTTGGATGAAAATATGGTGGTGCAAGGTGTTTATTTTGATCACAGGGGTGAAACTCCTGGTTTGGGAGCGAACATTAAGCAGCGTTTCTTTATGGACGATTTTATCGGAGAATCCATTATGGACGGAAATACTTACGATGGTATCGATGTTGCCAAAGGAAACAACGACCCATTGAACAACGATAAAGACGATAATGCTGTGGATGCCCTTGCAGGTGCCACCATTACTGGAAATGGAGTTACAGCCATGATCAAAGAGAGTCTTAAGTTGTACAAACCTTATTTAGAAACTATTAGAACAAATTAATATGGCGCTACTATCAAAGAAAGATGCAAATCTGATATTGGACCCATTGGCGGACAATAACCCTATTACCATTCAGGTATTGGGTATATGTTCAGCACTGGCGATTACTGCAGAGTTGAAAGCATCAGTGGTTATGGCAATTTCTGTACTTTTTGTACTAGGAGTGGGGAACGTGGTAATATCGCTGTTGCGAAATGTAATTCCATCCAAAATTCGAATCATTGTGCAATTGGTGGTGGTAGCAGCCTTGGTGATCATTGTGGATCAAGTGCTAAAGGCCTTCGCTTATGAATTGAGCAAAACCCTTTCCGTATTTGTTGGTTTGATCATTACCAACTGTATCATCATGGGACGTTTTGAAGCATTTGCTTTGGGTAACGGACCTGGAAAAGCCTTTTTGGACGGAATTGGAAACGCCTTGGGATACGGGGTCATTTTGGTGATTGTTGGGTTCTTTAGAGAACTTCTTGGTTCAGGAACCCTATTTGGTTTCAAAGTATTGGGTGATCCGGTGACCAAAACAGGATTGTATTCCATCGGATACGAAAACAATGGATTTATGATCATTCCACCAGCAGCATTGATTGTTGTGGGAATTATTATTTGGGTACAACGTTCCCGAAATAGAGCATTAATTGAAGAAGCTTAAACTGAGGAAGTATGTTAGAGCATTTAGAACTGTTTTTTAGATCAATCTTCGTAGACAATATGGTGTTTGCGGTCTTTTTGGGAATGTGTTCCTACTTGGCTGTATCCAAAAAAGTATCCACCGCGGTAGGTTTGGGTGCTGCCGTAATCTTCGTTTTGGGAGTTACAGTACCATTGAACTGGTTGTTGGACAAATACCTTTTACAAGATGGAGCCTTGGTTTGGTTAGGCCCGGAATATGCCGATTACGACCTTAGCTTTTTGTCATTTATCCTATTCATTGCAACCATTGCAACCATGGTGCAGTTGGTAGAGATCGTTGTAGAGAAATTTTCGCCATCCCTTTATAACTCATTGGGTATTTTCTTGCCTTTGATTGCGGTTAACTGCGCCATCTTAGGTGGATCGTTGTTTATGCAGACCCGTGAGATTCCAAATATTGGACTGGCATTCAACTACGGTATCAGTTCAGGAATCGGATGGTTCTTGGCCATTTTGGCCATTGCCGCCATTCGTGAGAAAATTAGATACTCCAATGTACCAGCCCCTTTGAGAGGATTGGGCATCACTTTTATCATTACAGGGTTGATGGGGATCGGTTTCCAGAGTTTTGGTGGAATGTTGACTGGTGACAATGAGCCACCAGAAGACAACCAAACAACCACAGTAAAAGCTGAAGAAGAAAAAGAAATTAAAAAGGAGATAGTGGAGGAAGAAGACAAAGCGATCTCTTATAACGAAGCCATAAACAAATAAAGATGATATTAGCCGCAAGTACCGGGGGTACTATTCTTATTACCGTAGTAGCATTTCTTGTTTTGTTGTTATTGTTGGTGGCACTTTTGCTGTTCACCAAAGAAAAATTATCCCCATCCGGTCCGGTTACCATTACCATTAATGGTGAAAAGGAAGTGGAAGTAGCCTCTGGAGGTTCATTGTTGTCCACTTTGGGTAATCAAAAAATATTCTTGCCATCTGCATGTGGTGGCGGTGGAACCTGTATTCAATGTGAGTGCCACGTACTTTCAGGTGGTGGTGAGGCATTGCCTACAGAAACACCTCACTTCTCCAAAAAAGAGTTGGAGCATGGAGCTCGTTTGGCCTGTCAGGTTAAGGTGAAGCAAGACATGGAAATTACCATTCCAGAAGAAGTTTTTGGAATCAAAAAATGGAATGCCAAAGTGGTTCGTAACTACAATGTGGCCTCTTTCATTAAAGAATTTGTAGTAGAGATTCCTGAGGAAATGAACTACAAAGCTGGGGGGTATATCCAAATTGAGATACCGGAATGTGAAGTAAAATATTCTGATATTGATATCACGGCCCACCCAGAAGAGCACGAAACTCCAGACAAGTTTCAAGCAGAATGGGATAAGTTCAACCTGTGGCCATTGGTCATGAAGAACCCCGAAACTGTGGAAAGAGCCTATTCAATGGCCTCTTACCCTGCAGAAGGAAGAGAAATTATGTTGAACGTTCGTATTGCTACCCCACCATGGGATAGATCTAAGAACGGCTGGATGGATGTAAACCCAGGTATTGCATCTTCTTACATTTTTAGCTTGAAGGAAGGAGATCCAGTGACCATTTCTGGCCCGTTTGGTGAATTCTTCATCAACGAATCAGATGCCGAAATGCTTTATGTGGGTGGTGGAGCAGGTATGGCGCCAATGCGTTCGCACTTGTACCACTTATTCAAAACTTTGAAGACTGACAGAAAAGTGACGTATTGGTATGGAGGTCGTTCCAAGAGAGAGTTGTTCTATTTAGATCACTTCAAACAATTGGAAAAAGAGTTCCCTAACTTCAAGTTCTATTTAGCACTTTCTGAACCTTTGGAAGAAGACAACTGGAAGGTTAAAAAAGACATTAACGACGAAGAAGGAGATGGATTCGTTGGGTTCATTCACAACTGTGTGATTGAAAACTATCTAGACCATCACGAAGCTCCAGAAGATATCGAATTGTATTTCTGTGGACCTCCATTGATGAACAAAGCCGTTCAAAAAATGGGAGAGGATTTTGGTATTCCAGATGAGAATATCCGATTCGATGACTTTGGAGGATAATTAAAAGTAAAATCCTAACCTCGAGCATTGTCGAGAGGTATTTATAAAACCAACCGATGCTCCAAAGGCATCGGTTTTTTTATTGCTATGAGTAGACCATTAACAGAACAGGAATTGCACAACTTGGCCATGAACATTGTAGGGCGCGAGTTGGAGGCTGATGGATTTGAGTTTATGGCCATCAACAGCAAACTAAAAAAGAACCCGCAATACGTTTGCCTCAAGGAAAAGATATTACATTTTATCGTGGTTCGGAATGTGGAGTTTCCGCTTAGCCCAAGAGAGTATGATGAGGAATTGATGCACACGGTAAAGGAGCACGCCATAAAGTTTGAGGCCAAAACTTATTTTGCAGGAGTAGGTTTGTCCAATGCATCTGATAGGACATTACCTGTTCAATTGGATGAAGAGTATCTTGTGGATTATCAAGGATTAATTGAGATAGAATGAATCGTTTCTGGGTTTTAGGGGTATTGGTATTGCTTTTTTCATGTGCGCCAACGACAAACGTCAAGAATCAAAATTGGGGGAATGCGCTGGGCACTACCTATTCCATTATTTACATTGCGGACCAAGAGTTGGATTACCAACAGGAAATCGATTCCGTTTTTCAAGTCTTAAATCAATCCATGTCCACCTATATTCCCACTTCGGATATTTCAAAAATCAATACGGGTGATTCCACTATTGTGGTGGATGATATGTTCAAAGAGGTTTTTGATATTTCAACCGAGGTGCACAAGGCCTCACATGGTTATTTTGACCCTACTATTGGTGTTTTGGCCAATGCATGGGGATTTGGGCCAGGAGAACAGATAGAGCTCGACAGCCTGCGTGTAGATAGCTTATTGGGTTACGTTGGATGGGATAAAGTTAGCATGAACAATGATAATACCATTACCAAGGCAAGTCCCTTCATTCGGTTTGATTTTAATGCAGTGGCAAAAGGATATGCCATAGATCGATTGGGTGCTATGCTGGATGCCAAAGGCATAAAAAACTATTTGGTGGAAGTGGGAGGTGAGGTGCTTGCCAGGGGAACAAATTTAGTCTCAGGAAAACAATGGTCGGTCGGGATTGATGATCCACAAATTGAAACCGGTCGTCAACTTAAGTTGATTGTTTCTTTGAAAGATCAGGCCATGGCTTCCTCCGGTAATTATAGAAAGTTTAGGGTTGACCCTGAAACAGGTGAAAAATATGTGCACACCATCAACCCAAAAACAGGCTACACCAAAAACTCAAACGTATTGGCTACCAGTGTGGTTGCAAAAACCTGTGCTGTTGCCGATGCCTTTGCCACCACTTTTATGGCAATGGATCTTGAGGAATCCAAAAAAGTAATCCAAGAACACGGGGAATTGGAGGCCTATATTATTTATCTGGATGAAAATGGGGAGACCAAAGAGTTTTTTACCCCAGGTTTTGAGGAACTGATTCGGAAATAACTATTTCCTCACCAAAGGAATAATTTCGCCTTTGGCCAAACGGTATTTTTCTACTTCTTCTATTGGTAGGAGTTGTGTGTAATCCACTTCTTCAACCATAAAGCCAATGCTTCGTAGCTTATCAAAGTAATCACGCCCATAAATACGCACGTGGTCGTACTGCCCAAAAATCTTGGCACGTTCTTTTTTGTTGGTAATGGAATCGTCTTCAAAAGTGACATCCCGCTTCAGGTCCTGCGGAATTTGAAAAATGCCCCATCCACCGGGTTTCAGAACACGATATAATTCTTGCATGGCCTTGGTGTCATCTGGAATGTGTTCCAAAACATGGTTGCACAAAATCACATCAAAGGTATCATCTTGAAAGGGCAAATTACAGATATCCGCTTTTACGTCTGCCAGTGGTGAGTTCAGGTCCGTGGTGGTGTACTCAATATGGTCAAGTTTTTTGAAACGCTTGTAAAATGCCTGTTCAGGGGCAAAGTGCAATAATTTTAAGGGTTGAGAAAAGAAATTGGTTTCGTTTTTCAAATACAACCAAAGTAAACGGTGCCTTTCCAATGATAGGGTAGAGGGGGAGAGTACATTTTCCCTGGGATTTTCATAACCGTATGGCAAAAATTTCTTGAACGATTTTCCATCGATGGGGTCGGTAAAGTTTTTCCCCTTTAAGGATAGCGCAATCAATGGTCGTACCCAATAACTTAACCTGATCAATAAAGGTCTAGGAATAAGGTTCAGGAAATACTTGAATATGTTTGACACGAATTACTCGAATTTTCACGAATTGGATTGCAATATTACTCTTTTATAAGCTAAACTGTCTTCTCCAAAATTTACAATTAATCCCAATTCTATTTTTGACGCTGCCAAGTAGTTTAAAGTTTGTTTTATATGACTATCACTGATTTTGGAGACCGCTTTAAGCTCCAAGATTATTTTGTCATCTATTAAATAGTCAGCATAATAATGATGCTTCAATTTCTCTCCTTTGTAATTGATATCAAACTTAGCTTCTTTCCGAAAAGGAACACCATTGGATTTTAGTTCAATTTCTAGAGCATCGCTGTAAACTGCTTCACTGAATCCTTTACCAAGTTGATTATGGATATCCATACATAATCCAATGACGAAGTAGGACTCGTTTTTATAAATGATTTGGGACATTTATTCGAGTAATTAGAAAAATTCGCGTCAAACAAGATAAGGTATTTTACAATACCAACTTCTTTGCACGGAACTCATCCTCTTCATCACTGGTAACGCCCAAAGCCTCGTAAATATATTGGAATGTTGAGAGCAATTCTGGTTTTCCATCCACTAAGGCTACATCGTGCTCAAAGTGCGCACTTGGTTTTCCATCTGCGGTTAAAATGGTCCAGCCGTCATTTAATTGTTTAATGCGTCTGGTCCCCATATTGATCATGGGCTCTATGGCTACAACCATTCCATTGACAAACTTTTTACCTCGACCACGTTTTCCATAGTTGGGCATTTGCGGGTCTTCGTGCAATTCTTTGCCTAAGCCATGACCCACCAACTCACGAACTACACCATACCCATGGTCTTCGCAGTATTTTTGAATGGCATAACCCACATCACCAACCCGGTTTCCTTCTTTGAACTCTCGAATACCGATGTACAAAGATTCCTTGGTCACGTGGAGTAATTTTTTGGTTTCTGCTGCTACTTCACCTACTTGAAAAGTATAGGCATGGTCCCCGTGGTACCCATTTTTAACTGCACCACAATCCACTGAAATCACATCTCCCTCTTTTAAAGGTTCATTATTTGGGATGCCGTGCACTACTTGTGCGTTGGGACTCCAGTTTAAGGTGTTGGGGAAGTCGTACATGCCCAAGAATCCGGGAACAGCACCCTGTTCCCGAATAAATTCTTCGGCCATTTTATCCAATTGTAAAGGATTGGCTCCTGGTTTTATTTCTTTTGCGAGCATGCCCAAAGTTTTGGATACTACCAAGGCACTTTCTCGCATCAATTCGATTTCTTCTGCTGTCTTTACGTGAATCATAGCCGCAAAGATAAATTGATTCTATGGATTTAGAGGTATGTTGCCTATACCAATGGTTTTTGGGTCATAAGTTCTGGTTGTGGAACACCTATCATTTTTAAAATAGTCGGTGCAATATCACCCAAAACTCCATCTTTTACCTCTTTTATGTCTTTGTCAACAATGATCAAAGGCACTGGGTTGGTGGTGTGGGCGGTATTCGGGCTACCATCCGGATTTACCATGGTATCACAATTTCCGTGGTCGGCTATTACGATAGTGGAGTAGCCATTTTCCAAACCTGTGGTAATCACATCTTTTGCGCATTCATCTACAGATTCGCAGGCTTTCACGGCAGCTTCCATAACACCGGTATGCCCTACCATATCTGGATTGGCAAAGTTGAGGCAGACAAAATCGGCTTCTCCTTTTTTCAATTCGGAAACAATGGCGTCCCTAATATCATAAGCACTCATTTCAGGCTGTAGGTCATAGGTGGCCACTTTAGGCGATGGACAAAGAATGCGTTGTTCCCCGTCAAAAGGTTCTTCACGTCCTCCATTGAAGAAAAAGGTAACGTGAGGATATTTCTCGGTCTCCGCAATACGAATTTGCTTTTTGCCATTTTTGGCCAAAGTTTCGCCAAGGGTATCTTTAATATTGTCCTTATCGTAAATTACCTTGATGCCTTTAAAAGACTCATCGTAATTCGTCATAGTCACATAATACAGGTCCATTTTGTGCATGTTTTGCTCATGGAAATCCTGTTGGTTCAACGCCTGGGTCAATTCTCGGCCTCTATCGGTTCTAAAGTTGAAGAAAACAACCACATCACCTTCCGAGATTTTAGCGAGGGGTTGGTTATTGTCATCGGTCAATACCAAAGGTTTGATAAACTCATCGGTTACCCCGTCATCATAACTTTTTTGCATGGCGGCGCCAATATCCTGAATTTTTTCCCCTTCTGAATTTACCATTACATTATAGGCCAATTTTACGCGCTCCCATCGTTTGTCACGGTCCATGGCATAGTAACGGCCAACAACAGTAGCTAGTTTAGTGCTTTTGTCGGCACAAAAGGAAGTCAAATCTTCCAAATAGGCTTTTCCACTTTTGGGGTCTACATCGCGTCCATCGGTAAAGGCATGCACATAAGCGTTTGCTACTCCGGCATCATCCGCAATTTTAATCAATGCTTTTAAATGATTGATGTGACTATGCACTCCACCATCACTTACCAAACCTAAAAAGTGTACTGGTTTATTATTGGCCTTGGCAAATTCAAGGGCGTCTTTTAATACTTTTTCATCTTTCAGGGTATCTTCTTGAACCGCTTTATTGATTTTTGCAAAATCTTGGTACACTATTCTACCGGCACCTAAATTCATGTGTCCTACCTCACTGTTTCCCATTTGTCCCTCAGGAAGTCCAACATTCATTCCGTCCGTGTGTAAATCAGCGTCGGGATATTTCGTATACAGTGAATCTATAAATGGGGTGTTTGCTTGTTCAATGGCCGAAACCTTTGGATCTGGAGATTTTCCCCAACCATCCAGAATCATTAGAATTACCTTTTTATTCATTGTGATAAATTGTATGTCAAAAATAAAATGATCTGATCGCACACCCTAGTTTTTGACTAGATTTCTCATTGCGAATTTGTTAATTATTCTCTTTAAAACCTGATATTTTGTTAAAGTTTGGTTATAATACTGTTAATCCTGTAACATATTGATTTTTAAAGAGTCTACTTTTATAACTAATATTCATTAATCAAAAAATCAAAACATCATGAAAAAAACAATCTTCACGGTGGCCATTGCATTACTTGTGGCCACAACTGGCATTTCTGCCAATGACCTCGGCTCCAATGCCATTCAACCGACTACCGAAAACGTTGCTCCTGAACTTAGTATTTTGTGCAAAGCCGTGATCCAAGGTGATGTGGATACGGTTAAAAAGCTCATTGAACTTGGAGAGGACGTAAATCAAAAATCATTGGGAAGAGCACCCATACATTATGCCTGCAGGTACAACAAAGTAGAGGTGCTAAAAGTTCTTATTGAAAATGGAGCTGACCTTAAAAAAAGATGTGACAAAGGTTTGACCGCTAAAAAATATGCTGAATTGTCGCATGCCGATGAAGCACTTGAAGTTTTAGAATCTGCTATGAAAAAATAGAGGGGTTTTATTCATCAAAAAAGCCCATCCAATGCGGATGGGCTTTTTCATTTCATTTACTTATGTAGTGTTCTTGCAAAAGAGTGTTTCTTTCGGCTTAGAATTCGAAACCTGTAAAAGCTCTGTACATAAATGCATATAATGCCAAAAACAGCATTACCGCACAAAAAACGGAGTACCCTTTTAATAAAAGTACCACAAAGCTAGGTTTACAATCGTCAAACGCCTCTAAATAGAGATCTTTAAAATGTACTAGTGTTCCCATGTGTTCTCTCTTTTAAATAGCAAAATGGGCTAAGAGAACGGTTGTAGGATTTGGGGTTGACTCAAAGGTAAGGATTTATTTGTGACTCAATTTTTTTATCGATGAAGTACAGATTCTATCGACCTGAATATTTTTGAATGGCCTCTTTAATGTGTTCTATCCTGTTTTCGGGATCGGGATGGGTGCTTTGAAACTCTGGAACACGATTTGGGCCTGCCGCTGCTTTTAATACCTTCATAACCTCAATCATTTCATACGGGTCGTATTTGCTTTGAATCATAAACAGCACCCCGAGTTCATCACTTTCCAGTTCATCATCCCTTCCATTGGTCAACAACGTATTTTGACCAATGCCTGCCACCAAACTGCCCATATCGCCACCAACAGAGGCTCCAGTGGCCAAAGTTTGCCAAAAACTACTTTCCGCAATACGTTCCGCAGAATGTCTACCGATCACATGCCCAATCTCATGACCTAAAACGCCTGCCAATTGGGATTCGTTCAATTGTGAAAAAAGGGCGTAGGTAATAAAAATCTGTCCTCCGGGAAGGGCAAAAGCATTGATGGTTTGGTCATCTGCCAACAAATGAAACTCATATCGGTAAGGGGTTTCGCGGGCAATACTGTTGTTCACCAACCGATTTCCAACGGCATCAACTAGAGATTGCATGCGTTCATCGGGGTAAAGTCCACCGTGTTGTTCCGCCATTTCAGGAGCACTTTGCAATCCAATGGCAATTTCATCAGCAGCTGTCATGTCAATATTTTGGGTTCTGCCCGTATATGGGTTTTCCTCTTGGTTGCTGCAACGGCGAACAAAGGCAAAGGCCACAATCGCCAAACCGATCAGGATGCGAATCCTCCAACTTCCTCTTCTCATGGTGGTAGTGTTCTAGTAAGTTGAAGTTACAAAAAAAGACTTATAATAATTCTGGGTTGATGTCCAAAATATTGTCTTGCACATAGGTTCGAACAAAACCTGTGGTAAAGTGTTCGGCACCCAAAATATCCTCTTTTTGAAGCAACTTCAAAACATTGAGTCTTCGGTAATCGGTTAACATTGGAATGGAAATAGGGGCATAGCTATAATGCCAAGGTTCGTACTTAAAACCTCTTCGTCTAGGATTGTCGTCGTAAACCAAATAAAATCCGTAATCTTTTGAGTTGATATCCATCCATAATTTTAGTTCATCATAAGGTCCACCTACCTCAAACTTTTCTTCGACCAGAACATCGCCTTCCACTTTTTTGTTGCCATCGATGATATCAATATCGGTGCCCCAATGGTGCCTGCTGGTTCCTGGAATAGTGGAGTATTCTATGATTTTGTCGATTGCATCAATCGGCTCCATGTTATCGGTTTGGGTGTATTGCGTATACTTGCGTTCCCAAATGCTCTTTTGACGGTAAAAATCCCTGAAGCTAGAAGCGATTTTAATATTGATACCGTCTTCGGCCGCAGCACTTTTCATTTCCAAAAAGGACTCGTAAGCTTCTTTTCTTAGATTGATTCCCTCACCAAACAATTCAACATTGGCTTTGCCCATCAGTTCCTCGGTGGAGTATTCCGCGACATCCCCAAACGTTAAAATTGGAGGTATTCCAAGGGCAAGACTGGATGCTGATGTTGTTTTTAAGAACGTCCTTCTTTTCATTGATTCGGATTTTTGACCAATTTAAGAAGTATTTTTTAGTAAAAGGAGCAGCTAGGTATTTTGGATTAATTATCCAAGAACAAAAAACCAGTGTATTCCAGTTCTAGGTCGAAAAGTGATGCTGTGTAAAAATATACTCCTTCGGGCAATCCTTTTTCCTGACCTAAAACCAAAGTGCCCGTATTGGCCACGCCTCTAAATTGGTTGGTGTAGTTCACTTGTTCAAACACTTTTTGTCCGTAACGGTTAAAAATGCGCACCACATTATTGGGCGATTCTTCAAGTCCATCGATAACCAGGGCATCGTTGATACCATCGCCGTTAGGACTCATAAAATAGTTGCCCAAGGTGGGATTGTTCACGGCAAAAGTATCCGTTGGCAGGGGAGTGGTGCCAAAAGTAATGGCAGCATAGTCGCTTGGCACAAATGTTTCTGAGGTAACAAAACCTTGGTTAATATCTCCGCTCTGGCCTGCATTGCCAATAATGACCCATTGATTGCTGGATTTGCTCCATCCGACCACAATAATAGACTCAAAGGTGGCATTGGGAATGGATACCAAGTCACTGCGACCATCCCAACTTATCGTAACTTGGGCGGGGACATCGCTTTGAACAATCCAAAACTCCCTGTCCGAAACCGTACCAATATCAGCAACTTTATTGTTGGTATTAAACTGACTGGAAATGGATATTGGGTTAGATGGATTTTCAAAAAAATAGGCGCAAGTTGCCAGAGATGCTATTTCCTCTCCATGTAAAGTTAAGGGTCTGAGATAAATATAATCTCCAACGGGAAAACTAAAAACATTTTGGTTGGTCACTGCCGCAACTCCCGTAACTTTAGAAACATCACTATCGCCAGTATAAAAACTCTGGTCCAAAAAATTTAAATAGATAGAGCTATTGGTAGCGGGCGTATCTACATTACCATAAATAAAATTTACGTTGTTCCGTACCATAACAGGCAATTGCAACAACAAATACTCGCTCATCACAATTTCTAAATCCCATAATGTGGGTGGTATGTTTCCTGAAACCTCAAGAACATCAAATCCATAAAATCCAAGCAAGCCGTTCGATTGGTCAAAGTTGGCATCATTGATAAAATCGGTGTGCAGGCCAATATTGGCATTATTGTGCACCTGAAAATTACCACTGTTGTACAATGCCGTTTGCGCCACAGCTATGCTGGTGGTAAAAAAGAGTGCTATGGGAATGAGGGTTTTCATTTTTAGGGATTCACAACAATGTATTGCCAGTTGGCATCGGTTAGGGTTGGTGCTGCTCCACCAGTAAACTCATAAATCTTTACCGAAAAATCACCATTATTTTGAGAAGCTAATTGAATTATAATAGGGTCACCAGATGGATTTTCCTCTACGGTTAATTGAATAATCGAAGTTGTGGTTATTGCTACATCTGTAATTGTGTATTCCCCTATGCTTGTGCTTGTTCCTGCAGCAACTTGCCCTGATAAAATAATTTCTTCTGTAATGGCATCTACATATCCTTTTGTTGCGGCATCGGTCGCTGCTGTGGGTGTTCCCAGTCCTGTTATTGTCGTTCCATTGGCATTGTTTCCATCAGCAAGCACTTCCTCGATGTTCTGGATTTCGTTTGTAATGTCTGAATCTGCATCACGGATGTCAATGGTGGCACTTGTTCCATCGGTAATGGTTAATTCTACGCTTTGGTTTGGAGTTCCACCTGCACCGATTCCAAGGTCTTGGTCGTCTGTTCCATCAAGTGCATCTACATATCCTTTTGTTGCGGCATCGGTCGCTGCTGTGGGTGTTCCCAGTCCTGTTATTGTCGTTCCATTGGCATTGTTTCCATCAGCAAGCACTTCCTCGATGTTCTGGATTTCGTTTGTAATGTCTGAATCTGCATCACGGATGTCAATGGTGGCACTTGTTCCATCGGTAATGGTTAATTCTACACTTTGGTTTGGAGTTCCACCTGCACCGATTCCAAGGTCTTGGTCGTCTGTTCCATCAAGTGCATCTACATATCCTTTTGTTGCGGCATCGGTCGCTGCTGTGGGTGTTCCCAGTCCTGTTATTGTCGTTCCATTGGCATTGTTTCCATCAGCAAGCACTTCCTCGATGTTCTGGATTTCGTTTGTAATGTCTGAATCTGCATCACGGATGTCAATGGTGGCACTTGTTCCATCGGTAATGGTTAATTCTACACTTTGGTTTGGAGTTCCACCTGCACCGATTCCAAGGTCTTGGTCGTCTGTTCCATCAAGTGCATCTACATATCCTTTTGTTGCGGCATCGGTCGCTGCTGTGGGTGTTCCCAGTCCTGTTATTGTCGTTCCATTGGCATTGTTTCCATCAGCAAGCACTTCCTCGATGTTCTGGATTTCATTGTTATCATCCGTATCATCATCTAAAGCTTCAGAATTTGCAATCGCAGTATTTAAAGTTTGTAAGTTTACAGCATCCGTATCAAAGGTTGGATTTTCAAGATTGTTGATTTGAAGATTACCCATTGAAACATTGGTCAAGGGCTCTGCAAATCCACTTAATGGAATACTTTCTTTATCTAGTTTTATTTCGGTAACAGCACCATCTTCTAATTCATCAGTGTTTATTCCTTTTTCCTTGACATCCAAAGTATATGGGTCGTCCTCAGTACCTTCACCATTTCTTGTTAAAGAGCCATTTAAGGTGGCGTTAACAACTTCATTGCCTATAATGCCATCATTTTCAATAATTTCAAGTTCGGATGAATTTGTAATTGTCCAGGCATTTCCTTTCCAAACAAACAAGTCATTTTCTAAAACACCATCTTCTAATTTAGTAGTGGTAATTGATCTATTTTGAAGTTTTATACCTGTAATGGAACTATTCACTATTTTATCACCATTTACGGTTCTGTCAATAATATTGGCCCCTGTGATTTGCCCTACCTCAAAGTTGTAGTTCACACTGTCATCAAGATTGGTGCTGGTAGTGATCACCACTGTGCTATCACGGGCATTGGGATTCAATGCACCTAAATAATCCGCTCGTGTACTTACCGTAAACGAATTGTCCAATTCTTCACAAATATTCACCCAGCCGGTGCCATTAAAATAATGGATGCACTCCTCATCCGTATTGTACACCAATGCACCGCGCAAGGGATTAATGGTGTTCATTTGGGCATTGGTGACCCTAGTGATCACCAAAACACGGTTGCTGCTTTCCAATTCCAAAATGGAGGCGGCATTTAAATTCTGGGGATTATTACCTATTTTAACTTGGGCACTTAAGGTGTTGATCATGAGAAGACCAATGATCGTATAGAAGATTGAAGTTTTCACGCATTTGTTGTTTGAGGTTCTCCCAACGGGACCCACAAAGCTAAACTTATGTTTTAAATATGATCATAAATCCCGTCAAAACACGAAATTCCAAGGTGAATGGATTTGGGATTCGGTATATTTGTAGGAGCATAATTAACAAAAGTTTACGGTATCTAACTTTTATATTTCGATGCCAAAGATTTACTTTATCCCAAGCTAAACACTTAAAAATGAAAAATACATTCTTGATAGTATTCGCCTTGTTGGTATCGGGCTGGTCCTTGGCACAAGACTCACGACAAATGCTAAGGGGCAAGGTGATGTACATGAGCTCCAATGTGCCCAACGAGAATGTAATCAACTCTACCAGTGGCGATGCCACTATTACCGATGATAACGGGGAGTTTATCATTGCCGTTAAGGAAGGTGACCAATTGGTGTTCACGGCGGTCAATTATCAACTTGAAATCGTGACCATAACCCCTGAGATCTTGACCAATAACCGTTTGGTGGTGGAAGTGAATGAAAAGGTGCGAGAGCTTGATGAAGTAGTGGTAACCCCAGACAACCAAGAGCGTTTTTTACAGGTTCAGAACGAAGAATTTAAGGAGTTCACCTACGATATCGACCGAGGAACCGAAGTGGAGAATATTGCAGAATCACGCACGGTAAGAGGGATGCAAGACGGATTGAATTTTGTGAATATTTTCAAGGCACTTTTTAAAAGTCAGAAAGTGGAGGGCCAAGAAAGACCTCCTTTAAAGGTGAGCGAAGTGCTACGCCATGTATACGATGATGAATTTTTTGTGGCCGATCTTCGTTTGCCACAAGATAAAATAGATGCATTTTTATTGTATTGTGACGATAAAATTCCTTCACAAACAATACTGAAAAAAGAAAATGAGTTTCAACTTATTGATTTTCTAGTAACCCAGAGCAAGGAATATTTGGCAACCTTGGAAGAGTAATGAGAAAAATCAACCTTGCTTTTTTTCTGTTTGCGGCTCATTTTTTAGTGGCGCAAAATGATGAAAAGTTACTTCAAGGGAGGGTGACCAGTGTGGATAAGGACGTTGTTGGGGTCGTGGTGCAAAACACGACCACACAGCAAGCCGTAATTACCGATTTGGAAGGAAATTTCAATATCAATGTTCGAGTCAACGATACTTTGGTCTTTTCTGCGGTGCATTTTTTAAAGAAAACCCTTCCTGTTTCAGAAGCATTGTACAATACCAGTTTTATAGAGGTTCCGCTTCAAGAATTTGTAAATCAACTTAAGGAAGTAGTGGTGAGCCCTTATAATTTGTCGGGCGATTTGACCCAGGATGTAAATCGGGTGAATTCGGGCGGCGTTGTTACTGCTGAATCTTTGGGACTGCCCAATGCGAAACAACGGATAGTAACGCAAAGTGAGCGAAAATTACAACAAGCCACTGCAGGTAAATTTAATGTTGGGATGATATTGAGTCCACCCTTAGACCCTATCATCAATGCGATAACAGGTCGAACCAAAATGCTCAAGAATAGAGTGAAGGTCGACAAAACCTATGCGACAACCCAAAGGATTCAGAACTCCTATGCCGATTCCGTTTTTGTGACCACCTTGAAGATTCCAGCAGAGAAAATAGAAGATTTTATGTATTTCTGCGAGGTGGATGAGAATTTTCAATCAGCTATACGCTCCCAAGACAAATTGAGAATTTGGGGTGTGATGGTAGAAAAAAGTAGGGCCTATCGTGAAAATAATGGATTGGATTAGGAGTCAGGAGTCTGATATCTAGTATCTGAAATCTGACATTTAAATTAGTTTGGCAAGTAAATTGCACAAACTTTGTTAAAACTGTAACATTGTAGCACCTATAAAGTCTAATAGCGTATGTTGAAGAGAAAAAATGCAAAATGGCTCTTGCTGCCGATGGCAATGCTATTGTTTCTATCCTTTACCAACCTGCACAAATTTTATGTGAGTGTCACCAATATGGTGTACTCTCAAAAAGACGAGGCCTTTCAGATAACCAGTCGTATTTTTATTGATGATCTAGATGATCTTTTGGAAGAACGATATGGCATCAAAGCTAATTTGGCCACTCCCGAAGAATCCAAGATTGCAGTAGATTACATCGAGAAATATTTCAACACCAAATTTGTCATCGAAATCAATGGCGAACCCGTTTCCTATACCTTTTTGGGCAAAAAGTACGATACCGATGTGGTGATATGTTATTTGGAAATCCCCAACATCAAATTACCCGAAGTGAAGACCTTGACCGTGCAGAACGAAATTCTGACCGACATGTTCGACGAACAGAAGAATTTGGTGCATGTTAAATGGGACGGAAACAAAAAAAGTTTTGTGTTGATCAAGAGCAACAATAAAGGAATGTTAAACTTATAACCTATTTCTTACAGTTAAGTTAAAAAATATTATTTTTCACGCTTACTAAAACTCAGATAAAAAATGAACAAAGTCAAGTATTACGTAGCTTCCGTAATGTTTCTTTTCGGTGCCGTGCTTATGGCGCAAGAAGAGGGCGAAGTAAAAAAGGAACGGGAGCCCGGTCATTACAACCAAAGTAAATTTAAACAATTGTACGAGGAGTTTTCCACTCCCAATACCTACAGGTCTGCTTCAGGGGCGCCAGGTCCCGATTACTACCAACAGCAGGCCGATTATGTAATGGACATTCAATTGGATGATAAAAATGCCAAAATCCATGGAGAGGAAACCATTACTTATTACAACAACTCCCCCGATGATCTTGAGTTTCTTTGGATTCAATTGGACCAAAATGTGCGTGCTAAGGATTCCAAGTCTCCATTGAGAAATGGAAACGGAGTGAATATTGCATACACTGCTGGAAACTTTACGGAAACTTATATCAGTGAGCCTTTCGATGGAGGATTTAACATTGAATCGGTTACCGATGCCAGTGGCAAGCCATTGTCATATACCATCAACCAAACCATGATGCGTCTCAACATTCCAGAGCCATTAAAAAGTGGAGATAAAGTATCTTTTTCCATAAAATGGTGGTACAATATTCCTGATCACACCGTTAACAGGGCCCGTTCAGGATACGAGTATTTCCCGGAAGATGGCAACCGTGCCTATGTGATCGCACAGTTTTTCCCAAGAATGGCCGTATATAGCGATGTGGAAGGATGGCAAAACCATCAGTTCTGGGGTAGCGGGGAGTTCGCCCTTACCTTTGGTAACTACGATGTAAGCATCACTGTACCGGCAGACCACGTATTGGATGCTACTGGAGAATTGCAAAACCGTGATGAGGTATTCTCCAAAGAAATGATGAAGCGTTACAAAGCCGCTAAAAAGTCGTACGACAAGCCAGTGATCATTGTAACCCAAGAAGAAGCAGAAGCCGCTGAAAAAGGTTTCGCTACCGATACCAAAACATGGAAGTTCAAAGCGACCAATGTTCGTGACTATGCGTTTGCTTCCTCCAGAAAATTTATCTGGGACATGCAGGCCGTTAAAGTGGGGTCCAAAGACGTTATGGCCGTATCCCTTTATCCAAAGGAAGGTAACCCACTTTGGGAAGAATTGTCGACAAAAGCAGTGGCCCAGACTTTAGAGACCTATTCAAAGCACACTTTTGACTACCCATACCACAAGGCGATTTCCGTGCATGCGAAAAATCAAGGTATGGAATACCCAATGATCTGCTGGAACTATGGCCGTCCTAATGAAGATGGTACCTACTCCGATAGAACCAAATACGGAATGATCAGTGTGATCATCCACGAAGTAGGACACAACTTCTTCCCAATGATCGTGAACTCAGATGAGCGTCAGTGGGGATGGATGGATGAAGGTTTGGATACCTTTATGCAATACTTGGCAGAGCAAGCCTTTGGAGAAAACAATCCTTCCGTGATTGCTCCAAATGAAAAATATCCTTCAAGAAGAGGGGATGCAGCAAAGATCGTTCCTTATATGGCCGGTGATCAAAGCTATATCTCGCCAATCATGTCCAACCCAGAAAACGTGTATCAACTAGGGCCAAACGCCTATGCAAAGCCAGCTACCGCCTTGAACATTTTGAGAGAAACAGTGATGGGCAAGGAGTTGTTCGACCACGCCTTTAAAACCTATGCACAACGTTGGATGTTCAAACACCCAACCCCTGAAGATTTCTTCCGTACCATGGAAGATGCATCAGCAGTGGATTTGGATTGGTACTGGAGAGGATGGTTCTACACGACCGATTATGTGGATATAGGCGTGAAGGACGTTAAAAAATATTACGTGACCAACAAGCCTACTGCCGAAATGAAAAAATACATGGCAGATAGAAACCTTACTGAAGCCGACCTACCACCATTGGTATACTTGGCCGAAGAGGACAGCGAGGATTTTGAAGCTGATCTTAAAGGAAAGTCTCCATCGGAAACCTCACAAAACTTGAAAGAGTTTATGATGGACAACATGACAGAAGCTGAAAGAGCACAGGTTAAAGAACCAAAATTCTTCTACGAAATCACTTTCGACAAACCAGGAGGAATTCCAATGCCTTTGATCGTAGAGTATACCTATGCCGATGGAACTACCGAGAACGTTACTTATCCACCAGAAATTTGGAGAAAGAACGATGCTGAAGTGAAAAGAGTTATTTCATCAGAAAAAGAATTGGTGGGCATCGTGGTTGATCCTAAATTGGAGACTGCCGATATCGACACCACAAACAATTCTTGGCCTAAGAAAGAAGAGAAATCAGACTTTGATCAGTTTAAGGATAACATCAAAGGAGAATAATAATAAAAACAGTGTTAAAGAGCCTCGTGATTTCACGGGGCTTTTTTTATTTTGCTACCAAGTTCTGATTATATTTGTTCTATGTATTTTCTATTCATTAGCGGAGCGGAGATTTTTTTCATCCTATTTATAGTGGTGATGGTGTTTGGTGCGGATAAGATTCCGGGAATAGCCAAAGGTTTGGGTAAAGGTATGCGCCAACTTAAGGACGCAACAGACGATATTAAGCGCGAAATCCAAAAAAGTGCTGATGTGGATACCGATTTCACCAAAGATATCCGAAAGGAGATCAGTGATGTGAAAAAGAACATGGACGAAGTGACCGGCTCCATTAAGCGAGATCTTAATAAATAATAATTCCAATGCTGGAAAAGTTGCTCAAATGGGATAGGGATACTTTTGTATACCTTAATGGTTTGGGCATTGAGAAGTACGATACGTTTTGGTCCACAGTGACCAACATCACAACATGGATTCCGCTTTTTGTACTCTTTTTGTTTTTATTCTACTTCAAATTTTCCAAGAAAGAAGCTCTTTATAAATTTTTGACGGTTGTGGGATTGGTCGTCTTTATCACGGCAATTACCCATTGGACCAAGATTTCCGTGGCCCGTTTGCGCCCCAACAATACCGAAGAGATCAATACACTAATCCGTATTTTAAAAAGCCCAACGGATTATAGCTTTTTCTCTGGGCATGCCTCCAGTTCATTTTCCATTACCGTGCTCGTGTATCTTTTCCTAAAGGAAAAAGTAAAATGGAGCCTGTTGTTTTTTATCTGGCCCATTTTGTTTGCCATGAGCAGAATTTATGTAGGAGTGCATTTTCCGATTGACATTATAGTGGGGGCAATGGTCGGAATTTTATCAGGATTGTTGTTCTACTGGTTGTACCAAAAATTTATAGCACCCGGCTTAGGGTTAAGCCATCCCTAATAGGAAGCAATACCGTTTCCACTCGAGGGTCTTTGCTTATTTTTTCGTTGTAGGCAAGCAATGCTGCCGTGGCTTTATCCGATTTTTCCAAAGGCTCTACTACTTTTCCGGACCATAACACATTATCCGAAAGAATCACACTGCCCCGTTTTGTTTTTTGGATCACCGCCTCAAAATATGCATCATAATTCACCTTTTGTGCATCGATAAAAACCAAATCAAAAGTGAAATCCAAGGTGGGAATCACTTCCAGGGCATCACCCGTATGTTGCACAATTTGATGCCCAAAATCACTTTTATCAAAATATTTGCGCTGTAACTGGTGCAGTTCCTCGTTCACTTCAATGGTGTGGAGTTCTCCTTCTTTTTGAAGCCCTTCGGCCAAACAAAGCGCCGAATACCCGGTGTAGGTACCAATTTCCAAAATATATTTGGGCGAAATCAGCTTGGACAGCATACTCAATACCCGACCCTGAAAATGTCCCGTGATCATTCTGGGTTGTACCACCTTTAGGTGGGTTTCACGAGTGAGTTCCGTAAGCAGGGAGGGTTCCGCTTGTGAATTATCGGCTATGTAATTTTCCAATAAGGTAGAAAGGAAATGCATGCGTAAATTTTCGCAAAAATATAGAAAAGAACTACATTGTCTTGCTCATTAACCAACTGAATCTTATGGAAACTCCCAAAATCCAAGTCAGACGTGCCAATGTGCACGACCTACCCATCTTACTGCAATACGAACAAGGTGTGATAAAGGCAGAACGACCATTTGACCCTACCATACAAAAAGATCCGATTAACTATTACGACCTAAAAGCCTTGGTGCAAGATGAAGAATCTTGTGTGGTAGTTGCAGAAGTGAATGGCCAAGTGGTGGCTTCTGGATTTGCCTTAGTGAAAAAAGCACG
Organism: Flagellimonas cixiensis; assembly: GCF_042134615.1. Classification (GTDB taxonomy): domain Bacteria; phylum Bacteroidota; class Bacteroidia; order Flavobacteriales; family Flavobacteriaceae; genus Flagellimonas; species Flagellimonas cixiensis. The sequence goes on from NZ_CP169639.1 coordinate 2,248,530, forward strand.
CCATTATTTGGATCATGAAGATTATGCCTACCTCGGTTTTATGTTTACCGAAAATGGCTTTCGGGGTCAGGGCATCAATGCCAAAATCATTGACTTTTTAAAAGATTGGGCGGTACAAAATGGTCTTAAAGAAATCCGGTTGACGGTGTATTGCGATAATGTACCCGCTATCAAAGCCTATGAAAAAGTAGGTTTTAAAAAGCATATGGTCGAGATGCGATTGGAATAATTTCTTTGCTTCACAATAGGGTTACAAATCGTATTTTTGAAACAAAATACATTAGTATGACTTTTCAACACACGCTCGAGTTTGCAAAGCAACTAGATGCCCAAGATAAACTGTCCCAATACCGTAACGAATTTCATTTTCCGCAAGTCAACGGAAAAGATGTGATTTACTTTACCGGAAATTCACTTGGACTTCAGCCTAAACGCACTCAAAAGTACGTGGATGAGGTGATGAAAGATTGGCGGGAATTGGCTGTGGAAGGACATTTTTATGCGGAAAAACCTTGGTGGGATTACCATGAGCGATTGGCCGAAGGTCTCGGTAGGGTAGTAGGGGCAAAACCCGAAGAAATTACGGTGATGAATACCTTGACGGTCAACCTCCATTTGTTGATGGTTTCCTTTTATCGCCCAACCGAAAAACGTTTTAAGATCATCTGTGAAGAAAAAGCATTTCCTTCCGATCAGTACATGTTGCAAAGTCAAGTTCGTTTTCATGGTCTTGACCCTTCCGAGGCCATTGTTGAGGTTAAAAAAAGAGAGGGTGAGCATGCTTGGCATACCGAGGACATTCTTCAAAAAATCGAAGAGGTGGGAGATGAATTGGCCTTGGTGCTCATGGGAGGCGTTAACTATTACAACGGTCAAGTGTTGGACATGGAAGCCATTACCAAAGCAGGAAAAGCCACAGGTGCTTTTGTGGGATGGGATTTGGCCCATGGTGTAGGTAATGTTGAATTAAAACTTCACGACTGGGGAGCCGATTTTGCCGCTTGGTGCAGTTATAAATATATGAACAGTGGCCCAGGAAACGCATCGGGGGTTTTTATCCATAAAGAACATTTGGGAAAGGAAGACATTCCTCGTTTTGAAGGTTGGTGGGGTACCAAAAAAGAGACTCGCTTTTTAATGAAACCAGAATTTGACCCCACCGAAACAGCAGATGCTTGGCAGTTGAGCAATCCACCTATTTTGTCCATTGCGCCTTATTTGGCCTCTTTGGAGATTTTTAATGAAGTGGGCATGCAAGCCATAATTGAAAAGCGAGATAAGATTGTGGCCTATTTGGAGTTTGTACTTCACGAAATAGATAAAGAAGTGGACAGCACCTTTGAAATTATAACCCCAGAGGCAAGAGGATGTCAACTTTCGGTCTTTTTGCATGGTGAAGGACGTTCACTTTTCGATTACCTAATGAAAAGCGGAGTTATTACAGATTGGAGAGAGCCCAATGTAATTCGATTGGCCCCGGCACCCTTATATTGCTCATTTGAGGATATGTACAACTTCGGTCAAATTTTGAAGCAAGGTATCCTCAATAAATAACCACACCCTTATTTTTCAATGAAATCACTCTTGCTTATTCTCTCCAATCCAAGGTATTTTGCACCCTCTTGGATATTTACCAGTGTAAATATTTGGTTTGGAACCTGGGCCATTTATATTCCAACAGTTAAGGAAAGGCTGGGAATTGATAAGGCAGATTTGGGTATTGCCCTCTTTTGTTTGTCGTTGGGTGTTTTTACCATTTTTCCGATGGCCTCCAAAATCATCAATAAAATTGGAGTAGGCAGGGCATCTTGGATTGGTGTAATGTTTGTTTCGGTTGCCGCCATGCTGCCACTTATGGCACCCAATTATTTAATGTTGATGGGTGGGCTCTACCTTTTTGGGGCGGGAACGGGTTTCACTGATATTGCAATCAATACCTTGGTCACGGAGATTGAAAAAGAAGATAAAATCAACTTTATGTCAGCGGCCCATGGCTTTTTTAGCTTGGGAGGCATTTTAGTGGGATTGGGGAGTTTGCTGATACCTGTAATTGGTAATCCGGTATTGCACATGGGCATTACCGTGGTTTTGGTGTTTGTGATCAATCTGTATTTTAGGAAGCATTACATCAATGTGGTGGCCGCCCCTGTTGAAAAAGAGCCGTTTAGTTTGAAGCTGTTCAGACCGTTACTATTATTGGGGATTATTGGGTTTGTTTCGTACGGAAGTGAAGGCGCAATTGTCGACTGGAGTGCCCTTTACCTCAAAGAAATGACCAAGGCTCCAGAAATGTTGATAGGTGCTGGATTTTTAGCATTTTCCACTACCATGACCTTAGGACGTTTTTTAGGTGATGGCATTAGTGCCAAGATTGGCCCTATTAAAATTGTGGGGCTAGGTGCCCTTATTGCTGCGCTGGGTTTTGTTTTGGTGCTGTCCCAGAACACTATAATCTCCATTGTGGGATTTGCATTGAATGGACTTGGTTTTTCGGTGATCGTACCTGAATTATTCCGAATAGGAGGCAATGTCAAGGGAGTAGATTCTTCACAAGGAGTTGCCTTTATAGCTGGTTCGGGCTATATTGGATTTTTGCTGGGACCTGTTATCCTAGGGTTTATTGCAGAAAGTGCCTCCCTGAATTATAGTTTTGTTCTATTGATGTGCTTGACGCTTTTGGTTTTTGGGATTACTTTTTTCTTGAATAGAAGAGGAAAATAAGCGTGGAGAACCATGAGTTACCCCAGTTCATTGGGTATCACCATTCAAATATTTTAAACCATCATATATCGCCTTTAAAGGAACAGACCTGTGGTTTTCGGTTTCATAATACTGTATAGAAACAGTATTACCCCCTTCCATTCTTTCTCTTAAAAGTGAATACAAGGTATCATGCCTTTTTTTATTGCGCTCGTAATTAGCCTCACCTTGATTGGCGGTGGCGATAAATAATTTTTTATTCAACGATGTAGACGGAACGGAGTCCACTTTGTTTTTTATTGTTTCCTCATCCCACCAAATACTGGGGTCTATGGCCAAGTAAGCATCAAAAATGTTGTTTTCATCCATGTATGCATTTAAAGTAAGAAGCCCACCTAAAGAGTGTCCAATGAGTGTTCTGGACTTTTTTGTTCTATAATTTGTATCAAGATAGGGCAGTAACTCTTTTTGGATGAAACCTAAAAACTTTTTTCCACCGCCCATGGTGTTCGGGCGTTTGGTCTTTAGTTTGGTCACCGTAAAATCCCGTTCACGGTCCACGTTTTCAACGGCAACGATTATACTTTTTGGCATTAAATGATTTCGATTGCTATCCGAGCTCATAAATTGAACCGCCCCGGCCGTAGTTTTGAAAAAAACATTCCCATCCAGTAAAATGATTACGGGATATTTTTCATCTTTTTCGGATACCTCAAAGTAGGTTTCGGGTAGACTTATCAGACAGGTTCGGGTTTCTCCTAAAATTTTTGAGTTGATGACAAATTGGTCTTCTTCTTTTTTTGATAGGTTGTCAGGCTTAGGTTGATTGCAGGCTATTTGAAGACTTCCTAAAAGGATATGAACAGTAAAAATCAAAAGATTTTTCATGACTTTTAATTACTCAAAAAGTTAGCTTTTTTCGAGATATGTTATCAATTTCAGTAAGGTCTTTTCATTGGCTGGAATAAAATAATTCATCAATTCCAGGTATTTAGGCGTGTTTTTATAGCCAATTCCGAAGGATTTGATATTTGTATACCCATTTTCCAAAGGATTAAAATAAATGACATTATAGAAATCTTTGGCATCGTCCCTCATGAATTCTGGAAAATTATCAGTGATCTCTGCTTGAAGGGTCAGCAATCTTTTTGGGACATAATTTATAATATGGGTCGTGATAGTGGTGCTATCTCCAATTTGTCCCTTTTCATTGTAATTTGTTTTTATAAACCCACCAACCTTTAAGTTGACTTCCGCAAGTGGGACAGCCCAATTTTCCCAACCATTTTTAGTGGTGTAGGCGTTCCAAACAGAATCTATGGATGCTTTAACGGTTAATTCTTGAATTAAGACTAATTCAGGAGTTTTGGACGAGTCAATTGTTGAAATAACTCTTTTTTCCTGTGCATTTGTGATGGATACAAAAAAGACTGATAAAAGAAGGAATATTATTTTTTTCATACCAGCTATTTATTTTTTTCGTTTGCGGGTCATGGTAAGGAATACTTGAGCATCACCCCAAATACATTCGTATTTGGATGAACTTCTTTTACTAGGTTAACCCAAAATTGAATGCTCTAATAAATTAAGTTGGCTAACAAAGTTTATTCCATGCTTACCGAAAGCCCAGTAAAGTACAAATTGGTGCCACCTTCGGGTCGGTTGTGCTGTTTCGCAATTTGTAAGCCTTCCATTGCCACATAATCTTCCCAAGTGGATACCAAATTAGGTTCTTCTTGGTTGGATTTTCGATAGGCCCATTCACGAATGATGTAATCATCCTTAAAATAAAAATCATAGGCGTCTCCAGGGGTATAACCACCTTCATTGGCATATACAATGGTGAGTTTTTGCATGGGGTCACCGCTAATGGGTGCCTTTATACCCGTTGTATGTTCAAAGGTGTAGTTTTTGGAGTCCCACATCAAATTAAATGGGGCCATCAACCAGTATCGGTCATTAATAAATCCACCATTGGTTTTTAGTGCGATACTGTCCATGTTGTTTCGGTTGTACACTAAAGTGTCAGGTCCTGAAATGGCAGTGACATCGTTGGTTTTTGGAGCCCATTTCCAGCTACGCTCAAAATGCATGGAATCTCTATCTACATTAAAGGTAAAGGTAATCTCTTCAACATTTTTCCAATTTTCAAACCCGTGGGCCTCTGCAATCAGTTCAGGAATGCTTTTCTGTGGGGTCGGGGCTTGGGTTTCTTCTGTTTTTTTGGGTTCGGATTTACAGGCTGTAAACAATAAAATGGCAAATAGTAATGGTTGGTATAAGGGCTTCATGTCTGGTTTTTAATCAAATATACCATGAAAATATGTTACTTTTGCCCCCCATTTGGAAAAAATCCGGATAAAAAATAACCCAACTCAGTGACTTTTTTAAAACATCTGTTTCTAATACTTATAAGTAACCCCGACAAAAAGTTTTTGGAAACGGAAGATCTTTATGCCCATCTTTCTGATGAGGAATTGGTGAAACAGATTGTTGACTCCAACGATCCATTGTTGTTTGGTAAATTATACGATCGTTATGCCAAAATGGTGTACAACAAATGTTATGGGTTTGCAAAATCCGACGACGAAGCTGAAGATTTAACACAGGATGTGTTCTTGCAGCTATTTATTAAACTTAGAACCTTCAAGGGGAAATCCAAGTTCTCCACTTGGCTCTATTCCTTTACCTATAATTTCTGCGTTAACTATATCAACCGTAATAAACAACGAAAAATGAACGACCAATCCGTTCAGGTTGATGATTCAGAATACAAACTGACCGAGGAAGTTCCGGACCAAAGCTTGTACCAAATGAAAACGGACAAGCTACAAAAATCATTGGAACTTATATCGGCAGAAGACAAATCTATTTTATTGCTGAAATACCAAGATGGAGCCAGCATAAAAGATTTGGTCAACTTGATGGATATCGGTGAAAGTGCTGCAAAAATGCGTTTGAAACGAGCTAAGGAAAGATTAGTGGAAATCTATAACACCCTAGATTAGATGGCAAAGCAACACAAAAACCCGTTTAAAGAGTTGGAAGCCTCGCTAAAGGAAGTTCCTCCTCACATGAAGAAAAAGGTGATGAACGACATTGCGGCCGCAAAGTTGATCATGGATATGGCCTCTTTGTTTTCCACCAATCTTGGTAGCGCCCTTCGCAAACTTTTCAAAACTATGGGCGACGATTAAATTCAAACAGAACACTATAAATAAACAACAACTATGGAAACAATCAACAATTGGAAAGAGGTTACCCTCGACTCACTTTCCGGAATGGGTAAGGAAATAGCAAAGGTTTTCCCAAAAATACTTGGGGCCATTGTGGTGCTCATTGTTGGGTGGCTATTCATTAAACTGGTGCTATTCTTATTGGGGAAAATCCTAAAATTGGCCAAAGTCGATATGCTCAACGATAAAATCAACGGCATGGAAATGGCAGGCAAGGGAGATTTTAGCATTGATGTAATTAAAATTATTTTGGGCTTTGTAAAATGGCTACTGGTTTTGGCCTTTTTGATTGTGGCCGCCGATATTTTGAACTGGACCATTATTTCGGTGGAAATAGGTAACCTCTTGCATTACCTGCCTCGCTTCTTTAGTGCATTGGTGCTATTGATGATTGGTTTTTACATTGGCAACTTTGTAAAAAACACGGTAAAAAGGGTGTTTGATTCGTTTGAGTTTGGCGGTTCCAATTTGGTGAGCAACCTTTTATTTTATGTGATTGTCATTTTTATGTCCATTACGGCCCTTAACCAAGCAGGTGTGGACACCACGATTATTACCAACAATATCACCTTGGTGCTGGGCTCTTTTCTTTTGGCTTTTTCATTGGGGATCGGATTGGGCAGTAGAGAAGTGGTTGCTGATATTTTAAAATCATTTTATACCCGAAAAACCTATGCTGTAGGCGATAAAATTGTGATCGGTGAAAATGAAGGAGTCATTGAAGCCATTGAAAACAACAGTCTTACCCTTTTGACCGAAACAGGAAAATTCGTGATTCCAATCAAGGACGTAGTGTCGCAAAAAGTAGAGATAAAATCGCAATCGCGCTAATGTGATGAACATGTAGCCAAACTTCCTTGGAATTTGATTATTTTTGAAGCTTACAACAAGTACGATAATGAGTTCAAAAAAAGGAAAAGTTCAGGAATTGATTCAGGAAAAGTTACTGGAAGAACGTAAAGTGTTTTTATGGGGGCAGGTAGATGATGATTCTGCCAAGCATGTCATCGATAGATTACTTTATTTAGATCTTCAGAACCATGATGAAATTCAACTGATCATTAATAGCCCTGGGGGTTATGTAACCTCTGGCTTTGCGATTTATGATACTATCAAGCAAATAAAAAGTCCGGTTTCAACGGTATGTTCCGGTTTGGCAGCCTCAATGGGTTCCATTCTTTTATCCGTGGGTGAAAAGGGAAGAAGATTTATTCAGCCTCATGCCCGTGTAATGATTCACCAGCCTAGTGGTGGTGCAAGGGGGCAAGCTTCCAATATCGAGATTCAGGCTAAGGAAATTATCAAGACCAAGGAATTGGGCGCCAAAATTTTAGCTGAAAATTGCGGTCAATCCTTTGAAAAAGTCATGAAAGATTTTGATCGTGATTATTGGATGGGTGCCGAGGAATCCGTGGAATATGGGATTGTGGACGGTATCTTGGAATAATCCTAATACCTATAAAAAAGTGAAAAGTCCTTCGCAATGTATTGTGAAGGACTTTTTATATATAGACGCCGTAGCGGAATATTTATACTATATACGACAAGTTGGGTGTCACTAGATTTTAAGGATTTGTTAAAATTAAAAGGAGTCAGGGTTTTTAATGATTTCTTTTGCTCTTTCAGTAAGGGCATTGAGTTCTTGCGGATCTTTTTTGTCCAACAAGCGAAGCATCATGCCCATTCTTGGGTTGTCTTCAAAATGAGGCCGCTTCTCTTTTAGAAAATTCCAATACAGTGCATTGAAAGGGCAGGCTTTGTCCCCAATTTTTTTAGAATGACTGTAATGGCAGTTTTTACAATAGTTGCCCATCTTATTTATATAATTGGCACTGCTCACATAAGGTTTGGTCGCAACAAGTCCACCATCAGCATATTGACTCATGCCTCTCGTGTTTGTGATTTCTACCCATTCCAAAGCATCAATATAAACCCCTAAATACCAAGCATCCACTGCATCGGGGTGGGCTTGGGCAAGCAGGGCAAAATTACCGATGACCATCAATCGTTGAATGTGGTGCGCATAGGCGTCGTCCAAGCTTTGTTCGATGGACTTTTTTAAACAGTTCATTTTTGTGTTTCCATCCCAGAAAAAATTAGGGAGTGGATTGTGGTTTTCCAAACAGTTCAATTTGGAGTAGGAAGGCATTTCTTTCCAATAAATGCCTCGCATGTACTCACGCCACCCCAAAATTTGCCTTACAAATCCTTCCACCTGAGAAATGTCAATAGTATCCTTTTGTGTACGGAAATGGTTCAGTACGGTATCAATAACTTCTTTGGGAGAAATTAATTTGCTGTTCATGGCAAATGACAATCTGGAATGAAACAGAAATTTTTCATTGGTATGCAATGCATCTTGATAGTCGCCGAAATGTGGCAATAAATTTTTGCAAAAAAAGGTGAGCAATTCTTGACTTTCTTTCCGAGTAGTGGGCCAGTTGAAATTTTTAGGGTCAATAGTACCGAAGGTGGTGACTTCGGCCTCTTCGATTTCCGCAATAAGTGCTGAAACATCCTTTTTAAAATTCAATTCCTTAGGAATTTTTGGTTCACCATCCCATTTTTTTCGATTGCTTTGGTCAAAATTCCATTGACCGCCTTCGGGTTGATCACCAACCATCATGATGTTGTGTTTTTTGCGCATCATGCGATAGAAACTTTCCATCAATAACTGTTTTTTGCCTTTAAAAAATTGGTTCAGTTCATCTCGAGAGGTGTAAAAATGTTCCGAGTCAAATACTTCTGTTGGAATTGATAATTGTTGGGAAATGCCTTTCAGTTGTTGATCCAAGCGATATTCATCGGGTAGTTGAAATTCAAACCTTTCAATTTCATGCTTTTGGATGAGCTGTTGAATGATTTCAGGTAGGTTTTGAGGATTTTTTTCATCTGAAATTTTATAATATTCTACGATATGTCCTTTTTGTTTAAGGAAGTCTTCAAAGTTCCGCATCGCCAAGAAAAAACCGACCACTTTTTGAATATGATGTTTAACATAGTCTGTTTCTTGTCGCATTTCAGCCATTACATAAATAACTTCCGCGTCCACATTTTTAAACCAACTATGGTTGCTATTGAGCTGATCGCCCAAGATCAATCTTAAAATTTTCATACGCTTGGAATAACGTAGGTTGTAGCCAAAGTTTTTGGAATCTCTTATTTGGATCGTACATTTCGGCCTGTCTTTGGGTATTGAATGTTCTGTTTCTAGGGTCGTTTCCAACACCACTGTTGTACATCCAATTGCCCCAATTGCTGTGCACATCATAATCAATGAGCAAGGATTCAAAATAGGAAGCCCCAACTCTCCAATCTTGGTGGAGTTGTTTCGACCAATAACTGGCCACATTTTGTCGTCCCCTATTGCTCATCCAACCTGTTTGTTTAAGTTCGAGCATGTTGGCGTTCACAAAGTCATCTGGAGTATTTCCATTGATCCAATCCAATGTTTTGGAATTGTTTGTTTCCCACTCGTATTTGCGATTCAAAATACCCCTTAGATAAAAAATTTTGTTTCCATATTTAAGGGAGATGTACTTAAAATAATCGCGCCAAATCAATTCAAAAATGAGCCAATACGTGTCTTGGTTTTTGGTGACCTCTTTTTCAAATTGTTTTACTTCCCAATAAATGGTGCGGGCAGAAATCGAACCATTGGCAAGCCACGCCGAAAGTTTGGAGCTGTAATCTTTGCCAAGCAATCCATTTCGGGTTCGTTTGTAATATGCAAGTTGTTCGGTTTCCCAAAAGTACTCCTGAATCCGTTTTTCGGCCTCAGGTTCGCCACCATGAAAAGGAAAAGCGGATCGATGGTCAGGGTTGAAATCTGCCAGCCCCAAATCTTTTAAACTTGGAAGAAAAGTAGGGTCTTCTACCATGTTCTGTTTAGGTTTGGGAGGAGGAATTGGGACTATAGGTCGAACTTGTACATGCGCCTCACACTTTTTTCTAAACGTTGTGAATACATTCGGTATATGGGAAAATGAAGCATAAGGAATATCATCTGGATGAAATAAAAATTGATCAAAGAAGGAGACAAAAGAGCATGTTTTGGGTGCATGAGTTTTCACCTTATGAATTATCGCCATTTCCTCCGTGGTCCATTCTTCTTGAAAATAAACCGTTTCAATGTTAAAAGTCTCAATCAATTCTGGGATTTTGTCCTCAGGTTTTGTTTGGAAGGTCAATAAAGAAATGTTGAGTTTGGCTAAGTTTTGCTTAAGTGCCAAAACACTTTCAATCAGAAACTTTGCCCTAAACCGCTCCGTTTTTTTAAAGCCGAATGCGTTGGTTTCAAAGTGTCTAGGGTCAAAAAAGTACACCGCAATTACGTTTTCAGCGTTACATGCTGCTTGCAAAACTTGGTTGTCCTTTACCCGTAAATTATTTCCAAACCAAACTAAATGGGTCGCCATGGCGTTATTTGTTTCTTCTACAGCGTTCACTGCATTATTTTACTTCGTCCCAGTTTTTTGCCCATTTTTTGCGCCAAACCATGGGTTTTTGGCAAACCAAGCATGTTTTGGACGGTAATTTTTCCTTTTTATGGGTCATTGTAATATTGTTTAATAAAAATACTAAATAATTAAACAAAATAACTCAAAGAAGAATAGGGAACCATATAGACGGGCAAAATCCGTATTTTTACGATCAATTAAAATAGGCCCTTAAGGTCAACTATGGCACAGACTTCAAAAAATATAGCCATCATCGGTTCGGGATTGGTGGGATCACTTTTAGCAATTTATCTTCGTAAAAAAGGCCACAGCGTTACCGTTTTTGATAGAAGACCCGATATTAGGACCATTAAGTTTTCAGGGCGCTCCATTAATTTGGCTATGAGCAATAGGGGCTGGAGGTCTTTGCGCAAGGTAGGATTGGAAGATCAAATCAAAGAAATAGCCATTCCGCTGGATAAGCGTGCCATGCATGTGAACGATACTCCTGTTTATTTTCAAAAGTATGGAAAGGATGGCGAGGCCATTTGGTCCATTTCCCGTGGAATTCTAAACAAACGAATGATTGATTTGGCTGAGGAGGCTGGAACGGTTTTTAAGTTCAATGAGAAAGTTTGGGATGTAGATTTGCCAGAAGCCAAGATTTATACCGGTGAAACTGAAAAAGGGGAATGGCAAGAATATCAATTCGATATAATTTTTGGATGTGACGGCGCTTTTTCCAGGGTTCGTCATAAAATGCAACGTCGTAGCCGCTTTAATTATTCCCAGAATTTTATCGATGTAGGGTATAAGGAGTTGACCATTCCGGCCAACGCAGACGGCACGCACAAACTGGATAAAAATTCATTTCATATTTGGCCACGAGGGGAGTTTATGCTTATTGCCATGCCCAATATCGATGGTAGTTTTACCTGTACGCTTTTCTTGCCTTTTGAAGGAGAAGTTTCATTTGAAAGTATTACCAACGAAGAAGAGGCTAGAGCATTTTTTAAAGAGTATTTTCCTAATGTCCGCATGGAAATTGAAGACTTGACCAAAGACTTTTTTAATAACCCTACGAGTGCCATGGTCACCATGAAATGCTATCCTTGGACCTATTGGAACAAAGTGGCTTTGGTGGGCGATTCAGCCCATGCCATTGTACCTTTTTATGGGCAGGGCATGAATGCAGGTTTCGAAGACATTTATGTGCTCGACCAACTGATGGAAAAACATGGCGACGATTGGGATGGTATTTTTGATGAATATCAGAGGGAACGAAAACCCAATGCGGATGCTATTGCCGAGTTGAGTTATAGGAATTTTGTGGAGATGAGCAGTAAAACGGCGGACCCAAAATTTTTGTTGCAAAAGAAAATTGAAAAGCATTTTGCGGCCAACCATCCCGATAAATGGGTGCCCGTGTACAGTCGAGTCACATTTTCCGATAAACCCTATGCCGAGGCCTTGGCTATTGGAGACCAACAGGAGGCTATTATGCAGCAGGTGATGCGATTGCCCAACATTGAAGAAAAATGGAATTCCAAAGAAGTGGAGGAAATGATTCTTAAATTATTGGATGATCATTAATCTTGTCATTTCGACCGAATGGGAGAAATCTCTTTTTGTGCTTTTTAGTTTGACATGCTTATCTACTTTAAACACGAACTACACTAATTATCTCGAAAGAATTAATTTAAAAGGTCACTGAGCGGAGTCGAAGTGACCTTTTGCTTTTTATTGAAATTGTTTATCCTATATGGGCACTTCGACTCCGCTCAGTGACCCTATTATTTCTCAATCTCTTAGTTCAATTGAAATGACAACGTATACAAACAAAAAAGCCACCTAAAGGTGGCTTTTTTATATCTGCTAAATGGAAATTAAATCTTAGAAAATAACTTTTCCATTTTGTCTTGTTCTTCTTCGGCCAATAATGGGTCTACCAAAATACGGCCACTGTGTTCATCCGTGATGATTTTTTTACGGGAAGCAATCTCTACCTGAACCTGTGGTGGAATGGTAAAGAATGAACCACCGGAAGCACCACGCTCAACAGGAACAACGGCCAAACCGTTCTTCACATTGTTGCGGATTCTTTTGTAGGCCTTGATCAATCGTTCTTCGATTTGTTCTTCGTATTCCTCAGACTTCTTCAAAAGGGCTTTTTCTTCTTTTTCGGTCTCGGCCAAGATGGCATCCAACTCCCCTTTTTTGTGTTTAAGGTGTCCTTCGCGCTCAGACAATTTTTCTTTGGTCTGGGAGATAACTTCTTTTTTCTGCTCGATTTGCGCCTTGAACTCTTTAATGTTCTTTTCGGCCAACTGGATTTCCAATTCTTGGAACTCAACTTCTTTGGTCAAAGAGTTGAATTCACGACTGTTCCTTACATTTTTTTGCTGCTCACTGTATTTTTTAATGAGTGCTTTGGATTCGTCGATAAGGTTTTTCTTGGCAGAAATTTCGAAGTTGACGGTTTCAACATCTGTTTTCAATTTGTCGATTCTTGTCCTAAGACCAAGAACTTCATCTTCCAAGTCCTGTACTTCCAAAGGCAATTCGCCTCTAACGTTGCGGATTTCATCTACCCTGGAATCGATTAGTTGTAGATCGTACAATGCTCTCAACTTTTCTTCTACAGTGCTTTCTTTCTTGTTCGCCATATATGTTATAAATACTTGATGGGATTCGTTATACTCTCCGATAAAGAGACTGCAAAATTAGGAATTTTTTTCGTAAGATAATCAACCAATAAATCTTTTGTAAACTGCTCAGTTTCAAAGTGCCCGATATCGGCAATTACCAATTGGTTTTCGGCTTGGTAAAATTCGTGGTATTTAATGTCTGAAGTCACAAAAATATCGGCTCCAGCTTTTTTCGCAGCTCCTATGGCAAAGGCGCCACTTCCGCCCAAAACAGCTACCTTTTTTACCTTTTTGTTCAGCAATTTGGAATGTCGAACCACACTCGCATTCATGCGATTTTTTACCCGATGCAAAAATTCAGTTTCATCCATTTCGGTTGGTAGGGTGCCCATCATTCCCATTCCAATATTTTTATTGGAGTTTTCCATGGTAAAAATTTCATACGCCACCTCCTCATAGGGGTGTGTTTCTATAAGGGCTTTTAAAATTTGTTTTTCCTTTTCAAATGAAAAAACAACATTGATTTGGGCTTCCTTTTCATTATGTACTTCCCCCACTGTGCCCAAGTTGGGATTGGCACCCTCTTCTGGTTTAAAACTTCCAACGCCCTCTAAACTGTAACTACAATGACTGTAATTGCCAATTTCTCCTGCCCCGGCAGTAAAAAGGGCTTCTTTTACCTTATCCGCATCAGCCAAAGGGACATAGGTGGTCAGCTTTTTAAGGGTATCGGCTTTTGGAATCATTATTTGAGGATTTTGTAGTCCCAAAATTTCACAAATTTTAGCGTTGACGCCTATTTTGCTATTGTCCAATGCCGTGTGCATGCTGTAAATGGCAATATTGTTTGCAATGGCCTTGATTACAACACGTTCTACATAATTACTGCCTGTTAATTTTTTTAGTCCTTTAAAAATGATGGGGTGGAAGCTTACAATTAAGTTGCAATTTTTTTCAATGGCTTCGTCCACCACATTTTCCAGCGTATCCAAAGTCACTAGAGTACCAGTTACTTCCATGGTTGGACTCCCAACCAAAAGACCAATGTTGTCAAATGATTCAGCATGGGCCAAAGGAGCCAATTCTTCCAGTACTTTTGCTATGTCGTTAACGGTCATTTTACTTTTGTTAGGTGTGCTAAAGATAAAATATTATATTTTCGTTCAATGCTTCAAGTGCTTCGCAAAATAGCCTTTCCCATTTCTTTGATCTATGCCTTGGTGGTGTATCTGAGAAATTTTCTGTTTGATACCGGAGTTTTTAAATCCAAATCTTTTTCTACGCCGACCGTTTGTGTTGGGAATATTAGTGTGGGGGGTACGGGTAAAACACCCATGACCGAGTTTATCCTTCGTATGCTGATAGACAAAAAAGTGGCTGTTCTAAGCCGAGGTTACAAACGAAAATCCGAAGGTTATGTATTGGCGGATGAAAGTAGTACGGTATTGGATTTGGGGGACGAGCCTTTTCAGATTCACAAAAAATTTCCTCAAGTACGTGTGGCTGTTGATGGTGACCGACGAAATGGGATTGAAAATTTGGAGAGGACGGTAAAACCAGAGATAATTGTATTGGACGATGCCATGCAGCACCGATGGGTGAAGCCTACCATGACAATTTTGCTAACGGCCTATTCCAAATTATATGTAAATGATTGGTATTTGCCCACAGGAGATTTACGAGATGCAAAAATTGCCGCTAAACGGGCAGATGTTATTGTGGTGACCAAATGTCCGGATTCAATATCTGAAGAAGAGAAGAAAAATATCACGCTTAATCTGCATCCAGAATCTCATCAAAAAGTGCTTTTCGCCTGTTTGTCGTATGCTGATTTTATTTCGGACGGAACTCAGCGAATACCGCTTTCTAGTCTAAAGAAGGAATCATTTGCTTTAGTTACGGGAATTGCTTCTCCTGAACCTTTGGTTCAATACCTAAAATCGTTGGGATTGGAATTTGAACATTTTCAGTTTGGGGATCATCATCATTTTACAGATGAAGAGTTAAAGCGATTTAGTGGCTTCAACCAAATACTTGCCACCGAAAAAGACTTTGTTCGATTAGCGGGCAGGGTGGAGCAGCTTTTTTATTTGGAAGTAGCCCATCAGTTTAATGAATCTGACAGCTCTTTTTTGAAGGAGTCACTTCAAAGGTTGTTTTAAACGGAACCCTGCATGCGGCTTCTAAAAATATTCTCTCCGATTTTCTGATAAAATATTTCCGGTTTAAAAGGTTTGGTCACCACATCGTTACAGCCAGCTTCATAAAAACTATCCAAACTATCATCCAATGAAATGGCAGTTAGGGCAATAATTGGAATATCTGGGTTGAACTTTCGTATCTGACGGGTAGCTTCCTCTCCGCTGATTCCTGGCATGTGGATGTCCATTAGAATGGCATCGTAGTGGTTTTCTTTGGCCAAATCAATGGCTTCGTTACCGTTGTTGGCAATATCGCAGGTAATCTCTTTTTTGGTCAACATTTTTTTGGTGATCACCTGGTTGATTTTATTGTCTTCAACTATTAGTATATGCAAGCCTTTAAATTGGAATTCGCTTGCATCCAGTTCAAAATTAAGGGTCTCGTTTGATGCATTCTCATATTCCAAATCCAACTCAAAGAAGAACGAACTACCATGGCCCAGTTCACTTTCAAGGAAAATGGTGCTGCCGAACAAGCCCAATAAGCTTTTAACAATGGTCAATCCCAGTCCTGTACCGCCATATTCTCGGTTGATTTGCACCGAACCTTGCTCAAAACTGTCGAAAATGGTATGTTGTTGGTCTTCGGAAATCCCGATACCATTATCCCGTACTTCAAAATATAGTTTTACCTGATTGTCCTCTTTGGTCAACAGCTTGGCAATAACTTCTACCTTTCCATTTTTGGTGAACTTAAGGGCATTGCCCACAAGGTTCATGAAAATCTGTGACAATTTAATGGGGTCGCCCATTAACTGTGATGGAATTTTGGAATCGTAATCCAAAATCAACTTGGTCTTATTTTCGTGGGCGTTTTGTTGGAGCGATTCTACCACATCGGTCAGCACTTTGTGTAATTTGAACTCGATGTTCAAGGGCTCCAATTTTTCGGCATCAATTTTATTGATTTGAAGAATATCGTTGATGAAGTTCAGTAGATATTCCCCGGAAAATTTCAGCGATTTTAAATGTTCTTTTTGATGGTCGGAAGGGTTTTCCTCCAGCAGTAAATGTGTTAGCCCTGTTACGGCATAGAGTGGCGTTCGCAACTCATGGGTTACCGTGGACAAAAAGTTGGTTTTGGCTTCCATGGCACTTACCGCAGCATCCCTAGCCAACTCCAATTCTTTGTTCTTGGTATATAATAAATCGTTGGTCTTGAGCTTTATTTGGTTGTTGCGGAACAAGGAAACGGCCAAAAGCGAGATAATGGTCAAGAAGGCGGAAGTTAGTATTGCGGTAATTTCCGAGCGGTTTTTCGATTCGCTCAATTCTTCATTTTGTGCCTGGAGCTTATTCATTTCAGTTTGGAGGTGTTCCAACTGAATTGTATTGGCAGTTTCGGACTCCAATGCTATTTTTTCAATATTGTAAACGGAATCTCGAATTGCACCGAGCTTTTGTGTGTAGAATAAAGATTCCTGGTAATTTTCCTTTGCGGCATAAATTTCGGAAAGCTGCTCGTATGCTATTTTTATTTCTTTGGTGAAACCGTGTTTTTGGGCCAATTCCAGTGCTGCTTTTGAATGAATTATTCCTTCTTCATAATCATTCAACGTAATGCTAATACGGGTAAGCTGAAGATTTGCCTTGGTAGCCAGGTAGGCTCTTTCTTTGTCATCTGCATTCACAATTAGGGCATGCAGGTTTTTAATGGCATCGTCGTAATTGGTGATGTTGGTATAAATATAAGCTTCCAACAAAAGGATATTATTGCCCAAATTTCTATTGTTGCTTATTTTTCTTGCGTCTTGAAGCGATTTTAATGCTTGAAAATTATTGCCCTCGTGGAAACGGAACGCAGCATCCAAATACAAATGAAATGCTTCGGCAAAAGGATAGGACATATCTTTAAGATATACTCCAGTTCTAGCGAAATAACCAAAAGCACCATCTATATCCTCTTCCTCTATAAATAATCGTGCATATTGATGATAGGTATCGACCAGTAATTTTGAGTCTTCATTTTTTTCGGCAATGTTAGCGGCCTCATCCAATGTCTCTATTGCCTTGTCTATTTTGTTTTGATGTCTGTATTTAGCAAAACTGTCTAAAATGGCTTTGACCTCGGCTGTAGAGGTTTCGTCGCTTTGGGCAATAATTGATTGAGTGCACAAAAGAATGCACAAGAGGAATAAAAATTTCCTGAGGTATATGTTTAATGAAAAACCTAAGATCAAACGTAATTTTTCTTTATAAGCAATTCTATTAAATCGACTATCCTGGAACAATATCCAGTTTCATTATCGTACCAACCGATAATTTTCACCATTTTTCCAATTACCGAGGTCATCAAAGAATCAAACGTACAAGAATGATAACTATTGTTTATATCGATAGAAACAATAGGGTCCTCGGTATAATGCAAAATACCGTATAAATCGCTTTCTGAATGTTTTTTAAAGGTACTATTTATTTCTTCAATGGATGTTTCTTTGATGACGTTAAAGGTAATATCCGTTAACGAACCGTTGGGTACTGGAACTCGAATTCCACATCCGCCAATAACATCCGAAAGGTCAGGAAAAATACTGGTCAGTGCTTTGGCGGCTCCTGTTGTCGTTGGGATTATGGATTGTCCAGCGGCCCTTGACCTTCTTAGGTCACGGTGAGGGGCATCGTGCAAATTCTGATCAGAGGTATAGGAATGTATCGTGGTGATGTAAGCTTGCTCAATTCCACAAAGCTCCTGGATTACCTTGATCATGGGAGCGGCATTGTTCGTGGTACACGAAGCATTGGAAATGATCTCGTCCTCGGCCTCGATAATACCTTCATTTACCCCCAAAACCACCATTTTAATGCTTTCCTCTTCTGGGGGAACGGAAAGAATTACTTTTTTGGCGCCATTGCTCAAATGATACTGAAGTTGTGCTTCTTTTTTAAATTTCCCGGTAGCTTCTACCACAATATCCACTTGGTGGGCCGCCCAATCTATATCTTTAGGATGATTCTGGTTTATTATGGGAATCTTGATGCCCTCAACAACTATATGGTTTTCTTCTGAGGATATGGTTGCATGTAAGCCACCATGAATGCTATCATACTTAAGAAGGTGGGCCAATGTTTTGGCATCCGCCAAATCGTTAATGGCTGCCACCGAAATATTAGGATGGTTCAACAAGAGCCTAAAAAGAGTTCTCCCGATACGCCCAAAGCCATTTATTCCTATGGTAATTTTTTTCATTGGATGGGGAGGTGTTGGCTGGTTGGGTTACTGAATGTGCTTGTGTGCTTTGTATGATGAACGTACTAATGCGCCACTTTCCACATGCCTAAAACCCATTTCCAAACCTATTTCCTCGTACTTTTTAAATTGTTCAGGAAGGATAAACTGTTTTACCGGTAAATGTTTTTTGGAGGGTTGCAAATATTGACCGATCGTAACCACGTCCACATTTGCTCTTCGAAGGTCTTCCATGGTTTCGATGACCTCATGTTCTTCTTCCCCTAAACCAAGCATAATTCCAGATTTGGTTCTGTTGGCTCCATTCTTCTTTAAATAATCCAACACTTCCAAGCTTCTTTCGTATTTGGCTTGAATTCGCACTTCACGGGTCAATCTTTTTACGGTTTCCATGTTGTGTGATATCACTTCAGGGGCCACCTCAATAAGTCTATCCAAATGAGTGGAAATTCCTTGAAAATCGGGAATCAATGTTTCCATGGTGGTCTCAGGGTTCATTCTTCGGACCGCTTTAACAGTTTCTGCCCAGATGATGGAACCCATATCCTTTAAGTCATCCCTATCTACTGAAGTAAGTACGGCATGTTTAATTTTCATGATTTTGATGGAGCGCGCCACTTTTTCGGGTTCTGCCCAATCCACACTTTCGGGTCTTCCGGTTTTTACACCACAAAATCCACAGGAACGTGTACATATATTTCCCAAAATCATAAAAGTAGCTGTTCCTTCGCCCCAGCATTCGCCCATATTAGGGCAACTACCAGAAGTGCAAATGGTGTGCAGGTCGTACTTATCTACAAGCCCCCTTAGCTGGGTGTATTTTTTGCCTGTTGGAAGTTTTACACGTAACCATTTTGGTTTTCCTTTTGGGGGGAGAACATTTTCTGCCACACTTGTGCTCATACAAACAAATTTGGATTTACAAAGATACTAAACTGGGGACGAAAGTTGATACCCGAAGGGCTATCACTTTTTCTTGATGATTTCGGCCAACAATTTTTTGGCACGGAGCAATTTTACCTTGACGTTATTCACAGGTTCGTTGAGCTCCTTGGCGATGTCGGCATAGCTCATTTCGTTAAAATAGCGTAGGTTGATCACCTTTTGGTAATGGGGTTTTAATTTTTTGATGTCTTGCAACAAATTGGCAAGGTTTTGTTCAATGATCAATTGATCTTCCACGGAAGGAGTTTCATCCAAAACCCGCTTTACTTCATCGCCTCGAGCTTCCATCTCGTCCAAAAAGCTTTTTTTGCGTTTTCGGAGCAAATCCACATGTAAATTTTTGGAAATAGTGATGAGCCAAGTCTTAAATTCATAGGCTTCATCGTAAGTTTCAATTCGGTCGAAGGCCCTTGAAAATGTTCGGATAGTAATGTCCTCGGCGTCGTTTTCATTCTTGGTTCGGAGCATTTGAAAACCATAAACGTCGTTCCAAAAAGTATCCAAAAGCGTGCTAAAGGCAATTTGATTTCCCTTTTTTGCCTTTTGAATAATCTCTTTAATGGAATCTTCGGTTTTCTCCAAAAATGGGTTTTATCCTAAATATAAAGATTAATTACTGGGTAACTGTGTCTTTTTTACAATCTTGCTCGCTTGGCAGTTTCCCGCAGAACCCACAGGCTTCTCCTTCTTTGTTTAAAAATGGGCTTTGGCTAGCGCAGGTACCGGCGAACTCACCATTTTTTTTGCCCCATATTTTTATGGCAATGCCTGCAAATGCGAGCAATAAAAGGCCTATGGTCAATAGTACTAACTTCATAATCCAACTTTTATGCAAAGGTACAAAATACCGAGCGAAAGCTTATGCAACTTTAAGGTTTCTTTGCTGTTGCTTAATAGGTGATATTGGCCACAATATTATCTACGGAAGGGGAGGTGTTACCACCTTCAGGCTCAATGGTAATGTAGCTTACGGCTTTGTCGGAATACGGGAGAGCAAGTAATTTGTCCTTTTCATCAAATTGTTTGATAACGCCCAAATTCACCAATTCACCATTTACCTCGGCCCACATTTGGAAGCATTTGTTCTCCGGAAGTTCAGGAACATTGCTCACATTGATGTAGGATAGTTTTTTAACCGGATTAATATATGCTACAGCTTTTAGTTCTTTGGCCTCACGCTTACCATTAACTTTCAATTTTTTGGTATCTGGGTTGTTCAACACGATGAATTGGTTTCGCATATCGGCCAATTGATCTTTCATGTTGTTTTCCAAATACTTGATTTTGTTGTTGACCAAAGTGTTTTCTTGCTGAAGGTTTTGGTTCTGGTTCCAAAAGAAAAGGGAGGAGCCGGCAAAGATCATGATGGCTACACTGGCGGCAATGGCATAGCGAAGTACTCTTCGACTCACCATGTTCTCCTTCTTGGCACTGGCCATAATTATTTCCTTGAGGCCTTCAGGGGTTTTTCGGGCGTACATATTGGCGAAGGTCTCCAAATTCTTTTGAAGCTCATCGTAGGTCTCTCTCACCTCGGGATACATGGCGATGTATCTTTCGGCTTGTTGGGACTCTTCCTTGGTGGTATCTCCAACGAGATACTTTTCAAGGATATCCGACTCTAAAAATATTTTAACTTTTTCTTTCATGGCAGTATGTTTAATAAAAGGAGCAAGGTCATGGTCGTACCATAAATCTTTCCAAGTTCCCGGAGTCCAATTTTTAACCTAGACTTTATAGTTCCCAAGGGAATGTCCAGTTCCTCACTTGCCTCTTGCTGCGTCATTCCTTCAAAAAATAAGGCTTCTAGAACAATTCTATACTTTTCTTCTATTTTATCCAGATTTTCTTGGATGTCGAGATGTTCTGGGTTTAACCCCTTCACTCCAAGATTATATACGTCTGAAACGTCGATTTGGATTTCTTTATCTGCTTTATTGTTAACACTTCTTAACTTATCGATGGCCGTATTTCGCGTAATTCGGAACAACCAAGTAAAAAGTTTGGCCTTGGAAGCATCATAAGTATCGGCTTTTTTCCAAATTTTAATGAAACTTTCCTGTAAAACATCTTGCGCCAAATCTTCATCTTTTACTACTTTATAGGCTACACCAAAAAGTGTATCTCCGTAGTTTTCATAGAGTAAGGAAATGGCCTTATCATCCCGTTCTGCAAGAAGCGACACAATATGTCTTTCAATTAAAGTGCTCATCTATGTTTTTTTGGTAAAATTTTCATGGGGCCAAAATCTAAAATAGGATTTATATCGTATATAAGACAAAGCTACGGCAGAAAAAGCATTTCGAGTCGAGCTCTATGAAAAAGAAAAAAGGGTCGAGGAAACCCAAAAGCATACATAAATTTGGTTAGTTTGGTTTGGTATAACCCCCATAGTTGACTTTAACGTGGGGGTTATCTTATTTTATAAGGTTCACTTCGGGCTGAATTTTAATCCCAAACTTTTTCTTTACTTCTTCTTGAATGTTCTTGGCGAGATATAAAATTTCCTTTCCCGTTGCCTTTCCGTGGTTTACCAAAACTAGGGCCTGCTTTTCATGAACCCCAGCATCCGCAAATCTTTTTCCCTTAAAACCACATTGTTCAATAAGCCAACCTGCAGGTATTTTGAATTCATTTTCATCCACCTCGTAAAAGGGGGCGTCGGGGTTTGCTTTTTTGAACTTGTCGAATTTCTTTTTGGATACCACTGGATTCTTAAAGAAACTACCGCTATTCCCGATTTTTTTTGGGTCGGGCAATTTGCTTTGCCGAATGGCAATCACGGCATCGGATATATCTTGAATAGTGGGATAAATAATGTTCTTCTCTTTCAATTGCGCTTCAATGGCGCCATATCCTGTTTGCAGCACATGGTTTTTCTTGGTAAGGCGGAGGTTGACCGAGGTAATAATGTATTTGCCCTTGGCACTGTTCTTAAAAATGGAATCACGGTATCCAAATTGACAGGCTTCCTTGTCAAATCCGACCAATTCGCCGGTTTTCATGTCCATAGCGGCACAGCTCACAAAAACATCTTTCAGCTCCACTCCGTATGCGCCAATATTTTGAATTGGGGCTGTTCCTACATTTCCGGGGATCAGGGAAAGGTTTTCAAGTCCGCCAAAATCGTGTTCCAATGTCCAGAGCACTAATTGATGCCAGTTTTCACCGGCCATCACTTTGATTTCAACCCAATCTTCATCCTCTTCAACAATAGTGATGCCTTTTAATTTAATATGCATCACAAGGGCGTCGATATCTTTGGTGAGCAAAATATTGCTCCCTCCGCTTAAAATAAACTTTTCAGGATAGGCTTTTAGCTCCAGCACCTTTTGAAGTTGTGCCAAGCCTGTAATCTCGACAAAAAATCGGGCTTTTGCATCAATACCAAAGGTATTGTGCTCTTTTAAGGATATGTTCTCCTGAATGTTCACTAAGCGTTATACTGTGTTAAGGCCTCGCCCAATATTTGAACCGCCTTTACAAGTTGCTCTTTTTCGAGCACATAGGCAATTCTTATCTGATTTTTTCCCAATCCCGGGGTAGCGTAGAAACCAGCGGCCGGCGCCACCATTACGGTACTGCCATCAACCTCAAAGTTTTCGAGAAGCCATTGTGCAAAATCATCCGCATCTGCAATGGGTAATTCCACCACGCAATAAAACGCCCCTTGGGGAATGGCGACTTTTACACCGTCCAATTTTTTTAATTCAGATACCAAAGTGTTTCTTCGAGCCACGTATTCATGAATCACATCATCAAAATAGTCTTGTGGTGTTTCCAATGCAGCCTCGCTTGCAATTTGTGCAAAAGTAGGAGGGGACAAACGGGCTTGGGCAAATTTTAATGCCGTTTGAATGACCTCCTTGTTTTTGGAGACCAAGCATCCGATTCTGGCCCCGCACATGCTGTATCTTTTAGAGACAGAATCAACTACAATGGCATAATCATCCAACCCTTCCAGCTGTAAAATGGAAAAATGTTCGCGGCCGTCATAAGTGAATTCACGATACACTTCGTCTGCTATCAAAAACAAATTGTGCTTTTTTACCAAAGCGGCCAATTGTTCAATTTCTTCCTTACTATATAAGTAACCAGTTGGATTGCCAGGGTTGCAAATTAAAATAGCCTTGGTCTTTGGTGTAATCAACGTCTCAAAATCAGAAATGGGAGGCAATGCAAAGTTTTGGTCGATGCTAGAGGCAATCGGCACCACATTTACTCCCATGGCCGTGGCAAATCCATTATAGTTGGCGTAAAAGGGCTCTGGGATAATAATTTCATCACCGGCATCCATTATCGTACCCATGGCAAAAGACAACGCTTCTGAACCTCCAGTGGTTACAATGATTTCTTGAGCTGAAACATGAATATCCTTTTTGGCGTAGTAATCCGCTATTTTTTGACGGTACACCTCGGAACCCTCTGTCATGCTGTATGATAGCACCTCGATATTGTGGTTTCTAACCGCGTCCAATGCTACTTTCGGTGTCTTTATGTCGGGCTGACCGATGTTGAGGTGAATAACGTTAATCCCCCTCTTTTTGGCGGCTTCGGCGTAAGGCACCAATTTACGAATGGGAGATGCTGGCATCTGTTGCCCTTTGTTTGAGATACTTGGCATGATGAAATTTTTGGCAAAAATGATAAAACCTGCTGGTGAAAACAACAACTTTTAGGAATAATTATGCGGTTATGGAAATGTTAAATTAAAAGAGGTGAACTGCTTTATTTTATATATTTAATAAGAACGGATGATTGAAATTGAGCAAGTTGAGAAAAAGATTGTTAATTTTTACGGTTTTGTCAATGATTCCCCTCCTTATGTTGGGACAGGGATATCATTTGCCCAAGGGTCAGAAATTTCAAAAAGTGAAGTTTGAACTCATCAACAACCTTATCATCATTCCGGTTGAGATCAATGGCACTGAGCTTACCTTTATTTTGGACTCTGGGGTAAGTAAACCTATTCTCTTTAATTTATCCGAATCCGATTCTGTGGCCATCAACAATGTTTCCGAAGTTACTATTCGTGGACTTGGAGAAGGTGAACCGATGAAGGCACTGAGCTCCCGAATCAACTCCTTTAGTTTGGGGAAGGCCAAAAATCTTGCGCAAGACCTTTATGTGGTCTTGGATAGGGATATCAATTTTTCTACCTCGTTGGGAATTCCAGTGCACGGTATTATGGGGTACGATCTGTTTCGAGATTTTATCGTAGAGGTGAATTATGCTTCCAAAACGTTGAAACTTCACAATCCTAAACTTTATAAATACAAGAAAAAGCGAAATACCCAGACCATTCCCTTGGTAGTGGATGAAAGGAAGGCCTATGTGAGAGGAACGGTTTTAATGCGCGACACTGCCAATATCCCTGTTAAATTATTGGTCGATACGGGCAGTAGCGATGCCCTATGGTTGTTCCACGCTCCAGAAAAAGGGCTGGAAATACCGGAAAAGAACTATGAAGATCACCTGGGTAGAGGTTTAAGTGGAGATATTTTTGGCAAGCGCAGCAAGATCGACGGTGTAAAAATCGGTGATTTTGAGTTGAAGGAAGCCAAGGTAGCTTTTCCATACCGTGAATCGTTTCATGGGATGGATAATTTAGGTGATAGAAACGGGAGTGTAGGTGGAGAGGTCTTAAAACGTTTCAATATGATTTTTGATTATTCCCGTGGATTGGTCACGCTCAAAAAGAACGGAAACTTTAAAGAACCATTCCAATATAATTTGGCAGGAATTGAACTGCAGCATAATGGCCTTCGATATATAGCCGAAAGTATTGCAGATGCCAACGGTGTGGTTTCCGATGATGGCAGCGATACTTTTGGTAATGTGCAGATTTTATTGGAAAACAAGACCCGATTAAGTTTGGTGCCCGAAATTGTAGTTTCCGGTATAAGGGCGGGAAGTCCCGCAGCAGAAGCAGGATTGCGTGAAGGTGATGTAATTTTGGCAGTGAACGGAAAACGAATCCATCGTTACAAACTTCAAGAGGTTTTAAAAATGCTCAATGAGCGTGAAGGTAAACGAATTAAGGTTTTGATTGAAAGGTACAATCGGGACCTATTGTTCACCTTCGTCCTGAAAAAAGTCTTTGACGACGATTAAACAAAAAGCCCCCGATACTATCGAGGGCTTTCCTATGTATTACTTTCTTTTCTTTATTTGGCTCCGGGACTTTTAACCGTTCCTTTGATCTTAAGAATTGTGGTAGGTGTGTCCGCATTAGAGGTCACCGTAATGGCTTTTCTAATTGGGCCAACCCTATTGGTATCATATTTTACTTCAATTACACCAGTTTTTCCAGGTAAAATAGGCTCTTCAGGTTTTTTTGGAATAGTACATCCACAACTTGATCTAACTCCTGTGATTATTAACGGTGCATCGCCTGTATTGGTGAATTCAAATACACGTACACCATCGCTACCTCTTTCAATTTCACCATAATCAATGGTCTCACTCTTAAATTCAATTTTAGCTGTAGCCTGGGCAAAAGCTCCTACGGATAGAAGCCCAATAAACAGCATGAGTACAGTTTTTTTCATCATTTTTGGTTTTTGGGTGAACTTCAAAATTAGATGTTTTAACACCTGCATCCAAAATTCTTTTGTTATAGAATAACGTTACTTATTTTTGTTTCGTATTTCTGGATTGGATTCTATTCGAAGAATAGCATAAAAATGAACAAAGGCTTCCCTTCAAAAAAAATCAATCCAATATCCTTTTAAACAAAAACTGTACCGAAAAATGGAGATTCCATCTAAATATGAGCCCAAAAGGGTAGAAGAACACTGGTATTCTTATTGGACCAAACATGATTATTTCAGTTCCAAACCAGATGAGCGCGAGCCCTATACCATTGTTATTCCGCCGCCAAACGTAACAGGGGTGCTGCATATGGGCCATATGCTCAATAACACCATTCAAGATGTTTTGATAAGAAGAGCGCGACTCTTGGGTAAAAATGCCTGTTGGGTGCCCGGAATGGACCATGCTTCCATTGCTACCGAAGCCAAAGTTGTTGCCCGATTGAAGGAGCAGGGAATCAACAAAGCCGATTTGTCCCGCGAAGATTTCTTGAAGCATGCATGGGACTGGACCAACGAATATGGGGGGGTTATCCTTCAACAATTAAAAAAATTGGGGTGTTCCTGTGATTGGGAACGCACTAAATTCACCATGGACGACGATATGTCTGCCTCGGTGATCAAGGTTTTTGTTGATTTATATAATAAAGGATTGATTTACCGTGGTTTTCGTATGGTAAACTGGGATCCTGAAGCCAAGACCACTTTGTCCGACGAAGAGGTAATTTATGAGGAAAGACAAGGGAATCTTTATTATTTGTCTTACGCCATAGAAGGTTCCGATGAAAAAGTAACCATTGCCACGACGCGTCCAGAAACTATTTTGGGCGATACCGCCATTTGTATCAACCCCAATGATGAGCGTTACCACCATTTACGAGGCAAAAAGGCCATTGTTCCCATTTGCGGACGCGTTATTCCGATTATTGAAGATGAATATGTGGATGTGGAATTTGGTACAGGGTGCTTAAAAGTAACTCCTGCCCACGATGAAAACGATAAAAACCTAGGGGAAAAACACAACCTTGAGGTAATCGATATTTTTAATGAAGATGCTTCCTTAAATTCCTTTGGCATGCACTACGAGGGCAAAGATCGCTTTGTAGTTCGAAAAGAAATCGCCAAAGAATTGGAAGAAAAGGGCTTTTTGGTAAAAACCGAACAGCACACCAATAAGGTGGGAACTTCCGAAAGAACCAAAGCTGTGATCGAACCTAGATTATCGGACCAGTGGTTCCTGAAAATGGAGAATTTGTCCAAACCTGCTTTGGATGGCGTTTTAAAAACTAAGGATGTGAAACTGTACCCATCCAAGTTTGATAACACCTATCGCCATTGGATGGAAAACATTCGTGATTGGAACATTTCTCGTCAATTGTGGTGGGGGCAGCAGATACCCGCCTATTATTATGGTGATGGCAAAGAAGATTTCGTGGTAGCTGAAACTCCAGAAGAAGCGCTAAAATTGGCACAATCCAAGAATCCAAAGATCCAAGAATCTGACCTGCGTCAAGATGCAGATGTTTTGGACACATGGTTCTCCTCTTGGTTATGGCCGATCAGTGTGTTTGGGGGTATTTTAGAACCCGAGAATGATGAGGTGAACTACTACTACCCAACCAGCGATTTGGTAACAGGCCCCGATATTTTGTTTTTCTGGGTGGCCCGAATGATTATTGCTGGGTACGAATACCGTGGAAAAAGACCTTTCGAAAATGTATACCTCACCGGTTTGGTTCGCGATAAACAACGCAGAAAAATGTCCAAATCGTTGGGGAACTCTCCAGATGCCTTAAAATTGATTGAAGACTTTGGTGCCGATGGTGTTCGTGTGGGCTTATTGTTGAGTTCCGCTGCAGGAAACGATTTGTTGTTTGATGAAGCCCTTTGTCAGCAAGGCTCCAACTTTGCCAACAAAATTTGGAATGCATTCCGATTGGTGAAAGGTTGGGAGGTTGCCGAATTGCCTCAACCTGAAGCAGCCAAGGTTGGAATTGAATGGTACAAAGCCAAGTTCAACCAAACTTTGGTGGAGATTGAAGACCATTTTTCAAAATACAGAATCTCTGATGCCTTAATGGCTATTTACAAATTGGTATGGGACGATTTCTGTTCTTGGTTGTTGGAGATTGTAAAACCTGAATATCAAAAACCAATTGATAAAACCACTTATGATGAGGTGTTGCGACTTTTTGAAGAAAACTTAAAATTGTTGCACCCTTTCATGCCCTTTTTAACCGAAGAGGTTTGGCAGCATATTGCTGAAAGAACTCCCGAAGAAGCTCTGATTGTTGCTCAATGGCCGAAAGAAGAAAAAGTGGATGCTGAATTGATTGCCAACTTTGATTTTGCTGCTGAAGTGATATCAGGAATCAGAACCATCAGAAAAGAAAAGAATATTCCACAAAAGGATAGTTTGGAGCTTTTTATGATGAATTCCGAAGATGTGAATTCCCAAATGGATGCCATCATTCAAAAATTAGGGAATCTTTCCAAATTGGAATCCGTGGATGCCAGTTTGGATGGAGCACTGACTTTTAGGGTAAAAAGTAATGAGTACTTTATTCCAATAAGTGGAGCCATTGATGTAGAAGCAGAAATTGCCAAAATTACCGAAGAGCTCAACTATACCAAAGGGTTTTTAAAGTCGGTGCAGAAAAAATTGAGTAATGAGCGCTTTGTGAACAATGCTCCAGAACAGGTTGTGGCCATAGAACGTAAAAAAGCTGCAGATGCCGAAGCCAAAATTGAAACCTTGGAAAAAAGTTTGGCCAGTTTGAAGTAGGCCCCAACTTTTTGTATTTTGAAACCAAATAACGAAACAAACACATATGAAAAACCTTGACAGACGGAACTTCATTAAGAAGACTTCCTTGGGTGCGGCTGCCGTATCGCTTGCTCCAAATTATTTGAGTGCCGCCCGGGATAGACCGATTTCATCCAGTTATATGGGAGGATTTAAAGCTCCTAAATTGGAGAAAGTTCGAGCTGCTTTTATAGGTGTAGGAGCTCGGGGAGGTACCCATGCCAAGTTTTTTGCTGCTTTAGAAGGAACCGAAGTAGTGGCCATTTGTGATTTGTATGAAGATTTGGTGAAAGAAAAAGTACAATGGGTAAAAGAAGCGGGTGGAAAAAATAAGCACAAGAATATAGCCGAATATTGGGGGGGTGAAAACCAATGGCGAACCATGCTGAAAGAAGTTCGCCCAGATGTCGTTTTTATCGCGACCAATTGGGTCAATCACGCACCAATGGCCATCGGCGCAATGGAAAGTGGCGCCCATGCCTTTGTAGAGGTGCCCATAGCAACCACCATTCAAGATATGTGGGATATTGTAGATGCCAGTGAGCGTACCCAAAAACACTGTATGATGTTGGAAAACGTGAATTACAGTCGTGATGAGCTTATGTTCTTAAATATGTGCAGACAAGGTGTGATTGGAGAAATTTTACACGGTGAAGCGGCCTACATCCACGAATTGCGATGGCAAATGGAAGAACAGGAACGCGGAACGGGCTCTTGGAGAACCCACCACTATGCCCATCGAAATGGAAACCTTTATCCAACACATGGTTTGGGTCCAGTGGCCCAATATATGAATTTAGGTAGGGGTGAGGACACTTTCGGAAGCTTGGTTTCATTTTCAACACCATCGCGAGGGCGTGAACTTTATGCCGAAAAAAATTATCCAGAGGGCCATAAATGGAACCAATTGGATTTTAAAGGAGGAGATTTAAATACCTCCATCATAAAAACCACCATGGGAAAAACCATTATGGTGCAATGGGACGAAACCAGTCCAAGACCCTACTCAAGACATAATCTGATACAGGGTACAAAAGGTACTATGGCAGGATTCCCGACCCGTGTAGCTTTGGAAGGTGGTGTTGAGGGAATTACAAAAGACCACCACTCATGGGTGCAAGGTGAGCAACTTGAAAGACTTTACGAGAAATACGATCATCCCTTGTACAAACGTTTGAATGAAGCTGCCAAAGGCAGTGGACATGGAGGAATGGATGGTATCATGGTATATCGTATTGTAGAATGTCTGCAAAAAGGACTTCCACTAGACCAAAATGTATATGAAGGTTGCTGGTGGAGTGCCGTTGCCCCTTTGAGTGAGCGCTCGGTGGCCAGTGGTGGAGCGCCACAGCCATTTCCTGATTTTACCAGAGGCAATTATAAAGAAACTTCTCCTCTGGACATAATTTCGTAGCATGATTCAAATTAAAGTTCCCGCTCGTATCTGTTTTTACGGCGATCATCAAGATTATTTAGGACTGCCTGTGATTGCGGGTGCCATAGATAGATACATCAACCTAATTGCCAAACCAATTGAAGAAGATGCTTTTGTTCTTCATTTAAAGGACTTGGAAGAAGTGGTCACCATTTCGATTCATGATGACTTGGAAGAGGTGGAAAAAGATGATTATTTCAGGTCTTGCATGGCTGTTTTAAAACAGAATGGTTTCCAATTTTATCAAGGGTATTCCATCGAAATTTCTGGAAATATTCCAGTAAATGCAGGCTTGTCTAGCTCTTCGGCCTTAACAGTGGCGTGGTTACGGTTTTTAATTGAAAGCCAGGAAGAACCGGTTTTGGTCAACGATTATCAAATTGGACGATGGGCCTACGAAGCAGAAGTGTTGTTTTTTGACCAACCAGGAGGTTTAATGGATCAATACACCATTGCCCAACGCGGATTAATTTACATCGATACCAAATCTGGAGAAAGCACACGGTTAAGTGCCAACTTGGGTACCTTGTTGGTGGCGGAATCAGGTTTGGCCAAGAAGACTCTGGAGGTCTTAAAAAATGCTAGGGTATATGCCCAAAATGCCGTGGAGGCCGTTCAAGTATTTCATCCCGATTTCAAATTGGAAAATGCCAAGTTGGCCGATTATGAAGAATATGTAGATTTGGTTCCTGAAGATTTGAAGGGATATTGGTATGCCGCAATTTATAATTATCACATCACCTTAGCTGCAAAAGAAGAGCTTTTAAAAGATTCGCCGAATCTCCAAGTATTGGGTGATTTAATGAACCAACACCAAACCATACTTCAAAATCAAATTAAGAATACGCCGGAGGAAATGGAGCAAATGATGGCTGCCGCATTAAAAGCTGGAGCTTTAGGAGCCAAAACCATAGGTTCCGGTGGAGGTGGATGCATGGTGGCCATGGTGACCAGTGATAATAGGGATGAGGTGAAACAAGCTTTCCTAAATGCGGGGGCAAAAGCGGTTTATGAAGTGGATATCACAATGTAGGTTATGGAAAACAAGAGTTTGGTAATTATGGTGGGAGGTGCTTCTTCCCGGATGAAAAGGAGTTTAAAAACGTCTTCATCGCATAAAGGATTGATGGACAATATTCCCCATAAAAGTTTGATTCCTGTTGGAGAAAATGGAAGGCCATTCCTGTACTATTTGACAAAAAATGCTGTTGAGGCGGGCTATGAAAACCTGTATTTGATCACCAGCCCAGAAAATGGAGCCTTCCAAAGTTTGATGGAATCAGGAGGGTTGCCCCAGCAATTAAATGTCTTAATTGCAAAGCAATATGTTCCCGAGGGAAGAGAAAAACCATTGGGAACAGCAGATGCGCTCCAACAGTGTCTGGACCAATTCCCAGAGTTAAAGAAATCTACCTTTACGGTTTGTAACGGGGATAATTTGTATTCGGTGGGCGCTTTAAGGGATCTTCGGGCCGAAAGAAAGGCACCCAATGCATTGATCAGTTATGCAAGTTCAGGTTTTGATTTTACCGAGGAGCGCATTGCCAAATTTGCTTTAATGGATATTTCCAAGGAAGGGTATCTTCAGCAAATTGTGGAAAAGCCGGAAATGGATGAGATTCCAAATTATAAGGATGCTCACGGCGATTTAAGGGTAAGTATGAACATATTTAGTTTTTACGGCGAGGAAATTTATCCCTACTTGGAAAATTGTCCCATGGACCCTGCCAGAAATGAAAAAGAACTGCCAAAAGCTGTTGGTGTTTTGGTAAAAGAGCAATCCCAAAGCATGCTTTGTATGCCAAGGTCGGAACACATTCCAGACCTAACCGATGCGAATGATATTCAGTTATTTAAAAATTTAGAGTAAATTCATAGGGCATAATCCATGCTTGCAAAGAATTAACTTTAAACTTTTACAATGGAATCGTATGCAACGGCCTTGTTATATGCTACTCCATTTTTTATTGGTTTGGTTTTGGTCGAAATTCTGTATGGCCGATTTATAAAAAACCAAAAGCATAACTTAATGGATACGGTGAGCAGTTTGAGCTCTGGATTGACCAATGTGGTCAAAGATTCTTTGGGGTTGGTAGTTATTTTGGTGAGTTACCCTTTTTTATTGGAGCACTTGGCCTTGTTGGAAATCAAGTCGACTTGGTTGGTTTGGGTGGTAGCCTTTATCGCTTTGGATTTTGCGGGCTATTGGAATCATCGTTTGAGCCATCACATTAACTTTTTTTGGAACCAACACGTCATCCATCACAGTAGTGAGGAATTTAATTTGGCCTGTGCCCTTCGTCAGCCCATTTCCAATCTACTGGGGTATTATGCACTCTTGTTAATTCCTGCTGCACTTTTTGGGGTACCCGAACAGGTAATAGCTATTTTGGCGCCCATTCATTTGTTTGCCCAGTTTTGGTACCACACCCAACACATTGGAAAAATGGGATGGTTGGAATATGTAATCGTGACGCCTTCGCAGCATCGGGTGCATCATGCCATTAATAAGGAATATATTGATAAAAATCTAGGACAAATATTTTGTGTTTGGGATAGAATGTTTGGCACTTTTCAAGAGGAATTGGAGTGTGTGCCGCCGCAATATGGGGTATTAAAACCCGCTGAAACTTGGAATCCCATTATCATCAATTTTCAACATTTGTGGCGATTGATGTTGGATGCTTGGAGAACGCGTAGTTACTGGGATAAATTGAGGATTTGGTTTATGCCCACAGGTTGGAGACCAGAAGATGTAAAGGAAAAATACCCGGTAAAGATTATCGAGAATGTGTATAATTTTAAAAAATACCAACCTGAAACAACAACAGCATTAAAAACCTATGCGCTTTTTCAATTGCTAGTGACCACGCTGCTCATGCTCTTTATGTTTTATAATTATTCCGAAATAGGATTTGACGGATTACTGTTGTTCGGAGCTTATATTTTTGTGGGCATTTATGGTTATACCACCTTAATGGACCGTAAATCGTATGCGGTTTGGATTGAAGTGTTCAGGGGTGTGGCCGGTTTGGTTTTTATTTATATGACCAACGATTGGTTTGGTTTGAATGGTTTTCTGCCACAAGGAAGTTATTGGGTGGCTGTTTACTTTCTGATTACCATCTTCGCAGGTATTTACTTTACTTTTTTTGAAAAGTCGTTTATAACCCCCGATTTGGCTTCTTAGAGCTTTTTTAGCTCTTTGTTTACCAAGGCAACATATTTTTCCATGGCTTCCTTAATCCCAATGTTTTTGGCCTGAAAAAGCGCATTGGCCTTAAAGGCATTGATCAAAGGGGTTCTACTACCAGGATTGTCGGAATTTTTGTTGGCTATTTTATAGTAGGCGTATAATTTTAAAAGTAAGTCTGCGGGAATGGGATCCGTATAGCTATTTACAAAATCTACAGCTTCGTTAAATCGATTATGTAAGTCTTTACTAATCATCCTCTGGCCTAAAAGAAGCAATACATGTTTTTGCCCCGACTACTTTTTGATTGAGTTTTACGGTAATGTTACAATTTAATGGCAACAATAAATCAACTCTAGATCCAAATTTAATGAATCCAGCATCCTCACCTTGGGCCACTTGTTCCCCTTCTTCGGCATAGTTCACTATGCGTCTTGCCATGGCGCCCGCAATCTGGCGATAACCGATTTCGCCAAATTTAGGGGTATGCAAGATAACCGTAGTTCTTTCGTTTTCGGTACTTGATTTAGGGTGCCAAGCCACCAAATATTTCCCTGGATGGTATTTTGAATAGGTTATGGTGCCACTTGCGGGGTATCGGGTTACATGCACATTTACCGGAGACATAAAAATAGAAACCTGTCTTCGTTTTTCCTTAAAATATTCAGGTTCGTACACCTCTTCAATCACCACTACTTTGCCATCCACAGGAGCCAAAATGTCATCAAAATTTGGGGTGACAAGTCTTTTCGGGTTTCTAAAGAACTGCAAGATGGCAATCAATATAAACAATGCTGCCAATTGAACGGTTAATCGGGCCCATTCCAAAGGAATGTAATATTGTGCCACAAGTACCGCTGCAACCACGAAGAAAAAAGTAAATATGATTATTTTTTGACCCTCTTTATGAAACATAGGAGAAAATAGTTAAAATCAAATACGCAAACGGTGCGGCAAACACCAAACTGTCCAATCGGTCCCAAATTCCTCCATGGCCCGGTAAAATAGCTCCACTATCCTTAACCCCTGCCATGCGTTTAAATTTGGATTCCAAGAGATCGCCCAAACTTCCAGCTACTACAATTACTCCTGCCATGGCCATCCATTCCATTATGGAAAGCCTAGTTTCATACCAAGACAAAAAGTATGCTGCAACCAATGCAAAAATAAGTCCTCCTACAGAACCTTCAATGGTTTTTTTTGGGGAAACTGAAGGAAATAATTTTGTACGTCCGAATAATCGTCCTACCAAATATGCAAAAGTATCGTTTACCCAAATCAAAATAAAGATGCCCATGATCAAAAATTGGGCAAATTCCTCTTGTTTATAAGGAATCATGGTCAGGAAAATGCATCCCCCGCCAATGTAAAACAATCCTATCAAGAATTTTTGAACGTCAGTAAATGTTCTTGGTTTCTTGGAAAATAAAAACATGAGTAGCGCAACATCCACTGTAATGGTCAACAGCATTAAAATGGTAACGGCGGTAGTGTCATTGGTCAGGTAAATAAAAACCCACCAGAGGGCCAAATAGGCGGCAAACAGATAATATCCTTTGAGCCGAACAATGCGCTTGTATTCATAAAGGCAGGCCAAGCCGAATGCCATGAACAAAAAATCGAAGGCATCTGAGCTTAAAAATACGGTGCCCAAAAGCAGTACTACATAAATTACTCCGGTAATGGAGCGGCGCAAGAGTTCTCTCATGTATTTAGAAATCTTCTAGTAGTAAAAGATATACATTTTTTGATGCGCTGCCATAAGAAAGAAAATCGTCTTTGTTTTCTGGCGTAGGTTGAAAGTGCTTCAACGTGGTAATATTATTGGGAATATTTTTTTGATAGCGTTCTTTGATGGTTTTTAGTGCTTCGCTAATGGAGTCGACCAATTGACTGGTAGTGGCGAATACGATGAGGTTGGAGGGGAGTTCGTTCAACTTCTTTTCCTTGATTTGGTTGGAACATACCAAAATGGAACCATTGTGTGCCACCAAATGTTCACATGTGGTAAAGAAGATATTGCTTTCGCTCCTGTTGTCCGTAAATTTTAGGTTTTCCGATGCAAAACGGGTTTCCAATCTTGGGTCCAACGAATAGAGTAGATGGTTTTGCCAATCGTTTTCGGAAATAATGCTTTTCAGTGCTTCGGAAACTTCGGAGAAGTCTTCGCAGTATATGAACTTTCCACCATTCTTCTTGAAATAAATGGTAAACTTTTCATCCACGGGGATTTTTAGGTCGGGCATATGGTCACCACGGGTTTCCGCAGTTTCCTTGGAAACCTTTTTTCCTCCTCCGAAAAGTTTTTTAAAAACTCCCATTTATGGTGTGTGTTCTATTTTTCTAACGCAATAAAATTATGAATTGATTTTGGTTAGACGCAACAATTACTTGGCTGGCTCTGGCTCCAACTCTTCTTCCTCTTTTTCAAAAGGTCTTCTTCCAAAAATCTTTTCCAAATCGTCCTTAAAGATAACTTCTTTATCCAAAAGTCTTTCAGCTAATTCCGTAAGCTTATCTCTGTTCTCGTCCAACAGTTTAATGGCTCGCTGGTATTGCTTTTCTATAATTTTGGAAATTTCTTGATCTATCTTTTGGGCGGTCTCCTCACTATATGGTTTGGTGAATCCGTATTCGTTCTGGCCCGAGGAGTCGTAATACGTGATGTTACCCAATTCCTCGTTAAGACCATAAATGGTTACCATGGCTCTAGCTTGTTTGGTCACTTTTTCCAAATCGCTCAAGGCACCTGTTGATATTTTATTGAAAATTACCTTTTCAGCAGCTCTACCTCCCATGGTGGCGCACATTTCGTCCAGCATTTGCTCTGGTCGAACAATTAAGCGTTCTTCGGGCAAGTACCATGCAGCACCTAACGATTGGCCACGAGGTACAATGGTCACTTTTACAAGCGGGGCAGCGTGTTCCAACATCCAGCTCACGGTGGCGTGGCCAGCTTCGTGGAAAGCAATGGTTTTCTTTTCTTCCGGGGTGATGATCTTGTTTTTCTTTTCCAGACCTCCTACAATTCTATCCACGGCATCCAAGAAATCTTGTTTGGTTACCGCTTTCTTCTCTTTACGGGCAGCGATAAGGGCGGCCTCGTTACAAACATTCGCGATGTCTGCACCTGAGAAACCTGGTGTTTGCTTGGCCAAAAAGTCCAAATCCAAGGTTTCGGCAGTTTTAATTGGACGAAGGTGTACTTCAAAGATTTCCTTTCTTTCGTTTAAGTCAGGAAGGTCTACATAAATCTGCCTGTCAAAACGACCGGCACGCATCAATGCTTTGTCCAAAACATCGGCACGGTTGGTGGCGGCCAAAACAATTACGTTGGTATTGGTGCCGAAACCGTCCATTTCGGTCAACAATTGGTTCAATGTGTTCTCACGTTCATCATTGGAACCTGTAAAGTTATTTTTCCCCCTTGCTCTACCAATGGCATCAATCTCATCAATAAAGATGATGGCAGGGGATTTATCTTTTGCTTGTTTGAACAAATCTCGTACCCTGGATGCGCCCACACCCACAAACATTTCCACAAAATCGGAACCTGAAAGGGAGAAGAAAGGCACTTTGGCCTCGCCGGCAACGGCTTTGGCCAATAGGGTTTTACCTGTACCGGGAGGGCCTACCAAAAGGGCTCCTTTCGGAATTTTACCCCCAAGAGAGGTGTATTTATCAGGATTCTTCAAGAATTCTACAATCTCTTGTACCTCTTCTTTGGCCCCTTCCAATCCGGCAACATCTTTAAAGGAAGTTCTTGTATCTGTTTTTTCATCGAACAATTTCGCCTTGGACTTGCCAATATTGAAAATCTGTCCGCCAGCTCCACCACCAGCTCCACCCGACATTCTTCGCATCAGGTAAATCCAAATACCAATAATAAGGGCAAAGGGAAGTAGGGTTAGGAAGATTTCGCCTATTACATTGGATTCGGTGTCGAATTCCACAATGGTATCCAGGTTGTTCTCTTTCTTTATTTCGGTGATTTCGTTCTGAAAAATCTGTAAATCCCCATAATCAAGCACATATTGAGGCACTAAACTGGTCGATGGCAATAATGGCTTTTGGGCCACTCCTTTGTGCACATCCTTGCTTAAAGCTTCTTCGGTAAGATAAACCTTTGCCTGTCTTGTATTTGTGATGATAACAATTTTGGATATATCTCCATTGCGCAAAAATTCTTGCAATTCGGATGTAGTGGTCTTTTCAGTGCTTGAAAAACTGCTTCCACCAAAAAATTGGAACCCAATGATCAAAGCGATGACCACACCATATATCCACCACGAGCTAAAACGTGGTTTTTTAGGGGTATTATTTGTATTGTTTTCTTTTGCCATTATTTTTTATGAATTGTAGCTGCTTTCCACCATGGTTACTTTGGCATCTCCCCAAAGACCTTCGATGTCGTAGAATTCCCTAACGTGTTTTTGAAATACATGGACCACAACATTAACATAATCCATTAAAACCCATTCGGCATTCTCAGAACCTTCTATATGCCAAGGTTTATCGTGAATGGCCTTACTTACGGTTTTTTGGATGGAGGATACAATTGCGTTTACATGCGTGTTGGAAGTACCGTTGCAGATTATAAAGTAGTCGCACACAGTATTTTCGATTTCCCTAAGGTCCAGTAGATTTATATCAACTCCTTTAACTTCTTCTATCCCTTCTAAAATCAAGGCAATCAATTCATCTGCGCTAGCTTTCGTTTTCTGCATTCAAAAATTTTAGTTTCTACAAAGTTATATTTTTTTTGTTTTCTTAGCCTTAGTTTTTAACAAATCAATAAGGCTTACCACTTTGGGCG
Organism: Flagellimonas cixiensis; assembly: GCF_042134615.1. Taxonomy (GTDB): domain Bacteria; phylum Bacteroidota; class Bacteroidia; order Flavobacteriales; family Flavobacteriaceae; genus Flagellimonas; species Flagellimonas cixiensis. Next base: position 2,286,729 of record NZ_CP169639.1, read on the forward strand.
AACAATCTCCAATAATCAAACTTGATGCCACGGACTCCACAAATCTGTATTTACGCTCGTTATTAAAGTCAGAGGATCTGCCCGATTACACGGTGGTCGCGGCAAAAAAACAATTGCAGGGTAGGGGGCAAATGGGTGCGGTTTGGCAATCGGAAGATGATAAAAATCTAACATTCAGTTTGTTAAAAAAGTTTACTGCATTTAAGGCGGACCAGCAATTTGTTTTAAATATAGGTGTTTCCATGGCGCTATTTGATGTGCTGACAGCGCTGGATATTCCAAATGTCAAGGTGAAATGGCCCAACGACATTATGTCAGGTGCCACCAAAATATGTGGAATTTTAATTGAAAATATTTTAAAAGGTCAGTTGATAGATTACTCAATAATAGGAATTGGACTGAATGTGAACCAAACAGGATTCGAAAATTTGACAAAGGCAGCATCACTTTCATCCATTACCGGAAAAAAATATGATTTGGATGAAGTTTTGAACTTGATAATCGAGCGGCTAAAGTTTTACACGGAAAATGCAGAAAGTAAGACCGTGAAACAATTACTTCCTGCATACGAGAATCTCTTGTTTCGTAAAGACAAGCCTTCGACCTTTGCGGATGATAAAGGAGAAATGTTCATGGGGTTTATCCGAAAAGTGTCTCCTACTGGCAAATTGGTACTCGAATTGGAGGACCATATCTTAAAGGAATTCGACCTAAAGGAAGTTACCTTGCTCTACTGACCTATTTTGTCCATGTTGGTGGACAAGGTTTCCATAAAATTGGTAATTGGGGATTTGATCATCATGGCCATCATGGCATTGAATTGCCCTTCAAAACTCAATCCAACCTCACTTTGATTTTCACCTAAAGCAGTAATGTCTGCGGTTAGTGTAAAAGGAAGTTTATCACTCGCAGCACCCAAGACCACCTTGTCGTTTGGATTTTGCTCTTTTAACCTCAATACAATTTCGGGCATACCCTTCAAGGCAAATTTAAAGGTGTTTTCATCCAGCACTTCAAACTTATCGATGTTTTCGGGCATTAAGGTTTCAAAGTTTTTGATGTCGGTCAAGAACTCAAATACTTCCTTATCGCTTTTAGCTACCTGCTTTTTAGTTACTTCAATGTGCATTGTGTGATAATTATTTCCATTCCTGTGGATTGGAGCGCCATTCCAACAAGGTTTTTAATTGTGATTCTTTAATGTAATGGGTTTCGGAGGCTTGTTCAATCAAATGTTCGTAGTCCGAAAGGGTATGGAGTTCGATGTCCTCTGCTTCAAAATTGGTTGTGGAAACAGGGAAACCATAGGTAAATATAGCAAGCATTCCTTTAATATTAGCTTGCTGATCTTTAAGTGCCCTCACCGCATTTAAACTACTCTTCCCGGTACTGATCAAATCTTCGATCACCACTACGCTCTGGCCGGGTTCAAAATAGCCTTCAATTTGGTTTTGCCTTCCGTGTGATTTTGGTTCCGGTCGCACATACACAAAAGGAAGACCCAAAGCTTCAGCTACCAAAATACCAATACCAATGGCACCAGTGGCCACTCCTGCAATAACATCGGGCTTGCCGTAAAGACTTTCTACTTGTTTGGCCATCTCTTCCCGAACAAAATTCCGGATTTCTGGGTAAGAGAGCATAATTCTGTTATCGCAATAAATTGGAGATTTCCACCCCGAAGCCCATGTAAAAGGATTTTCGGGTTCCAACTTTATTGCATTAATTTGTAAAAGCAGCTCGGCTGTTTTTTTAGCAATTCCTTTATCTAAAACCATTGCGCAAATGTATGAAGTTTTTGTGAATGAGTCTCCAATGATTTTGACGAACAAGCGTCCAAAGGATGCCAATGGAAACTTGTTTTCTTTGGAAGGCGATAGCATTATGGAGGCCATCTCGCTATTGTCAAAGAAAAAAATAAAGGAGGCCTATTTTTATCATCCTGACGAAGATAAAACCTTAAGTCTTTTTAAACATAAGATTCCGGTAGTGGTCGCTGGTGGTGGTTTTGTTGTGAATAAAAAGGGAAAGGTGCTTTTTATTTATCGCAATGGAAAATGGGATTTGCCCAAAGGAAAGGTAGATAAAGGAGAGTCCATTGAAAATGCAGCGGTTCGTGAGGTGGAAGAGGAGACTGGAGTGAAAAACCTAAAAATTGAACGGTTTTTAAAAACCACCTACCATATTTTTAAACGAAACGGAGAGTTTCGATTAAAGGAGACCCATTGGTTTGTAATGACTACGGATTATACTGGAAAATTGGTCGCTGAAAAATCTGAAGGAATCAAAAAAGTAAGGTGGAAAGGCCGTAGAAAGACCAAAAAAGCACTTAAAAAGTCATACCACAACATCAAAATCTTATTTGAGGACTGGCCTTAACGATTAAGTATGCCCGATGCTTCACTATCTCTTGATATCCTATAAATGGGATACGAAAGATAGGCTTCTTCCAAATGTTCTGAGCGTTCAAAAATCCAATTCAATTGCGCATACCAATTGTTGGCAAAATTGAGGTCTAGTTCTTTTTGAGCTTCAAAATCACGCAATAAAACAGAATCTTTTTGTAGCATGTCCAAGGCGATATCCTCAAAAACGTAGGGGGAAAATCCTTCTTTGCGTTGCAGCATAGTATCAAAAAAGTTCCAGTTGAAAAAGGAATCCACCCCTTGGGGTTCCAAAGTTTCCAAAATATATCGGATTCCTAACTGCTTTGTAGGCACCACAACATCCCCAGCCCTAAAATGGACTTGTTTTTCGCTTTTTGCAACTTGGGTGTTCGAGTGTAAATAATGGCCTTCGTAAGGATTGTTTCGTGTTTCGTAGTCCAAAATACGGTATGCATCAACCACCAATGTTGTGTCCTTTTCCAATTTAAAGAACTGGATTTTATTTGCAGTTAATCGGTCGATAACACCTTGCCAACTTTGTTTAACAATGTAGGCGTCGGGTACGGTAATGGTGTCCTTCGGGGTAAAATAATCTTGGTAAACCGTTTCTTTGGTAAAAGGTTTTTCCCTGTTGTATTTCAATCTTGGAAGTCCGGTCACCTCACTGGTAATGATTTCGGCTTCAAAACCTTTAAAACTAAGTGTGCTGCTTTGGGTGGTGTCCACCTCATAATTGAAGTGATATTCGGTTAGCTCCAAATTTTTTTCCAAGGTTTCTTTTCGAAGTTTTCTTATGTTGTCATGCTCTTTTTCTGTAACCTCAATCAAACTTTCCATTAAAGCATAGGTGCCCTCCACCCTTTGTTTATACGGTTTTAGCATATGGGTTTCCACCATTAAACCTAAAGTGCTCCATAGTGTGGTGTAGCCAGTGGAATATCTTGGATGGTCCATAAATTGACTAAACCCTTGTTCTGGTGGCATGTTGAACACATTTACATAGGGAGTAATATCCCATTCCTTATCCGCCAAGGATCCAACAATGTCGGGCATGAAAGTATTGTGGAGATAGTTGCCCAATTCACCACCCAATTTATTGTGCTGAGTAAACAAATGGGTGAGGGTGTATTGGTAATCGGCGCCGTTACTTACGTGGTTGTCTATAAACACATCGGGTTTAACCGTATGAAATATTTGTGAGAAGGTCTTGGCGTTCTGGGTGTCCATTTTAATGAAATCCCTATTAAGGTCGTAGTTCCGGGCATTACCTCTAAAGCCATAAGTTTCAGGTCCATTTTGGTTGGCCCTTGAGGTTGAGTTTCGGTTTAAGGCACCTCCAACATTATAAATTGGAATGGTGACCAGAACTGTTTTTTCGGGTGTTTTAATTTTCTTAGTCGCCAAATCACGATACAACATCATGGTGGCATCTATGCCATCACTTTCACCGGGATGAATGCCATTATTGATAAGGATTATGGTTTTTTCCTTTCGGATGTTCTCGTAATTAAAATCTCCATCGGGATTATAGGTGACCATGTGCAATGGGTAGCCACTATCTGTTTTACCAATGGTGTGAATGTTTATTTCTGGAAAATCCCTTGCTAGGGTAATGTAGTAATCAATGGTTTCTTGATAAGTGGGTGTTTCTTTTCCTTCCGAGGCTTCAAAAAAAGTTTGGTAAGACGGTTTCTCATCCTGAGTTTTATTCTCACAGGAAATGAAAAGAGCCAGAGAGGTTAAAAATATTAAATACTTCAAATTAACTATGGGGGCTTTGGTTGGCACAATAATATTTTTCTTGCACACCAAAAATACAATATAATCTTTTTATGAAGCTATATTAATGTACCCAAGGTCAGCCATTTCTATTTTAAAGATGGGCTTGTTCTTAAAATTTAAGGTATGGGGACATCTAGCTTTGTAACATTCCCATTTTGCAATATCCAATGGATCTATGGACGATGTGATCACATTAATGGTAATGAGCTGTTGAATGTTCATGGCAATCAATTCATCCAAAAACCCCCAACCATCCATGATAGGCATGTTAATATCCAGAAAAATGACTTCGGGAATTAGGTTTTCCTGCGTGCACTCCTTTAATTTTTCAATGGCTTCCTTGCCGTTTTGAAAAATTTGAACATCACTACATTCCGTTACCGGTTTCAACATTTTCTTGATTCCGAATACCGTGATTGGGTCATCATCAACGATAAAAATACTATTCATTTTCTTCATTAAAATACACATTAAAGGCTGAGCCTTTATCAACTTCGCTTTCTACGGTTATGGTTCCGCCCATAGCCTCAATTTGATTTCTAACCAGATACAATCCAAAACCTTTGGCATCATCCCTGTCGTGGAATGTTTTGTACATGCCAAATATCTTGTCGCCATTTTTTTCAAGATCAATACCAAGCCCGTTGTCGGCTATTCGCAGGCACACTTGGTTGTTTTTTTGGAATGCATCTATGGTAATTACAGGGTCCAAGTCTGGTTTTTTGTATTTGATGGCATTGGTGATCAGGTTAAGAATTATACTGTCCAAATAGGCAGGCACAGACGAAACCGTTATTTGTTTTGGGATCTTGTTTATGATCTGTGCCTTGTTTTTTTCACTAAATGCAACAATATTCTGTTGTGCCTTAACAATGCTATCGTGTAGGTTAAGATGTTTTTTTAACTGTGGGGTTTTGGTGTTGATGTCAACTACCTGATTAAGATTTTCAAGTGTTTCCAGTAAATTGTTGGATGCCTGGTTCAGCATCTTCAATATCTTGTCTCGTTCCTCTTGATTTTCTTCATAGTTTAAAAACTCCAAGAGCATAGAGAAATTGGCCGAATGTGATCGAAGGTTATGGGAAACAATATGGGCGAAATTGACCAACTTTTTGTTTTGAATAGTGGTAATGCTAATCAAGTTCTGAAGTTGTTCCTCTTTCTTTTTAATGGCCGAAATATCCATGCTGATACCGATCAAACCATTAACGCGACCGTCTAGATCAAAACGTGGAATTTTCGAGGAGAGGAAATAGGTGGTTTTCCCATCTTTTTTGGCACTTTCCGTTTCCTTTCCCAAAATAGGCTTAAGATGTTTCATCACCATCAAGTCCTCATTGCGCGAAATTTGGGCCATTTTTTTATCGTAGAGGTCAAAATCCGATTTTCCTAAGAGTTCGGCTTCGCTTTTCCCCAAATAATCGCATTCCGCTTTGTTTACCAAAACTTTTTTCGATGCTAGATCTTTTACGTAAACATTTAAGGGTAGATTGTCGATGAGTGTGGTGAGCAGCTGCTGGTTCTCCTTGATTTTGGTTTCGGTCATTACTTGCTGGTGAATGTCCTTAAAGGTTCCGAACAATTTTACTACTTTACCCTCTTTAATAATGGGGTTTCCTGTGGTGCGAACCCATCTTTCCTCACCTTCGAAAGTGAGGATGGTCAGGTTGGCCTCATACGCTTCACCTTTGCTAATTGCCCTGTGAAAGAGCATTGAAATTTTGTTTTGACTAAAGCCGGACTTGTAAAAATTGATGGCTTCATTAATATTGGGTTGGTAAGATTTGGGGGCTCTGTGGATTCTTTTTGTTTCTTCGCACCAAGAAATTTCTTCTTTTAGGACATCGTATTCCCACCATCCTATTTTGGCTGCTTCGGACTTGAACCTTAGGATATTTTTAAGGTGTTCTATTTCAAGTTCCTTTTCAATCTCGGTAGAAATGTTCTTGGTTTGAACAATCGACCCCAAAACATTCTCTTTGTCATCAAACCAAGGAGTAAAAGAACTTTCCAAATGACAAATAGTACCATTGAGAATACTTTTATGCCTTAAGGAGAACGCAATGTTATTTTGAAAGTCTTTGGCTTCGGGAATAAAATCTAAGATGTTAAGCCTGGGCTTTTTCTTGTTAGGCACCAAACCAAAAATCTCGAGCCAAGAGTCGGATGCATCCATCAAAACTCCATTCTTACCGACAAATGTGGTAGGGGTGGGGAGTTGTTTGATTAAATAATTTTGATCTATTCGCTCGACTGCTTTCAAAATTCGGGGGTATTATGAAATTTTATGCCGTTAATTGTTATACCAATGTAGAATTATCCCTGCGTCTTAGGGAGTTTATGTTGTGAAAGAAGTAAAAAATGTGGTTTTTACATCAATTCGCAATGTTTGACATATGTCAATAATGAAGAATTTACCTACACTTGGAATTTTTTGGCAATCAGTAACTTGAAATTATTTCTTTACAACCACCGTTTCTGGAACCAGTCCTGTGTAGTCACCACCATTTCTGATAACATCTCTAACTATGGATGAACTAATGAACGATTTTCCGGAAGAGGTGAGCAAAAACACCGTTTCAATTTCAGATAATTTGCGGTTGGTATGTGCTATGGCCTTTTCAAACTCAAAATCCGCAGGGTTTCGGAGTCCCCTTAAAATAAAATTGGCATCTATTTTTTTGCAGAAATCCACGGTCATCCCTTGGTATGTGGTCACCTTAATTTTGGGTTCATCCTTAAAGGCTTCCTTTATAAACCTAACTCGTTCTTCGAGGGAGAACATGTATTTTTTGTCGGCATTGATTCCTATAGCAATCACAAGCTCATCAAAAAGGGTGACTCCTCTTTGAATAATATCAAAATGGCCTAAAGTAAGCGGGTCAAAAGAACCAGGGAACAATGCACGTCTCATGTGGTAAGGAAATTAGTTTCTTAAAAATACGGATTTCTATCGTAAAGCTTCTTCTATGGCACTATCAAAAAGTGCTTCCAATGAAATTCCTGCCTCCCTAGCTTGTTGCGGTAAAAGACTTTCTTCGGTAAGCCCAGGGGTGGTGTTTATTTCCAACAAAAAAGGTTCGTCCCCGATAAAAATAAACTCGCTTCGGGTGTACCCTTTTAAGCCCAACACTTTATAAATAAATTCGGCCCTTTCTTTTACATTTTTGGCTTGAGCGTCAGAAATTCGCGCAGGGGTTATTTCTTGGGATTTGCCCATGTATTTTGCTTCAAAATCAAAGAAGTCGTTTTCTGATATGATTTCGGTGGCAGGCAGCACCATCACTTCATTATTATAGGTAATTACCCCAATGGAAACTTCGGTCCCATCCAAAAAGGATTCAATTATAACCTGATGGTCTTCCTTAAATGCATTCTCAATGGCGGTCTCCAATTCTTCCTTTTTATACACTTTGGAAACACCATAGCTGCTTCCTGCCCTATTAGCCTTTACAAAGCAGGGGAGTCCCACCTTTTCCAAAATGGTATCATGGTCGATGGATTGTCCTTTATTAATATAAAAGGAAGTGGCGCAAGGAATCCCGTAGGGCTTTAAGGTGCTTAACAAGTCCCTTTTATTAAAGGTAAGTGCCGCTTCGTAATGGTTGCAAGAGGTATGGGGAATACCCAATAATTCAAAATAAGCCTGCATTAGCCCATCTTCGCCCGGGGTGCCGTGAATGGCATTGAACACACAATCGAATTGGATTTTGCTTCCATTCAACAACAAACTAAAATCGGAACGTTCCAATAAGAACTCATTGTTTTCTTCATCCAAATAATACCATTTTTCCTTGGTGATAATTACTCGGTAGGGGTTGTATTTGCTTCGGTCCAAGTATTTAAAGACCACATTTCCACTTTTTATGGAAATATTGTATTCACTGGAGTAGCCTCCCATGATGATGGCAACGTTCTTTTTCATCGGTTTAAAATATCGCGAAGCCAAAATAAAGAAAAAAGGGTTGGCTTTCCTATCTTTGTCCCGATAAGGTAATCCACATGAAAAATTTTTTCAACTTTTTAAAAAGTAAGACGTTTTTGATACAGCTGGGCCTGGCAGTCGTGGCCTTGATTGTGTTGGTGATGCTGTCTTTGCAATGGCTCAACGGAACTACCAACCATGGTGAATTTGTAGAGGTGCCCGATTTTTCCAAAATGTCTGTGTCAGAAATGCGAAAGGCTGTTGAGGATGCTGGTTTGCGATACCAAGTTTTGGACTCTTCGGAATATAATCCAGATTATCCACGTTTTTCCATTTTGGACCAAAATCCACCTGCGGGAAACAAGGTGAAAGCCAACCGAAAAATATATTTTACCGTAAACCCATCAGGCTACAAAAAGGTGACCGTACCCGATATTATTCAGGTGACCCAACGTAATGCAACCTCCATGCTTCGTGCGGTTGGGCTAGATGTGCAACGCGTTACCTATATTGATGAGTTGGGTAAGGATATGGTGTACAACATGAAGTTTAAAGGGAAATACATTAGCCCTGGCGATAAATTGCCCAAGACCTCCAAAATAGAACTTGTTTGCGGAAACGGAACTGTTCCGGGGAGTGCAAGGGTTCAGGCAGAGTCCAATTGATCATGGATACTTCAGATAACCAAGAATTGTCGCAAGACGAGCTTTACGAGCATTTTAAGTTTATGGCCTCCAAAGGGCAGGAGCCATTGCGTGTAGATAAGTTTCTGATGAACTTTATCGAAAATGCCACCCGAAACAAGATCCAACAAGCGGCCAAAAGAGGTCACATTTGGGTGAATGGTGAGGTGGTAAAACAAAATTACAAGGTTAAGGCGGGAGATGAGGTTAAAGTGATGTTCGAACATCCACCCTATGAATTTTTGTTGACCCCTGAAGATATTCCGTTGGATATTGTGTATGAGGATGATTCCCTTTTGGTAGTGAACAAGCCTGCTGGAATGGTGGTACATCCAGGGCACGGAAATTATTCGGGAACCTTGATCAATGCCTTGGTCTATCATTTTGAGAATTTACCCAACAATAGTTCAGAACGCCCAGGTTTGGTGCACCGAATCGATAAAGACACATCTGGATTGTTGGTGATTGCCAAAACGGAAGCGGCCATGACGCATTTGGCCCAGCAATTTTTTGAAAAAACCAGCGAACGTGAATATATCGCCTTGGTCTGGGGAAATGTGGAAGAAGATGAGGGAACCATTGAGGGACATATTGGTCGTAACCCCAAAAACAGACTTCAAATGATAGTCTTCCCAAATGGGGAGGACGGCAAAGAAGCGGTAACGCATTACAAAGTGTTGGAACGTTTGGGCTATGTGACTTTAGTGTCCTGTAAATTGGAAACAGGTAGAACCCATCAAATACGTGTGCACATGAAGTATATTGGCCACACGCTTTTTAATGATGAACGTTACGGTGGGGATAAAATTTTGAAGGGCACCACCTTTACCAAATACAAACAATTTGTGGATAATACCTTTAAGGTATTGCCAAGACAAGCTTTGCACGCCAAAACTTTAGGATTTGAACATCCGGTAACAGGTGAATTCATGCGTTTTGATTCTGATTTGCCCGAAGATATGGTCAACGGCATTGAAAAATGGCGGGGCTATTCCAAACACCACGAATCATAGTTTTCATCAATGTTAAGATTGAAAACACCATTGGAAAATGCTTTTTGAAGCACAAATTCTAAGCTATTTTTACTGAAAATTAAATGCATATGAAAATTGTGATCTCTCCAGCCAAGTCGTTGGATTTTGAAACAGCCTTACCAACATCAAAATATACACAGCCCGAATTTTTAGAGCAATCTGAAAAGTTGAATGCAGTTCTCAAAAAGAAGAAACCAAAAGCATTGCGTGAGCTGATGTCCATTTCGGATAAGTTGGCGGAACTGAATTGGGAGCGCAATCAACAATTTGAAGCACCTTTCACTCTAGAAAATGCAAGGCCGGCCGTTTATGCATTTAACGGCGACGTGTACCAAGGTTTGGATGCTTACACCATTCCAGAGGAAAAATTAGATCAACTTCAGGACACCCTTAGAATTTTATCAGGTTTGTATGGCGTATTGAAACCTTTGGATTTAATGCAACCCTACCGCTTGGAAATGGGAACACAATTAAAAGTGGGAAGAAAAAAGAACTTGTACGAGTTCTGGAAAACACAATTGACCGCCCACCTGAACAACGAATTGGAGGATGGAGAGTTGTTTGTGAACTTGGCCAGCAACGAATACTTCAATGCCATTGATGCCAAAAAATTGAAAGTTCCCGTAATTACCCCAATCTTTAAAGATTGGAAAAACGACAAGTTGAAAATCATCAGTTTCTTTGCCAAAAAAGCACGTGGGTCTATGGTGCGCTATATCTTGGATTCTGACGCTGAGACCTTGGACGATATTAAAAACTTCAATTACGATGGTTACCTTTTTAGTGAAGAGCACACGGTAAAGGAAAACCAACCTGTTTTCGTCCGATAAATCTTTGGTAAAATCCAAAGTAATCTTTAAGTTGTTGGGGACAATTGGGGTGTGGTGTTAGGATAGAAACGCCCACTAACCAAAATTGTTATACCCTTAAATTTAACCCATTGGTTACACATTAATCACGACCTTTGGGTTGTTCGTCTGTTTTTAACACTAACATAAACAATACATGCAACAGTCTAAACGGTTAGAAGAGTTTAAAAAATCGGTAACCAATAAATTCAATATCTATAACAGTCTTTTCTTGAGCTTGCCCTACAAGAATATTGAAAATGTGGGGATTTTGATTCCACTTTTATTGGATCAATGTGAAAGGGGATTAAAGGAAGGTAAGGAGCCCCAAGAAATTTTGGATGTGTTCTTTTCCAACTTTGCCAATATTCAGGATGAGCGCGAGCGATTGGATTTTATGTTCCGCATTGTACAATATGTGGAGCGTCAGGTGGTGCTGTATGATAGCGTTGAAGATTCAGCCTTTCCAAAACTTCAGGAGTACAGTACCTCGTTGACCATTCCAGATTATTTTCAATTGGTGAACCGCACCAAAAACTGGGATAAGGTATCCAAAAAACTGTCAACTTTTAGTGCAAGAATCGTACTTACGGCACACCCAACACAGTTTTATACCCCTGCGGTTCTAGATATTATTGCAGAACTACGAAGCCTTATTGATGAAGATAGGTTACATGATATTGATGTGACGCTTCAGCAGTTGGGATTGACCTCTTTGGTGAATGCCAAAAAACCGACTCCTTTGGATGAGGCCAAAAACATTATCTATATTTTACGAAATACGTATTATGATGCCGTTGGTGAATTGTATCAGTATGTGAAGAACAACATCAAAGATGAAAAGTTCGAGAATTACAATCTCATGAAACTTGGATTCTGGCCTGGCGGTGACCGTGATGGAAACCCATTTGTTACCGCAGACATTACCAAACAAGTAGCCGATGAACTTCGTTTGACCTTGATGAAGTGCTACTATAATGAGTTGAAGGATCTTCGTAAAAAGCTTACGTTCAAAAGCATGCAAGAAGACCTCAATGCATTGAGTGATAAATTGTACCACGCCATGTTCGACCCCAACGCTCCGATTTCCTACGATGGAATTATAGCGCATTTGAATGCGGTTCGCAAGGAACTTATTGAACATTACCATGAGTTGTATTTAGACGAATTGGATCAATTTATTGATAAGGTCCACATCTTTAAAACCCACTTTGCCACTTTGGATATTCGTCAAGATCATAGCAAACACAAATTGGTGGTGGAGACTGTTTTAAAGCAGCAAGGGGTAATCAAGGAATCTTTGGATGAGTTGAAAGAAAAGGAATTGGTACAGCAACTATTGCAAAAAGACTATACCCTCAACCCAAAAGATTTTGATGAGGATATTGTTAAGGATACCATTGCCAACATTCAAAATTTAAAAGCCATTCAAGAGAAGAATGGGGAAGATGGTTGTAACCGTTACATCATCAGTAATTCCGAAGATATTTTTGCCGTTCTCTTTGTGTATGGATTGTTCAGATGGTGCGGATGGGACGAAAAAGATATCACTTTCGATATTGTTCCTTTATTTGAAACCATGAAAGGAATGGATGCATCCGAAGAAGTGATGCAGACCCTGTTCGATATTCCAAAATATAGAAAACACTTAGAGCGCAGAAATGATGTGCATACCATTATGCTCGGTTTCTCCGATGGAACCAAAGATGGAGGATATTTAAAAGCCAACTGGTCTATCCTAAAAACCAAGGAGACCTTGAGCAAAGTCTGCAAGAAAAATGGAATCGCTGCCATATTTTTTGATGGTAGGGGTGGACCACCAGCAAGAGGAGGTGGAAAAACCCATAGATTTTACGCTGCACAGACAAAAGATGTGGCCAATCACGAAATTCAATTGACGATTCAGGGACAGACCATTACCAGTACTTATGGAACAAAAGAGCAGTTTATCCATAACTCGGAACAATTGCTGACCGCTGGTTTGAGCAACAATCTTTTCGGTAAGGAGCTTGTGATTTCCTCTGCCCAGCGTAAGTTGATAGAGGAACTTTCTGAATTGAGTTTTGATAAATATGATGCTCTAAAACAGCATGACAAGTTTATCCCGTACTTGGAAAATCGAAGTACCTTAAAATATTACACTAAGGCCAATATTGGTAGTAGACCAGGAAAGCGTGGAAACAAGGCCAAATTGACTCTTTCCGATTTAAGAGCGATTTCCTTTGTGGGATCATGGAGCCAATTGAAGCAGAATGTGCCAGGATATTTTGGTTTGGGTACTGCCATCCAACAATTGAAAGACGAAGGTCGACTCAGCGAAGTGAAAAAATTGTACAAAGAAGTGCCATTTTTCAAAGCGTTAATGTTGAACAGTATGATGTCCTTGGCAAAAACTAATTTCCAGTTGACCAGTTACATGAAAGAAGACCCTGAATTTGGGGATTTCTGGAACATATTGCACGATGAATACGAGCTTTCTAAAAAGATGTTGTTGCAGATTTCTGGACTAAAGATTTTAATGGAAGATGAGCCCATTTCAAGGGAATCGGTAAAAATCCGTGAGAAGATTGTGTTGCCTTTGTTGGTGATCCAGCAAAACGCGCTGTACCACATTACCCAAAATTCCGAGTACAACGAATTGTACGAGAAGATTGTGACGCGTTCGCTTTACGGTAACATTAATGCAAGTAGAAACTCGGCATAAAATAGTATAAAGTCACCCCGAACTTGTTTCGGGGTCTCATTATATTGGCACGTCATCTAAGGCATTTCAACTTGTAGTTTTTTCTTGTATAAATAGAGTGCCCCTATGCGATACTTAAAACTTACCACTTAAAACTTGAAACTATTTCAACACATTCATCCGTACGAGCCTTTTCTGTTGGAAGAGGCCTCCAAGTTGATAGTGGGCACCTTGCCACCACCTCGTTTTACCACAGGAGAATTAAAGGAGGAAGATGTGGATTTTTGTTACGGTAGCTGCAATGGGATGTTATGGCCCATTTTGGACCAAATCTTTGACTTGGGACTGAAATATGAAAACACCCATGAGGCCATTCAACAACGGAAACACTTTTTAATAAATCACAAGATTGGGGTTTGTGATATTGTGCAAAGTGCCGAGCGCGAAAAGATTGACGCTTCCGATTTGGGAATGCAAAATGTGGTGCTTCGAGATTTAGTGGGATATCTACAGAAACACCCTAATATTCAAACCCTTTTATTCACTGGAGGCAATAGCAAAAATGGCCCTGAATATTTCTTTAGAAGACAACTCAAAGAACATGGTTTAAAATTAGAGGTGATCTCAGATGAAGTGCCTCGAATCCATCATCTAGAATTACCCGTTACTTCGTATTCTATGTCAGTTCGAGCGCAGTCGAGAACGGTAAAAACAGTATCCTTGACAGCACCATCAGGAGCAGCGAACAGAGCGGTTGGAAGTTTACAGGCGTACAAAGATTTAAAAAAAGCAAATCCCAATTTCAACACCTTGGATTTTAGGGTGATGCAGTACCGCCAGTTTTTCTAAATCCATGGAGATATCAATTATTTCGCATTATTCGTCAAACGGTTAGGGGTATAGGTCAATTTTAACTTGATTTTTTCGTTGTAATTACTACATTCAACCAAATCCCTAAATCAAAAACATGAGAAATTTACTTAAGATTACTATTGTTTTATGTTCCATTGCGATGTTCACATCGTGTAAGGTGAACCATGGCACGGTAAAAAGAAGTTCGGCACCAGGACAGGTTAAAAAAGCGACCGGGGCCAAAAGTGCCAAGGCCTACGCACCTGGACAACGGAAAAAGAAAGGTAAGAACGAATAGCGTTTTACAATTGATCATAAAAAAAAGCCCCGAACAATCGGGGCTTTTTTATTCTATAATTTTGCATTATTCGATTGGAGTTGATAGCACCCCATAAAACATTTTTATCCCGTAAGCCAGTTGACCGATTTTTACATTTTCATTGGGACTGTGCTGGTTGTTGTCTGGATTGACAGCAGGAACTATAAATGCGGGAATTTTTAATTCGTTGATAAATGGAGCAATAGGAACAGTGCCCCCCATAGTACGTATTTGAATAACCTCCTCCCCAAAGGTTTCTTGCATGGTTTTGGTCAAGAAAACCCCATAAGGATTGTCCATGGAAGTTCTAAAAGCATCGGTAACGCTTCCTTCTTTCACAAAAACGATTTTATCGTATTGCATGCGTTCCTCCTTGCTCGGCTCATGGTCCAATACTTTATATCCTTGTTTTGCTATATGGTCCTTTACCAATTTTTTCAATCGGGTTCCATCACTTTCTACCACCAAACGTAAATCCAATTCGGCGGTTGCACTTTCAGGAACAATGGTTCTTGCCTTGGCACCGACCCATCCTGAGCCCAATCCTCTAATATTCAAAGAGGGATATTGCAGCGCTTCTTGATAAAAACTTCCGACTTTTTCTGAAGTTTTGAACTGTAATTTTTCGGCAATGGCTTCATCACTATCAGGAACACTTTTTAAAATGTTTAAAGTTGATTCGTTTATATTGATACCATCATAATAGCCAGGAATCAATACTTTTCCATTTGTATCTTTCATGGTAGCCAATAACTGGGCCAATTGAAATCCCGGGTTTGGTGCATAATTGCCATAATGACCGCTGTGCTGAGGTTTAATCGGACCGTAAGTGGTCAATGATAGCGTTGTGATACCTCTACATCCATATACTACGGTTGGTTTTTCAGAGGCATGAACAGGTCCATCCACAATCATTAGAAAATCAGCTTCCAATAATTCTCTGTATTGTTTTACTGCTTTTGGCAATGGTTTGCTGCTTTTTTCTTCCTCACTATCCAAAATCACCTTTACATTAAAGGGCATTTCCGTGCCCTCGTTTTTTAAAAGGTCAATAGTGTTCAACAGCATCACAATGGGCGATTTATCATCCGAAGTAGATCGACCAAAAAGGCGCCAATCATAATTGATGTCATCATTCAATTCATCAAAGGAAATTGTTTTGAAACCATCACCCTCGGGAGCTTTTAAAACTACATCATAGGGACTGGGTTGATCCCATTTGGTAGGGTCAACGGATTGTCCATCCAAATGCATATAGATCAGTACCGTAGGTTTTTTGGTATCCATGGGCAAAGCCGCAAAAAATAAGGGAAGGTTTTCGGTTTCCAAAATAGCAGTATTGAAACCACGTTCCCCAAACTTGCGCTTCAACCAATTAATATTTCGGTCAATATCATCTGGATTGAGAGCGTCGTTTGGAATGGATATAAAATCCCGAAGCTCATTGATGGCATCGGCCACTTGAGATTTTATGGCGACATCATCTTGTGCATAAAATGAAAATGCAGAAAATAGGGAAGCTAGCAGAATGGCTTTTTTCATGAATCGACTTGAGTTAGTTTTAAACTCGAAATTTAGCGAATTTGGCTCACAAACTCATCAATACTGTCTACACCATTTTCAGTTAAATGTTTGATGAAGGCCGAACCAATGATGGCACCTTTGGTTTTTTCCGTAGCTTGTTGGAACGTTTCGGCGTTGCTTATCCCAAATCCAACAATTTGAGGGTTTCTCAATTGCATATTGGAGATGCGTTCAAAATACGAAGATTGCTCTTGTCCAAATCCAGATTTCGCACCTGTGGTACTTGCCGAACTTACCATGTAAATAAATCCTTCGGAAGCATCGTCGATGGCCTTGATACGCTCATCACTGGTTTGTGGTGTGATTAAAAACACATTGATAAGGCCGTGTTTTTTGAATAAGGCTTCGTGCTCTTCTTGGTAGACGTCAAGAGGGAGGTCAGGTAGAATTAGTCCGTCGATACCAATTTCTTCGCATTTTTGGCAAAATTTTTCTACGCCATATTGCAGCACGGGATTAAAATAACCCATTAAGATTAAAGGAATGGAAACTGATTTTCGAATGTCCTTGATTTGTTCAAAAAGTAATTCGGTGTGCATTCCATTTTTAAGTGCAGCCGTTGAACTTTCCTGAATAGTAGGGCCATCAGCCAAAGGATCACTAAACGGAAGGCCGATTTCAATCAGATCTACACCACTTTTTTCCAAATCTTGGATGATTTGTACGGTATCCTCCAATTTAGGATATCCTGCAGTAAAATATATGGAGAGGATTTTTTTATCCTCACTTAGTTTTTGTTTGATTCTGTTCATAACCATAGAATTGAGATGTGAGTAATGAGAGTCTAGTGTCTAGCAGCTCATATCTAACATCTATAATTTAAAATAGTCAATATAATTCTGTAAATCCTTGTCGCCACGGCCTGACAGGTTAACCACGACCACATCATCTTCCTTGAATTTTCTATCTTCAAAAATGGCCAAAGCGTGCGATGATTCAATCGCTGGGATAATGCCTTCCAGCTTGCATAGTTCCAATCCAGCTTGCATCGCCTCATCATCGGTAATGGAAATAAATTCCCCTCGACCGGATTTGTACAAATGGGCATGCATTGGTCCAACTCCAGGGTAATCCAAGCCTGCAGAAATGGAATAAGGTTCCGTAATTTGCCCGTCTGTCGTTTGCATCAACAAGGTCTTGCTCCCGTGGATAATGCCCACTTTCCCCAAGGCAGAGGTCGCAGCACTTTCACCAGAATGAATTCCTTTTCCGGCAGCTTCAACGGCAATAATCCCTACCTCAGGGGTGTCCAAATAATGATAAAAAGCACCGGCAGCGTTACTTCCTCCACCCACACAAGCAACCACATAATCCGGGTTTTCACGGCCCTCTTTTTCCATCAGTTGACTTTTAATCTCTTCTGAAATCACCGATTGAAATCGTGCCACCATATCGGGGTAGGGATGCGGTCCCACGACGGAACCAATAATGTAATGTGTGTCCACTGGATTGTTGATCCAATCACGAATGGCTTCGTTGGTCGCATCCTTTAAGGTTTTGCTGCCAGATTTTGCTGCTCGAACCTCGGCGCCCAACATTTTCATTCGTGCCACGTTGGGAGCTTGACGCGCAATATCAATCTCACCCATATACACCACACATTGGATGCCCATTAAAGCACATACGGTTGCCGTAGCTACCCCATGTTGACCTGCTCCTGTTTCGGCAATGATTCGATGTTTGCCCAACTTTTTGGCCATCAAAATCTGCCCGATGGTGTTGTTGACCTTATGCGCTCCTGTATGGCAAAGGTCTTCTCGCTTTAAATAGATCTTGGTGTTGTATTTTTCTGAAAGTCGTTTCGCAAAGTAGAGCGGGGTGGGCCTTCCTACATAATCTTTAAGCAATTGTTGGAACTCTTCTTTAAAGGAAGGTTCTTCCATAATACGAATATAGTTTTGTCGAAGTTCTTCGCAATTGGGGTACAGCATTTCGGGAATAAAAGCTCCACCGAACTCCCCGTAATATCCTTTTTCATCTGCATGATAGCTCATAATCAGTTGTCAGTTTTAAGTTGTAAGTCGTCAGTGAGCGCATTGATGAATGTTTTCAATGACGTTATGTTTTTTAGTCCAGGTTGGGTCTCGAACCTACTGTTCACATCTATGGCGTAACAGTATTTTGATGCTGGACTCTTTTTAAATTCTTTCAAGTTTTGAACAGATTCCAAACCAATACCTCCACTTAAAAAGAAAGGCTTTTTGGATGGATAATTCCCCAAAATAGACCAATCGAAAGTATAACCATTTCCGCCTGGTAATTTTCCCTTGGTATCGAAAAGAAAGAAATCACAAACAGCCTCATAATCTTTCAAAATGGAAAAATCAAATTCGTCTTTGATGGAAAACACTTTGATGATTTCCGTATTTGTCAGGTCGAGCGCAGTCGAGACCTTATTTTGATCAATAACTTTCTGGTTTCTCGACTGCGCTCGAAATGACAGAAAGTTGGATTTTAAATCAGAGCAATACTGAACACTTTCGGTTCCATGCAACTGCACGGCATCCAATAGAAATTGGGCCACTTTTTCCAAAACTTTATCTAAGGGTGCATCCACAAAAACCCCCACTTTTTTAATGGATTTGGGTAATTCTGGCATCGTCCCCTCAAAAAAACGGGAGGAGGGTTCCCAGAAAATAAAGCCCAAGTAATCGGGTTGCAATTGTGCAACCTCGGTGGGATTATAGTTCATGCCGCAGACCTTTAGTTTCATAATCTTTATTTCGTCAGGTCGAGTATTTTGGAACTTGTTTCAAAATGTATCGAGACCATTTCACTTCTCGATACAATTTACCTTTGGTAAATCACTCGAAGTGACGTTATTTTTCTAATTCGTTAATAAATGTTTTTGCATTCGCACCTGGATCATCCGTTTTCATAAAATTCTCTCCAATCAAAAAACCTTCGTAACCGTATTCCTTTAAATCTCTGATTGCTTCAATAGAACTGATACCGCTTTCGGAAACTTTTACAAAATCATCGGGTATTTTTTGTGAGAGGGTTTTACTAGTGTCCAAACTCACCTCAAACGTTTTTAGGTTACGATTGTTTACGCCCAACATATCCAAACTTGGCATCAAGGATTTTTCCAGTTCTTGTTCGTTGTGTACTTCCAACAATACATCCAATCCCAAGCTTTTGGCCAATTCGGAAAAAGTTTTGATTTCTTCTCGGGTCAATATGGCTGCAATCAATAAAATCACATCGGCACCATAGGCTTTGGCTTCCACAATTTGGTATTCATCTATGATGAATTCTTTTCGCAACAAAGGATTGTTCACTGCTGCTCGGGCCAACACTAAATCGTCCAAAGAGCCTCCAAAATATTTTCCATCGGTTAATACCGACATCCCACTGACTCCTGCATCCGCATAACCTTTTACAACATCTTGCACATTCAGACTCTGGTTGATTACGGATTTTGATGGGCTACGTCTTTTATGTTCCGCAATAATTCCCGAATTGCTTTTACGTAACACTGCAGCCAATGAAACCGAAGTACGTTCCATGAGCAATGCGCTTTCCAATTGTGGAAGTGTTATCAAGGTTTTCTTTAAATCGACTTCCTTGCGTTTGTCGGATACTATTTTGTCTAGTATGTTCATTTTAATTTTTTGTCGTTCTGTAACTGTTCCAGAATCTTTTTTAAGTTATGGATTCCTGCTTTCGCAGGAATGACATAAGCTTTGTTGATTTTTAATTTTCATCCCGCACGGATGCTGAGCGAAGTCGAAGCACCATGCGTAATTTTTCATTCTGTTTCTGTTTTCGATTCCTGCTTTCGCAGGAATGACAATGATTTTGATTCATTGTTAAATGTCATCCCGCACTTGATGCGGGATCCATTAGGAATCCCAATTACTTGCTAAATCCTTCCATTTGGGATTATCTTTTTCAACCAAATCAATTTTCCATTGTCTTTTCCATTTCTTCAGTTGTTTCTCCCTGAGTATTGCTTCATTCACATTTTGATAAACTTCAAAATAAATTAATGTTTTGAGTCCGTACTTTTTTGTGAAACCCTCGACTCTACCACATTTATGTTCTAGTATTCTACGTTCTAAATTGTTTGTCATGCCAATATATAAGGTGCCATTTGGCATATTGGTTAAGATGTAAACATAATATTGATGAACGTTTTTAATCATTTGTTATATGGATTCCTGCTTTCTCAGGAATGACATTTAATCTTTTTAATCCCTGCTCAATTCCTGTAATTTCTTTAATGCTGATAAACCCTTACCACTCATCAATGATTCTTGGGCTTTTTCAAAACCTTGTCTTGGAGTTAATCCTTCAACGGTGGCAATGGCAACACCTGCATTGGCACAAACTACATTGTTTTGTGCTTCGGTACCTTTGCCTTGCAATACATTCATGAAAATCTGTGCAGATTCGGCAATATCCTCACCGCCTACAATTTCTTTTTGAGTTACTTTTTCCACTCCAAAATCTGCAGGTTTCAACATGGTCTCGGTGTGGTTAGAAATGGTCTTGGTGTCACCCGTCAACGAAATTTCATCGTAGCCATCCAAGGCATTTAAAATGGTGAATTTCTTATCGGTGTTCTGATATAGGTAGCCGTACATTCTGGCCAATTCCAAATTATAAACGCCAACCATCTGGTTCTTTGGAAATGCAGGATTCACCATTGGGCCCAACATATTGAAAAAGGTCTTTACTGCCAATTCCCTTCGGATAGGTGCCACATTTTTCATGGCTGGATGAAAAAGTGGCGCGTGTAACACACAAATGCCTGCTTCTTCAATGGTTTTCTTTAGAAAGTCGGCATCATTACTGAATTTGATGCCCAAAAATTCCATCACATTACTACTGCCACATTTGGATGAAACCCCATAATTTCCGTGTTTGGTCACATGGATTCCAGCTCCAGCCGTTACAAATGATGCCAAGGTGGATATATTAAAGGTGTCTTTGCCATCCCCTCCTGTACCGCAAAGGTCGATAGGATTGTAATCGGAAAGGTCTACTGCCAAACAAAGTTCCAAAAGGGCATCGCGGAAGCCCTCCAACTCCTCAATGGTGATACTTCGCATCATGTACACGGTTAAGAATGATGCAATTTGGGAGGTGTTGTAATCTCCCTTGGCAATGTTCACCAAAATTTGTTTGGCCTCTTCCTTGGGGAGTATTTCGTGATTAATGAGTTTGTTTAAGGTCTCTTTCATTTTCTTATTTTATTATTCCGTATGGATGCTTGGCGGAGTCGAAGCATGATGCGGAATCTTTTATTCAATTCAATTTATTTGAATTCTTGCTTTCCCTTCGACTACGCTCAGGGTACCGCAGGAATAATTTTTTTTTTGCTGTCCAACCAATTTTTAAGCATTTGCTTGCCTTCTGGCGTCAAAACCGATTCTGGGTGAAACTGAACAGCGGTTACATCATAGGTTTTATGATGTAGCGACATTACCTGTCCGTTTTCATCCACAGCAGTGGTTTCCAACTCTTCTGGTAAATCGGCATCCACAACCCAAGAATGGTAACGCCCCACCTGAAGTGTTTTGGGCATTCCTTTATAAATGGGGTCATCTTTAGTGACTGTAATCATGGTGTCCACACCGTGATACACTTTATCCAAATTTACCAAGGTGCCTCCAAAAACTTCACCAATCGCCTGTAATCCCAAACAAACTCCAAAAATTCGCTTGGTTGGTGCGTAAGTTTTGATGATTTCTTTCAACAACCCTGCTTCATCTGGGATTCCTGGCCCGGGGGACAAGACGATAAAGTCGAACGGTTCCACTTCGTCCAAAGTGAGTTGGTCGTTTCGTTTTACGGTGACTTCACAATCCAAATCTTCCAAATAGTGCACCAAATTGTAGGTGAAACTATCGTAGTTGTCTATCATTAAAATCTTTCTTCCCATGGTCTAGATTGTTTCGGCAATTTCCAAGGCCTTGGTCAATGCGCCTAGCTTGTTATAGGTTTCTTGTAATTCGTCTTCAGGGTTCGAGGCGGCTACCAATCCAGCTCCTGCCTGATAATACAATTCGTGGTTTTTGCTCAAAAAGGTTCGAATCATGATAGCGTGGTTAAAATTGCCTTCAAAATCCATAAAGCCTATGGCGCCACCGTAATAGGAGCGACTTGTTTTCTCATATTTTTCAATGAGCTGCATGGCCATATGTTTTGGAGCGCCACTCAAAGTCCCTGCCGGGAAAGTATCCGCTACCACCTTCATGGTGTTGATGTCTTTCTTTTTTTGTCCAGTAACCTTGGAAACCAAATGGATGACATGTGAGAAATATTGTACCTCACGATAGGTTTCCACGTTTACGGTATTTCCGTTTCTGCTAAGGTCGTTTCGGGCCAAGTCCACCAACATTACATGCTCGCTGTTCTCCTTGTCGTCCTGCGCCAGTTTTTTGGCGAGTTCGGCATCTTTTTCATCATTACCCGTACGTTTGTAGGTGCCTGCAATGGGGTGAATTTCTGCTTTCCCTTCCTTAACTATCAATTGTGCTTCTGGTGAACTACCAAATATTTTAAAATTGCCGTAATCGAAATAGAACAGGTAAGGGGAGGGGTTGATGGAACGCAGTGCTCGGTACACATTAAATTCGTCCCCTTTAAATTTTTGTTTGAATCTTTTGGAGAGCACCAATTGAAAAACATCCCCACGTTGACAATGCTTTTTGGCCAACTCTACGTGTGCTTTATATTCTTCATCCTTAAGGTTGGATTCTGGTTCCCCTTCTTTATTAAAATTATAGGAAGAAAACGTACGCACATTGAACAACTGTTCAATTTCATCCACATTGCTTTCTGA
The DNA here is from genome assembly GCF_042134615.1 of Flagellimonas cixiensis. GTDB lineage: Bacteria > Bacteroidota > Bacteroidia > Flavobacteriales > Flavobacteriaceae > Flagellimonas > Flagellimonas cixiensis. The sequence continues at coordinate 2,309,619 of NZ_CP169639.1, forward strand.
ATCATAACAATGGGCAAACAGATAGGCCTCATTTTTAAAATGGTTGATGGCGATAATGTTTTTGTACACGGCATAATAAATATCTGGGATGCTAACAGAGTCCTCTTTTTTGGAAATCTTCACATCTTCAAAATAGCGAACCGCATCGTAGGCCATGTAACCGAACAGTCCGTTGTTGATGAACTTGAAATCGTTCTGAGCGACGGAAAACTTTTGGGAGAAATTGTGAATCACTTCGGTCACATCAACTTCTGGGGTGATTTCGGTGATTTCTTTGCTGCCATCTGGAAACCGTTGGGTAATGATTTCATTTTCTACCTTAATATAAGCGATAGGATTGCAGCAGATGTACGAAAAGCTATTGTCGTTGGCATGGTAGTCGCTACTTTCCAAAAGAATACTGTTCGGAAACTTATCCCGAATTTTAAGGTAAACGCTTACGGGCGTTATGGTGTCCGCAAGGATTTTTTTGAAGTGGGATGCTAATTTGTAATTCATCATTTTTGGTTAATCAAAGAAATAGGAGAGGTCTTCCCAATTTGGATTGAAATCGTTTATTAGGTTGATTTTCCAACTTCTATTCCATTTTTTTAGTTGTTTTTCTCTTCTTATTGCAGGCATTGGAAATTTGAATTTTTCATAGTAGACCAAGGTTGTTAAATTATAGCTACCAGCAAATTTGCTTCCGACACCATGTTTATGTCTGTACATTCTTTTTTTCAAGTCGTTAGTATAACCTATATAAATGGTTCCCAATTTCTTGTTCGAAATTATATAGACATAAAAACTCATTTTCAATTTTTAAGATTTCCGCCTCCGCGGAAATGATAATTAAAATTATAGCAAACAAAAAAGGCTTGTCGTGATGACAAGCCTCTTGTATGATTATAATGGGGACTTAGCTCACGACATTTGACGTAAGTTGCTCCACCACCAGTTATTTGCTGTAAATAATTTCATTGCTTCAAATATAGGGAGGAATTTTTAACTCAGCAATACCCTTTTGTTTTAAAAATGAGAATTGATATGAATGAATTTAAACTAAAGAGTTAGTTGATTTCTGGTTTTGTTTATTTTTGAGAGAACCCTAACACCAAATAGACTATGAATACCTTAACCAAAGCCCTAAATAGGTTTATTGTCATTTATTTTCTAATCTACATTTTTCCATTTCCATTGGATTATATCCCGTTTGTGGGAAAGTATGTTGCCAACTCGGTTCAATATTTTTGGGATTGGATATTGCCCATTATTTATGAAAGTGTTCTAGGTTTTGAAGATAAATTGGTATTGGAACCTACTGGAAGTGGTGATCGCAAAGTTGACTATTTGTTTTTGATGGTAAATTTTTTGCTTGCGCTAATGATCTCCATCGGAAGTTTGTTCTATTCTATTGAAGAAAAAAAAGAGAAAAAAATCCTTGCCTATTTTATAGTGGCGTTACGTTACTTTTTGGCTTTTACTATGTTCACTTATGGATTTGCCAAAGTGTTTTATTTGCAATTTTCCCAGCTCAGTTTATACAGTTTAGAGCAAACTTTTGGCAATTCGTCTCCCATGGGAATTTTATGGCGGTTTATGGGGTATTCTGAGCCCTACACAGTATTCACGGGAATACTAGAAGTGTTGGGAGGTATACTTCTAATTTGGAGACGGACTAAAGTCCTTGGAGCTATAATGTGTTTTGGAATCATGTTGAACGTCTTTGTATTGAATCTTTCCTATGACGTGCCTGTAAAATTGTTTTCATTGCATTTGACCCTTATGAGTTTGGTAATCTTAATGCCCGACTATAAAAATCTGATGAACTTCTTCTTTAAGGATACTCCATCAGAACCCATTATCCATCACCCTTATTTTAAAGTAAAAAGAAACGAAATCATTCGGTTGACTGTGAAGTATTTATTGGTTGGATTTGTACTTTTCAAGGGTGTGAAATCTGGTCTGGAACGACAATCGCAGTATGGGAAACGAGTTCCAGAACATAGTTTGTATGGTGTTTATGAGGTGCATCACTTTATTAAAAATGGAGATACAATATCATCCAACGATCCAATGCCATTAATGGGGTACCCCCAAAAATGGAAAAAGCTATTAATTGATAAAAGGGATAGTAGAATTATTTTGGTGGATGAGGAACAAAGGGCCATGAAGCATGAACTGGATACCATTTCCAAAACGTTTAGCATGACGGGTTATATGGATGAGAGTTTAAAATATGAATTCAACTATGAGCAAAAAGGAAACTGGCTTTATTTGAATTCAGAAAACGAAAACCATTCTTTAAAAATTAATCTTTTAAGAAAGAAGCGGGAAGATTATTATTTGGAAAGTCGTGGCTTTCATTGGATAAACGATTATCCAATGAACAGATAAAGGCATAAAATAAAAAATCCCGCCCAAATTTTTGGGCGGGATTTTTACACACTAAACATGAGTTGTCTACATCTGTAGATCAACTACCAAATCAAATTCGTCGTAGATCAATTTATCCTTGGCAGTACCAATGATTCCTGATCCGTATTTAACGTCGTACTTGGTTCTATCCACCTTCAATGTAGCAGTTGCTTTATCTCCGTAAACGGAAACATCAAAAGTTACAGGTTTGGTAGTACCTTTTATAGTAAGGTCACCAGTTACGGCATACGAATTTTTACCGGTTGATTTCACTTTAGTGAAAACTAATTTGGCTGTTGGGTGGTTGGCAGTGCCAAAAAAGTCATCAGACTTTAAATGGCCATCCAATTTACCTTTGTAATCGCCTTCCAAATCGGTGGTATTGATGCTGTTCATGTCTACCACAAACTCGCCCCCTGTCAATTTTTCACCGTCAAATTGCAAAGCACCTGATTTTAGGGAGATAGTTCCATTATGGGAACCACCAACCTTGTAGCCTTTCCAAGTCACGGTACTTTCAGAAGTCTTTACTTCTTTGGTTACTTTCTCGATAGGATTTGCGATTGCAGATGCTCCAAAAAGGGTGACCAATGCTAAACTTAAAATTGTCTTTTTCATGATTGTTTTAATTATCTGTTTTTAATTGTAATTGATTGTTTATTAAATAATGGTAAATAATTCTTCTTTTGATTTACGAACCTTGGCATAATGCTGAGTGTCGTCTTCTTCTGAACGATAACCAATGGGCAGAACAACTGCAGCCGAAAGGTTTCTTTCAGTAAGCCCTAAAATTTCATTGTATTGCTCCGCTTCAAACCCTTCCATTGGGCAGGCGTCAATTTTTAATTCGGCCGCAGCTTGGATCGTGTTGGCAAAAGCGATATAAGCTTGCTTGGTTGTCCAGGTGTTTTTAAAATCCGTTGGAAGGTTGGTCAATTTTGACTTCATAAAGTCAGCATACCCATTCAAGTCTTCTAAACGAATTCCACGGGTTTCACTCACATTTGTAATGTAATCATCCACCAATTCATCACCAAAATCAGTGAAATTGGCAAAAACAATGATGTGCGAAGCGTCGGTAATCTGAGATTGGTCCCAGGAAGCCGGTTTTAATTTCTCCTTGGTTTCCTGGTCAGATATTACCAAAATATGATAAGGTTGAAGACCAAATGAGGAAACGCTCAAACGGGTAGCTTCCAATAAGGTGTTCAAATCTTCTTCGGATACTTTTTTAGCGGCATCAAACTTTTTGGTGGCGTATCGCCATGTTCTATTTTCAAGTACAGTACTCACTTTATCTTCTATTGCTGTGTTCATTCTGTTTAAAATTTATCTAATAATTCATTTAATTTTTCTAAATCTTCTTTGTTGAAATTTTGATAGATTTCTTCATGGGCCTGCTCCAAGGAAGCATCCATTTGTTCCAGTGCCTTAAGGCCCGATTCTGTAATTACAATCTCAACTTTTCTTCTATTGGATGGACAAACGGTTCGCTCTACAAATCCTTTGATTAATAATTTATCAACCAATCGCGTGGTATTGCTCATCTTTGTCACCATGCGCTCATTTAAAGTGGATAAGTTGGCTGGTTTTCCTTTTTGCCCCCTTAATATGCGTAGCACATTAAATTGCTGAAGGGAAACTTCAAAGGGTTTTAGGGCATTGTTCATGATTTCGTTGATTTTATTGTGTACCAACTGCATATGAATCAATGTTCTAGGTTCCAACGGAATCTTCTTTGAGGTTTTTATAATATCTTCAACATTCATGTCTAAACAATATTTGTCTATACAAATGTAATTGTTTATTTCACTTCCGTACAAGGATTTATTCGATAAATTTTTGTTAAACAATGGGAATTGGTGTGGTCACTTTGTATTTTTAATGATGTAAAACACAGATAATGAATAGGTTATTTATCCTTTTTGCCATATTGGTATTGAGTTTCAGCTGCAAAGAACAAAAGGCGGAAATTAAGGAGGTCGCGGAGTCTACTTCAAATCAAACTCAGACTGAAAAAACAGATGAAAGGGCAGATGTTAATATTCCCGTCTTTGATTTTGATGCACTTGAACCCATGTTGTACAAAGATGATGGCAATACCTATATCGTTAATTTCTGGGCAACCTGGTGTCAACCCTGCATTGCCGAAATGCCATTTTTTGAACAAGTATATGCCGAGCAAAAAGATAATAATGTGAGGGTAATCCTTGTAAACTTGGATATGCCCAATATGTGGAAATCCAGATTGGAACCTTATGTGGAAAAGAATAATATTCAATCGGAGGTGGTGATTTTAGATGATCCCAAACAAAACGAATGGATTCCAAAGGTTTCAGAAGAGTGGGGTGGAGCCATCCCCGCTACCTTAATATATAATAAGGATAAACGCAGCTTTTATGAGCGGGGTTTTACCTATGAAGAATTGAATGAAGAATTAAGCAAGTTCACCAATTAAAATACGGTCTATGAAAACAAATAAAATACTAGGTATAGTGGCCCTTTTGTTGCTCGTTGGAGCATCATTGGCCATGGGAGTAATAAGTTCAGACGAAGTAAACCCTTTGGGTGAAGGATATCAAGTAGGGGATATCGCTGCCGATTTCTCCCTCAAAAATGTGGATGGAAAAATGGTGTCCCTTTCAGATTATAAAAATGCAAAAGGGTATTTGGTCATTTTTACCTGTAATACATGCCCGTATGCCCAAGCCTATGAGGATAGAATTATTGCGCTGGATGCCAAATACAAACCTCAAGGAGTTCCTGTGGTGGCCATAATGCCGAACAATCCATCCAAGCAACCAGGTGATAGCTTCGGTAAAATGAAGGAGCGCGCTTCAAAAAAAGGGTTTTCGTTTCCCTATTTATTGGATGAGGGGCAAAAGGTGTATCCGCAATATGGGGCTACCCGAACACCCCATGTATTTTTATTGGAAAAAACAGCAAAAGGAAATGTGGTAAAATATATTGGCGCCATTGATGATAACTACCAAGATGCCGCAAGTGTAGATGAAAAATTTGTTGAAAATGCGGTGGACGCCATGCTGGCAGGGAAAGAAATTCCGTTAAAAACCACAAAGGCCATTGGCTGCGGCATAAAAGCTTGATCTAAAACATAAAATAGATTACTATCCGGGGTAATGCTCCGGATTTTGTGTGTAGTGGAATTGCCATCCATTAAAATCTCGTCAACCTCAACTAGTTTCAGGTGCTCATCTGCTTGTACTTAAATGGTGCATAAGATTCCGAATTAAATTCGGAACGCTCCCATTGACATTCATTTCATATTAATTCATTTATTTTGTAGCCATCTAAATTGAATAAAATGTCAGATTTATCACAAGAAGAGTGGGCGGAGCAATTGCAAAACGATGACAACGCCATTATTTTGGATGTAAGAACTCCCGAAGAAGTAGAAGAAGGATTTATTCCCGGTTCCATTAATATCGATATTTATTTGGGTCAGGAATTTTTGGAGGAAGTGGACAAGTTGGACAAGTCCAAGAACTTTTACGTGTACTGCAGGTCAGGTAACCGAAGTGGTCAGGCTTGTGCCATTATGAACAGTATTGGAATAGAGAATGCATATAATTTGGAAGGTGGCTTTATGAACTGGGAAGGAGACGTGGAAGAGTAGACAGGCACCCTCCATCAATCCCAAATCGATGCGAGAAGACCTACTATATTTTATTTGGAAGCACAACAAGCTTGCAGCAAAACCATTGTGTACAGGCAAAAAGGAAAAAGTGGTAATCAAATCACCCGGTTTCCAGAACAAATTGGCCGGCCCCGATTTTTTCAATGCCCAAGTTGAAATCGACGGACAGCTTTGGGCGGGTAATGTAGAGATGCACCTCAAATCTTCCGATTGGTACGTGCACCATCACGAAACCGATGAAAATTACAACAATGTCATCCTCCATGTGGTATGGGAAGATGACATTGCTGTTTTTAGAAAGGACGGCACTCAAATCCCCACCTTGGAAATCAAACAATTTGTTTCATCCGAACTATTGGAGAGCTACCAAGGCCTATTTGAAAAGAGCAAAGGCTCTTTTATTATTTGTGAAAAGAACTTTGGCGCTGTTGATGGTTTTCTTTTTGAAAATTGGCTCCATCGTTTGTACATCGAGCGGCTGGAAGAAAAATCCAAATTGGTTTTTGAATTGCTGGAAAAATCCAAGAACGATTGGGAAGCAGTGTTGTTTGTTATGTTGGCCAAGAATTTCGGTTCCAAAGTAAATGGGTCTTATTTTTTAGACCGAGCAAAACAATTGGATTTTTCCTTGGTTCGAAAAGCTTCAAACAATCCTTTACAATTGGAAGCTTTGTTTTTTGGCCATTTTGGACTTTTAGGGATTGAATGCTCCGATACTTATTTCATTCAACTTAAAAAGGAGTATGAATATTTGGTCCGAAAGTTTGAATTGTCAACCCCTTCGGAAAAACCGAATTTCTTTGGATTACGTCCTGCAAACTTTCCCACCATCAGAATTTCACAATTGGTCACTATATATAAAGGTAAACATCAGTTGTTTGCCCATTTAATGGGTTTGAAAACTAAGGAGCAAGTGTATGAAACCTTTCAAGTGGATGCTGGAGCTTATTGGGAAGACCATTTTACCTTTGGTAAGATGTCTAAAAAAAGTAAAAAGCGCTTGTCAAAATCCTTTGTCGATTTGATGATCATAAATACGTTGGTACCCCTTCGATTTTGTTATGCCAAGCACTTGGGGCAAGATGCTCCTGAAGATTTAATGGAACTAATAACACAGGTCGATTCTGAACAAAATTCCATCATAAAAAATTTTGACGCATTGGGGACAGCCACTAAAAATGCGATGGAGAGTCAAGCCAAACTCACCCTCTACCAATCGTACTGCACAAAAAATAAATGCCTGCAATGTGCCGTTGGTGCGCATTTATTGAATAGAAATACATAATTTTAGCTATGTCTTTATTTTATAATACCCTTTATTATTTTCAAAAGCGAGGTTTCGAGGTGTGCAGACGCATCGCGGAACGGCTTGGTATTCGTGCCCGGGTGGTACGAACCAGTTTTATCTACCTTACTTTTGTAACCTTGGGATTTGGCTTCGCCCTATACCTATTTATTGCATTTTGGCTTCGCATAAAAGATTTGATCTACACCAAACGAACCTCTGTTTTTGACCTTTAGTCTATGATTCGATTACTTCGTTCCAAAATACTGCTGGCACTTTCCTTAATGGTTACAGTGCTCGTATTTGGTGTGATTGGGTACAAATTGATTTCCGATTTTACGTGGATAGAAGCTTTGTACATGACCATCATTACGGTGACCACCGTAGGGTTTTCGGAAGTAAGGCCCCTTGACTCGGATGCAAAGATTTTTACTGTATTTTTAATTGTAACCAGTGTTTTTATTTTTGGTTTTGCCATTTCGGTGGTTTCGGAATATATCTTGGGTCGAAATCAGCTCGAACTCTTAAAAAAGAAAAAAGTGAAAAAGCAAATAGACAATTTAACCAACCATGTTGTGGTTTGCGGATTTGGTAGAAATGGTATGCAGGCGGCCGAAAAGCTAATGGCCTACAAAAAACCTTTCGTGGTGATAGAAAAGGATAAGGAAATTATTGAACGTCATGAAGAGGAAATACTTTTTGTAGAGGGTGATGCCAATGAGGACGAGGTATTGTTACAAGCGGGAATCGACCGTGCCCAATATTTGATCACTGCCGTGCCCGATGATGCCGCAAATTTGTTTATTGTGCTTTCCGCAAGACAGCTTAATAAAAATTTATTTATAATAAGCAGGGCCTCTCAAATCACTTCGGTGAAAAAGTTACAATTTGCAGGAGCCGACAAAGTGATTATGCCCGATAAAATAGGAGGCGATCATATGGCTTCATTGGTTGTAATGCCCGATCTAATTACTTTCTTGGACCAACTCTCCGTGGAAGGGGAGCATACTACCAATTTGGAAGAAGTCAGTATTGAAGATTTTACCGATCAGATGGATTGTAATTCGTTACGCGATTTGGATTTGCGAAGAAAAACGGGTTGCACCATTATAGGTTACATTGATCCTCACGGCAAATACATCATCAACCCCGAAGCAGATATGGTTTTGCAGCCCAAAAGCAAGGTAATTGTATTGGGTAGACCCGAGCAAATCAGAAAACTCAACGAAATGTTTCAGATTGGCTAGTTTAACAATCATTAATTTTTTTCCGTTGAAATTTTTTAGGATATTGGGGCCTTTACAAAAAACTAACATAACCAAAACAATATGATGAAGTATAAACTTCTTACCTTACTTAGTTTTATGCTACCCTTTCTTTCTTTCGCTCAAGAAAGTACCTCGGAAAAAATCGATGCTGTTTTTTCCAAATACACAAGCTGGTTCGTTGATGCCATTTTTTATGAAATCCCATTCACGGATACCTTTCAACTTCCTTGGGTGTTAATTGTATTGGTTGGTGGTGCGTTGTACTTTACCATTTACTTTAAGTTGATCAACATTACCGGTTTTTGGACAGCGATCAAAGTGGTTCAAGGTAAATATGAAGACATTGAAAAGCATGGTGTAGATCACTTATACGGCGATGTGGCCGAAGAACATGATTTACCTGGTACCTTAAGGGATGAATCAGCCCACGGTGAAGTTTCCCACTTTCAAGCTTTAACTGCGGCCCTTTCTGCCACGGTAGGATTGGGGAATATTGCAGGTGTGGCCGTTGCCCTTTCCATTGGTGGTCCAGGGGCTACCTTCTGGATGATTTTGGCAGGACTTTTAGGGATGGCCTCCAAATTTGCGGAATGTACCCTTGGGGTAAAATACCGGGATGTAGGTGAAGATGGAACCGTTTACGGTGGTCCCATGTACTATTTGACCAAAGGGCTTAGTGAAAAAAATATTGGAAAATTTGGTAAGGTGCTAGCCGTACTATTTGCCATTTTCGTGATCGGTGGTTCTTTTGGTGGAGGAAACATGTTCCAAGCCAACCAAGCTGCCGCACAGTTTGTAGAACTATTTAGTTTAACAAGTGATAATGCTGGATTGTATTTCGGAATTGGAATGGCTGTTTTGGTAGCCGTAGTGATTATCGGTGGTATCAAAAGGATTGCTTCCGTAACCGAAAAAATTGTTCCTTTTATGGCGGGTATCTATGTATTGGCGGCCCTTATTATTTTAGGAGCCAATTTCTCATTGATCGATAACGCTTTTGGATTGATTTTCGAAGGGGCTTTCTCTGGATTGGGAATTGCCGGTGGTTTGATCGGTGTAATGATCCAGGGTATTAGAAGAGGGGCATTCTCCAACGAAGCGGGTGTAGGTTCTGCAGCAATTGCGCACTCGGCAGTACGTACAAAGTATCCTGCGAGCGAAGGTATTGTAGCCTTGTTGGAGCCATTTGTGGATACGGTTGTAATCTGTACCATGACGGCTTTAGTGATTATCATCACCAACTACGATGCAGGTTTCTTGGAATATGGAACTGAAATCACTGAAGGTGTGGAAATCACTGCCACTGCTTTTGATACGGTAATTCCTCACTTCTCCATTGTTTTGACCATTGCGGTTATCTTGTTTGCCTTCTCCACCATGATTTCATGGTCTTACTATGGCATGCAAGGTTGGATGTTCCTTTTCGGAAAAAGTAAAGCAAGTGACTTGGCTTACAAAATCCTATTCTTGATTTTCGTAGTGATTGGAGCTTCCATTAGTCTTGGTTCGGTAATCGATTTCTCCGATGCCATGATCTTTGCGATGGTTGTGCCTAATATAATAGGTGTGATATTGCTTACACCTGTAGTTAGAAAAGAATTGAACAAATACATGAACGCCATCAATAAGAAGGAAGTTGCCCTTGAAGAAGGAGCAGAGGACTTGGCGGATAAAATGTGATAACTTTATATATGAAATTTAAATCCCACTTCAGGTTCAATAAACAAGAACGGAGTGGGATTTTCTTTTTGTTGTTGATTCTGGTCAGCTTTCAAGCTGGTTATTTCTACTTAAAGGCAAAGCCTTTTTTTGGACCAACCCATTTTGTACTCAATGAAGTTGAGCAAGCACAATTGGATAGTCTGCGAGCTCAATTGGCGATAAATGAGGTGAAAGTTTTCACCTTCAACCCCAATTTTATTTCCGATTATAAAGGGTACACTTTAGGTATGTCGCCCGAGGAACTGGATAGGCTACACACATATCGAGAACAAGGTAAGTTCATAAATTCTACTGAGGAGTTTCAACAAGTAACACAAATCTCGGATTCCCTGCTGCGAGCTATTTCTCCTTTATTTAAATTTCCAACATGGGTAGATTATCGTCAGTCTTCCAAAAACAAAAGAACTACAACCAAAAAATCGGTGGTTGTAAAGGATTTGAATAAGGTCACAGCCGAAGAATTGGAAAGTGTGTATGGTATTGGTGCCACACTTTCAAAAAGAATAATAAAATTCCGTGACCGTTTGGGCGGCTTTCTGGTCGATGAACAGTTGTACGATGTTTATGGGTTGCCACCTGAAGTTGTTCAAAATACTTTACGGAAATTTCATGTGATAGAAGTGCCTTCGGTCCCTAAAATCAATCTAAACCAAGCAGATGTATCACAACTATCTGCATTAATTTATATCCCCAAATCCCTTGCTTACACTATTGTGGATTATCGCAATGCAAATGGTCCCTTTACCTCAATTCAAGATTTAAGCAAGGTGGATGGATTTCCAACCGAAAAACTAGATAGAATAGCTTTATATTTGTCGCTTTAAAATAGGAGGTATGATCGATATGTACTTCACGGAAGAGCATAATTTGTTCCGCGAAAGTTTAAAGGATTTTTTACAGAAGGATGTTGTTCCCCACATTGAAAAATGGGAGGAGTCGGGTCAAATAGACCGATTTATTTGGAACAAGTTCGGGGAGATGGGGTATTTTGGACTCATGACCCCAGAAGAGTATTCTGGATTGGGACTGGACTTATTTTATACTGTAATATTTCTTGAAGAACTGCAAAAAATCAATTCAGGAGGATTTGCAGCGGCCATGTGGGCGCACCAATACTTGGCAATGACCTACCTCAATAAATTGGCCAATGATGAACAGAAGAGAGCTTATCTTGAGCCCAGTGTGCTTGGAACTAAAATTGGCTGTTTGGGAGTTTCCGAACCTTTTGGTGGCAGTGATGTTGCCGCCTTGCGAACCACCGCAGAGAAAAAAGGGGATGTATATGTTGTAAACGGTTCCAAAACGTTCATTACCAATGGAGTTTATGGTGATTATATCATCCTGGCGGCAAAAACAGATAAAGATGCAGGTCATAAAGGGATAAGTATGTTTATCGTGGATAGAAATGCTAAAGGTGTTTCGGCCAATAAATTGAATAAGCTGGGATGGCGTGCTTCAGATACTGCCGAACTTGCTTTTGATAATGTTGAGGTTCCAGCATCAAATTTAATGGGCGTGGAAAATTCAGGCTTTGGTTACATTATGGAAGCCTTTGCATTGGAGCGCTTAGTGATGGGGGTAAATGCACATGCAAGAGCCGAGTTTGCTTTAGATTATGCCCTGCAGTATATGTCGGAACGAGAGGCATTTGGCAAAACCATAGATCAGTTCCAGGCGCTGCGCCATCGCTTGGTGGACCTTTATTCCGATATGTTGTTGTGCAAACAATTTAATTATGCTACCATTGCTCAAATGGAGAAGGGGTCATATGTGGTAAAGGAAGCAACAATTTCCAAACTAAAATCCACTAAAATGGCCGATGAGGTCATCTACAACTGTCTCCAGTTTTTGGGTGGGTATGGTTATATAGAAGACTATCCCATGGCACGATTGAGTCGAGATAGTAGGTTGGGGCCCATTGGTGGGGGGACTTCCGAAATTTTAAAGGAAATATTGGCCAAGATCATTGTAGATAAAAAGGAGTACAAAAAGCCGTCGTCTTAGGCATCGTTGAAAAAAATAAAATATTTCTTTTCAGGTTGAATATCCTTTGTATATTTGCAAACCAAAATTTTAAAGAAAGGAGGTTGTAGCCCATGTTAATTATACCAGTAAAAGAAGGAGAGAACATCGATAGAGCTTTAAAGCGTTTCAAGCGTAAGTTCGACAGAACAGGAACAATGCGTCAGTTGAGAAGCAGACAGCAGTTTACTAAGCCTTCTGTGGAGCGTAGAGCTCAGATTCAAAAAGCTCAATACATTCAAGGTCTTAGGGATCAAGAAGAAGTATAGGGTATAGCCTACACAAAATATATTTTAATCCCGTTCCAATTTTGGAGCGGGATTTTTCGTTCTATACCTATAGTTTGATCTAATTGCTACCTTTGGTATATGTCCGTAAGCGCTTTTATCTCTTATCTACGTTTAGAAAAAAATTATTCCGAACACACCATAACTGCCTACGAAAAGGACATAGGCACGTTTTCCAGCTATTGCAGAACGCAATACGAAGAATCTTCGATTGTTCATATAGGTTATCCGCTTATTCGAAATTGGATTGTTGAACTTTCCCAAAGTGGGGTATCCAACCGTACCATCAACAGGAAAATATCTTCCCTACAAGTTTATTATAAGTTCTTGTTGAAGGTTGGGGATATTAAAGTGTCTCCATTAATTAAGCATAAGGCTTTAAAAACAGAAAAAAAAGTAGAGATTCCTTTCTCTGAAAAAGAAATGGATGCCCTTTTGGGTGAAAATCCCTTTAATGAGGATTTTGAAGGTTTCAGGGATAGGCTGATCATCGATTTATTGTATGCCACCGGAATGCGCCGAGCGGAACTTGTGAATCTTAAATTGACAGATGTGGATGTGGCCAATGGAATGCTAAAGGTGTTGGGGAAACGTAATAAGGAAAGGATTATTCCTGTTTTGCCATCAACCCTTCGGTCTATGGAGCGGTATTTGGCTGAGCGTTCCCGATTGGAAAATTTACAAGATGCACCTTATCTATTTTTAACAAAAGAAGGTCTTAAAATTTATGAAACACTTGTTTATCGAACCATAAATAAGTATTTTAGTTTAGTGTCCCCTAAGGTAAAAAAGAGCCCACATATACTCAGGCACACCTTCGCAACGCATTTGCTGAACAGGGGGGCAGATTTAAATTCCGTGAAGGAATTATTGGGTCATTCAAGTTTGGCATCCACCCAAGTGTACACGCACAACAGTATTGCCGAGCTCAAAAAAGTTCATCAGAATGCCCATCCAAGAAACAAGAAATAAAAAATCTTGTATTGTTTAACTTCACTGTCTTTGGCAGTACAAAAACTACATCTTATGAAAGTAAATGCACAATCGGTAAATTTTGTAGCTGATGGTAAACTCCTAGACTTCGTTCAAAAACGAATGGACAAGTTGGATACATTTTATGACAAGGTCATTGATTCGGAGGTATTTTTAAAAGTGGAAAACACTAGTGCAAAGGAGGATAAGATCGTGGAAATCATGGTGTCAGTGCCCCGGGACCGATTCGTGGTTAAAAAACAATGTAAGACCTTTGAGGAGGCCGTGGATTCGGCTTGCAGCTCTTTGGAAAGGCAGCTTGTAAAGCGAAAAGAAAAATTAAGGGCAAAAGCATGAGAAAATTTTTCAAAATTTATTTTGAAAGAAAAAAAATATATATACATTTGCAGTCCGTTAGAAATAGCGGGCTTTTTTTGTGAAAAACAAGCGGTAAATTGCCGATGTAGCTCAGCTGGCTAGAGCAGCTGATTTGTAATCAGCAGGTCGTGGGTTCGAGTCCCTCCATCGGCTCGTAAGTTACTGAAAATAAGGCGGGGAGATACTCAAGCGGCCAACGAGGACAGACTGTAAATCTGTTGGTTTTCACCTTCGCAGGTTCGAATCCTGCTCTCCCCACAAAAGTTGTTCAGCGGAACAACAACGAGATGGGAAGTTTTTTGAAATAATGGAATTTTTTTTGGGCTTGTCCCAAAAAATTATGCGGGAGTAGCTCAGTTGGTAGAGCGTCAGCCTTCCAAGCTGAATGTCGCCGGTTCGAACCCGGTCTCCCGCTCTAAGACTTGAAAAGACGAATTTCAAGTAAAGGTTGAAGTTTTGGCGAGCTTGACTTGTAACTTTAAACTCTAGACCTGTAAACCTATAAGCCGGTGTAGCTCAGGGGTAGAGCGTTTCCTTGGTAAGGAAGAGGTCACGGGTTCAATTCCCGTCATTGGCTCAAAACGATTTGTACACTAATATAAACTAAGAATTAAATCATTTTAAAATGGCAAAGGAAACTTTTGATCGTTCCAAACCCCACTTAAATATTGGTACCATTGGACACGTGGATCACGGTAAAACTACATTGACTGCTGCTATCACAACGGTATTGGCAAACGCTGGATTGTCTGAGCTAAGAAGCTTTGATTCCATCGATAATGCCCCTGAAGAAAAAGAGAGAGGTATTACTATCAACACTTCTCACGTTGAGTATCAAACAGCTAACCGTCACTACGCTCACGTTGACTGTCCTGGTCACGCGGATTACGTAAAGAACATGGTTACTGGTGCTGCTCAGATGGACGGTGCTATTTTGGTTGTTGCCGCTACTGATGGTCCTATGCCACAGACTCGTGAGCACATCCTTTTGGGTCGTCAGGTAGGTATTCCTCGTATCGTTGTTTTCTTGAACAAAGTTGATATGGTGGATGATGAAGAGCTTTTGGAGCTTGTTGAGATGGAAGTAAGAGAATTGCTTTCTTTCTACGAGTACGATGGTGATAACGGTCCTGTAATCTCTGGTTCTGCACTTGGTGCTTTGAATGGAGAGCAAAAATGGGTTGACACTGTAATGGAGTTGATGGATGCTGTTGATAGCTGGATCGAACTTCCTGCTAGAGATGTTGATAAAGACTTCTTAATGCCAATCGAAGATGTATTCACAATTACTGGTCGTGGTACTGTTGCTACTGGACGTATTGAAACTGGTGTTGCCAACACAGGTGACCCTGTTGAAATCATCGGTATGGGAGCTGAGAAATTGACTTCTACTATTACAGGTGTTGAAATGTTCCGTAAAATTCTAGATAGAGGTGAAGCTGGTGATAACGTAGGTCTTTTGTTGAGAGGTATTGAGAAATCCGACATCAAAAGAGGTATGGTAATCTGTAAGCCAGGTTCTGTTAAGCCACATGCTAAATTCAAAGCAGAGGTTTATATCCTTAAAAAAGAAGAAGGTGGTCGTCACACTCCATTCCACAATAACTACCGTCCTCAGTTCTATGTTCGTACAACTGACGTGACAGGTAACATCAACCTTCCTGATGGAGTTGAAATGGTAATGCCAGGTGATAACTTGACAATCACTGTTGATTTGATTCAGCCAATTGCATTGAATGTTGGTCTACGTTTCGCTATCCGTGAAGGTGGTAGAACAGTAGGTGCTGGTCAGGTTACTGAGATTTTAGATTAATCATTTTACAATAAATATTGCACTAAAGGGTGTCCCGGTTTTCTCGGGATACCTTTCAGTGTAATTATAGACGGGTGTAGCTCAGTTGGTAGAGCACTGGTCTCCAAAACCAGGTGTCGGGAGTTCGAGTCTCTCCTCCCGTGCAAGATAAATACAAGAAATTATGGTCACTTATATAAAGGAATCATTAGAGGAACTAAGGAACAATGTAACATGGTTGGAGCGCTCAAAAGCATCTAACCTGATGATTATTGTAGCGGTCTTCTCAATTCTATTTGCATTGGCAACATGGGGTGTGGATTCTTTGTTCAGTAAGTTGATCACATTGTATTTTGATAAGTTAATAGGATAAAGATCGGTCGTATGTCTGAGGTACTAGAGAAAAAATGGTATGTAGTAAGAGCGGTCAGTGGTCAAGAGAACAAGATCAAGGGCTATATCGAAAGTGAGGTAGAGCGTGCCGGTTTTGGTGACTATCTTGAAGAAGTTCTTGTACCTACCGAAAAAGTAGTGCAGATCAGAAATGGAAAGAAAATCAATAAAGAAAGGGTTTATTTTCCAGGCTATATCATGATCAAAGCCAATCTAGGTGGTGAAATGGTGCATATTATCCGTTCCATAACCAATGTGATTGGATTTTTGGGAGAAGTAAAAGGTGGTGACCCCGTGCCTTTGAGAAAATCGGAGGTAAACCGTATGTTGGGGAAAGTGGACGAGTTGGCTGTCAATACAGACAATGTGGCCATTCCATTTGTGTTGGGTGAAACGGTTAAGGTAATTGATGGACCTTTCAATGGATTCAATGGAACTGTTGAGAAAATCAATGAAGAAAAGCGTAAGCTCGAGGTGATGGTGAAAATTTTCGGAAGAAAAACACCATTGGAATTGAGCTATATGCAAGTGGAAAAAGTATAACAAGAGCTGTTACATATATAAAGCTGTGTTGCTTCCAATTGACACAACTTTAAATTTAATTAGAAACAATGGCAAAAGAAGTAGATAAGGTAGTTAAATTACAAGTTAGGGGAGGTGCTGCGAACCCATCGCCACCGGTTGGACCCGCCTTAGGTGCTGCTGGTGTTAACATCATGGAGTTCTGTAAGCAGTTTAATGCGCGTACACAGGACAAACCGGGCAAAGTATTGCCTGTTGCTATCACCGTTTACAAAGACAAATCTTTCGAGTTTGTTGTAAAAACACCACCTGCGGCAGTTCAATTGATGGAAGCAGCTAAGATTAAAAAAGGATCTGGCGAACCTAACAGGGTTAAAAATGGTTCAGTAACCTGGGATCAAGTTAAAGCAATCGCTGAAGACAAAATGGTAGATTTAAATGCATTTACTGTTGAGTCTGCAATGAGTATGGTTGCTGGGACTGCAAGATCTATGGGGCTGAAAATAGCTGGACAAAGACCTTTTTAAAATCTTAAAGCAATTAAGAAATGGCAAGATTGACCAAAAAGCAAAAAGAAGCCCAATCCAAGATAGACAAGAATAAATTGTACTCTTTGGAAGAGGCATCCGCTTTAGTAAAAGAAATTACCAACGTAAAATTTGACGCCTCCATAGATATCGCTGTTCGTTTGGGTGTAGATCCAAGAAAAGCAAATCAAATGGTGCGTGGTGTCGTTACCCTTCCTCACGGAACTGGTAAAGACGTTAAAGTTTTAGCATTGGTGACTCCAGACAAAGAAGCAGAAGCTAAAGAAGCTGGTGCAGACTTTGTTGGATTAGATGAATATTTGGATAAAATAAAAGGCGGTTGGACCGATGTTGATGTAATCATCACCATGCCAAGCGTTATGGGTAAACTGGGACCATTAGGTAGAATTTTGGGTCCTAGAGGTTTGATGCCCAATCCAAAAACCGGTACAGTAACTATGGATGTTGCCAAGGCAGTATCTGACGTGAAAGCTGGTAAAATCGACTTTAAAGTAGACAAAACAGGTATTGTGCACGCTGCAATTGGAAAAGCTTCATTTTCTGCGGACAAAATCGCAGGAAACGCCAAAGAACTTATCGAGACTTTGGTAAAAATGAAACCATCCGCTGCAAAAGGTGTTTACATGAAGAGTATCTATTTGTCTAGTACCATGAGTCCTAGTGTTCAACTAGATCCAAAAGCAGTTTAATCTAACTGGTAGTTCAATTTTATAACTATGACAAGAGAAGAAAAAGCAACAGTAATAGAAGACTTGACTGCACAGTTGGCCGATGCCCCAAATATTTATTTGGCGGACATATCTGGATTGAATGCCGTGGATACCTCTAACTTAAGAAGAGCGTGTTTTAAGGCAAACATTAAACTTGCGGTAGTAAAGAACACATTGCTTGCAAAGGCAATGGAAGCTTCTGATAAGGAATTTGGTGATCTTTCTGATGTTTTGAAAGGCAATACATCTATGATGTTGTCCGAAACAGGAAACGCACCTGCGAAACTTATCAAGAACTTTAGAAAAAAATCGGAAAGACCTGTATTGAAAGGAGCTTTTATTGAAGAAGCTGTTTACATCGGGGACGAAAACCTTGACGCACTTGTTAACATCAAGTCCAAAGAAGAGGTTATTGGAGATATCATCGGATTGTTACAATCACCAGCCAAGAATGTTATTTCTGGACTTAAATCTGGTGGCGGTAAATTGGCCGGTATCCTTAAGACCCTTTCTGAGAAAGAATAATTCGCGCACAATAAACTAAGTATATTTTTAAAAATTTTTATTAAACGATAGAAAAATGGCAGATTTAAAAGATTTTGCAGAACAGTTGGTAAACCTTACAGTAAAAGAGGTAAATGAATTGGCCGACATTTTAAAAGAAGAATACGGTATTGAGCCTGCTGCTGCTGCAGTAGCTGTAGCCGCTGGTGGTGGAGCCGCAGAAGGTGGTGAGGCTGCTGAAGAAAAATCAGAATTTGATGTAATCCTTACCGCTGCTGGTGGTTCTAAATTGGCAGTAGTTAAATTGGTAAAAGAATTGACAGGTCTTGGTCTTAAAGAGGCTAAAGATATTGTTGATAGCGCACCAAAAGCTGTTAAGGAAGGTGTTTCTAAAGACGAAGCAGAAGGCATCAAAAAATCTTTGGAAGAAGCAGGAGCTGAAGTTGAGCTTAAGTAATAGCTTTTCCCATAAAAATTTGGTTAAGGTCTACCCAGTTATTGGTTAGACCTTAGCCTATTTAAAATAGGAGTGTATAAAGTCATACACAAACCCACAAAGTATTCACGTTCAAAATTTGTCCATAGATGTTCACAAACACTATTGAAAGAGTTAATTTCGCATCCGCTAAGAACATACCGGAATACCCGGATTTCTTGGACATTCAGATTAAATCGTTTCAGGATTTTTTCCAGCTAGAAACTAAATCTGACGAAAGAGGGAACGAAGGTCTCTACAACACCTTCATGGAGAATTTTCCAATCACTGACACCAGAAACCAGTTTGTACTGGAATTTTTGGATTACTTTATAGATCCACCAAGATATTCCATCCAAGAATGTATAGAGCGTGGGCTTACCTATAGCGTTCCTTTAAAGGCACGTCTTAAATTATACTGTACCGATCCAGAGCACGAAGATTTCGAAACCATCGTACAAGATGTGTATTTGGGAACCATTCCTTACATGACCCCAAGTGGAACATTCGTAATTAATGGAGCCGAAAGAGTTGTGGTTTCACAGTTGCACAGATCACCTGGTGTGTTCTTTGGACAATCGTTCCACGCCAACGGTACAAAATTGTATTCAGCAAGGGTAATTCCTTTCAAAGGATCTTGGATTGAATTCGCTACCGATATCAACTCGGTAATGTATGCCTACATCGATAGGAAGAAAAAATTACCGGTTACCACTTTGTTCCGTGCCATTGGCTTCGAAAGGGATAAAGATATTTTGGAAATCTTTGACCTTTCAGAAGAAATCAAAGTTTCCAAAGCCGGACTTAAAAAAGTATTGGGCCGTAAATTGGCCGCTAGGGTGTTGAACACTTGGCACGAGGATTTCGTGGACGAAGATACTGGTGAAGTGGTATCTATCGAACGTAACGAAATTGTATTGGACCGTGATACTATTTTGGAAAAAGAGCATATCGATGAAATCATTGATGCCGATGTGAAGACTATTTTGCTTCACAAGGAGAACAATGCACAGTCCGACTATGCTATTATTCACAACACATTGCAAAAGGACCCTACCAACTCCGAAAAAGAAGCGGTAGAGCACATTTATAGACAATTGCGTAATGCCGAGCCGCCAGATGAGGAAACAGCTCGTGGTATTATCGACAAATTGTTCTTCTCCGACCAACGTTACAACTTAGGTGAAGTAGGTCGTTACAGAATGAACAAGAAATTGGGCTTGGATATTGGAATGGACAAACAAGTCTTGACCAAGGAAGATATCATTACCATCATCAAGTATTTGATTGAGTTGATCAACTCCAAAGCAGAGATTGATGATATCGACCACTTGTCCAACCGTCGTGTAAGAACTGTGGGCGAGCAATTGTCACAACAGTTTGGTGTAGGTTTGGCGCGTATGGCACGTACCATCCGTGAGCGTATGAACGTTCGTGACAATGAAGTGTTTACTCCGATTGATTTGATCAACGCCAAGACGTTGTCTTCTGTGATCAACTCTTTCTTCGGTACCAACCAGTTGTCTCAGTTCATGGACCAGACCAACCCATTGGCAGAGATTACCCACAAACGTAGATTATCCGCCCTAGGGCCTGGTGGTCTTTCCCGTGAAAGAGCAGGTTTCGAGGTGCGTGACGTTCACTATACCCATTACGGAAGATTGTGTCCGATCGAGACACCTGAAGGACCCAACATTGGTTTGATTTCTTCCCTTTCCGTGTTTGCCAAGGTGAACAATATGGGCTTCTTGGAAACCCCTTACCGAAAAGTGACCGATGGAAAAGTAGATGTAAAAGAACACATTTACTTGAGTGCGGAGGAAGAAGAGGGAATGAAGATTGCCCAAGCCAACATTCCATTAAAGGATGATGGTGAAATTGATACAGACAAGGTAATTGCAAGGGAAGAAGGTGATTTCCCTGTTGTTGATCCAGCTGAAATCCAATATACAGACGTTGCCCCTAATCAGATTGCATCCATCTCTGCATCCTTGATTCCGTTCTTGGAGCACGATGATGCGAACCGTGCCTTGATGGGATCAAACATGATGCGTCAGGCCGTACCATTGTTGCGTCCAGATTCTCCAATCGTTGGTACAGGTCTTGAAAGACAGGTAGCTACCGATTCAAGAGTATTGATCAATGCCGAGGGTAATGGAGTAGTGGAGTATGTAGACGCTCAGAAAATTACCATTAAATACGACAGAACCGATGAAGAGCGCTTGGTAAGCTTCGATGAAGATTCCAAGACCTACACATTGGTGAAGTTTAGAAAAACAAACCAAGGAACCTCCATCAACTTGAAGCCTATCGTTAGAAAAGGGGACAAGGTGAAAAAAGGTCAGGTACTTTGTGAAGGTTATGCTACCGAAAAAGGTGAATTGGCCTTGGGTAGAAACATGAAAGTGGCCTTCATGCCTTGGAAAGGATACAACTTCGAGGATGCGATTGTAATCTCTGAAAAAGTGGTGCGAGAAGATATCTTTACCTCCATCCACATTGACGAGTATGCATTGGAAGTAAGGGATACCAAATTGGGAGCTGAAGAGTTGACCAACGATATTCCCAACGTATCGGAAGAAGCTACCAAAGATTTGGACGAGTACGGTATGATCCGTATCGGTGCAGAAGTAAAACCTGGTGATATTTTGATCGGTAAGATCACTCCTAAAGGGGAGTCTGATCCAACACCGGAAGAAAAATTGTTGCGTGCCATTTTTGGTGACAAAGCAGGTGATGTAAAAGATGCTTCATTAAAAGCATCCCCATCCTTGAGAGGTGTGGTTATCGACAAGAAATTATTCTCACGTTCTATTAAAGACAAGAGAAAACGTTCCGAAGATAAAGAAGCCATCGCAAGATTGGAGATGGACTACGAAGTGAAGTTCCAACAATTGAAAGATGTATTGATCGAGAAGTTATTCGGATTGATCAATGGTAAAACATCTCAAGGTGTAATGAACGATTTGGGTGAAGAAGTACTTCCAAAAGGAAAGAAATACACCATCAAAATGTTGAACGCCGTTGATGATTTTGCCCACTTGGTTGGTGGAAGCTGGACAACTGACGACGCTACCAATGCCTTGGTTGCCGATTTGTTGCACAATTACAAAATTAAGTTGAACGACATTCAAGGTAACCTTAGAAGGGATAAGTTTACCATCTCCGTAGGTGATGAACTTCCAGCAGGTATCATGAAGTTGGCTAAAGTTTACATTGCTAAAAAACGTAAACTTAAAGTAGGTGATAAGATGGCAGGTCGTCACGGTAACAAAGGTATCGTGGCCCGTATCGTTCGTCAAGAAGATATGCCGTTCTTGGAAGATGGAACCCCAGTGGATATCGTGTTGAACCCACTTGGTGTACCTTCAAGGATGAACATTGGTCAGATTTATGAAACTGTTCTTGGTTGGGCAGGTCTTAAATTGGGTCAGAAATATGGAACTCCAATTTTTGATGGTGCCACTTTGGACGAGATCAACGAACTAACCGATAAGGCGGGGGTGCCAAGATTTGGACATACCTTCCTTTACGATGGGGGAACAGGTCAGCGTTTCGACCAACGTGCAACAGTAGGTGTTATCTACATGTTGAAACTAGGTCACATGGTAGACGATAAGATGCACGCAAGATCTATTGGACCATACTCATTGATCACACAGCAACCATTGGGTGGTAAAGCCCAGTTCGGTGGTCAGCGTTTTGGAGAAATGGAAGTATGGGCATTGGAAGCTTATGGTGCTTCATCTACCCTAAGAGAAATTTTGACCGTGAAGTCCGATGATGTTATCGGTAGGGCTAAGACCTATGAATCCATTGTGAAAGGCGAAACAATGCCAGAACCTGGATTGCCAGAATCTTTCAACGTATTGATGCACGAACTTAAAGGTTTGGGCTTGGATATTAGATTGGAAGAATAGAACACTATACATTAATTATATCATCACCATATTATTATGGCTAGAATTAAAGATAACAACGCACAAAAAAGGTTCAATAAAATTTCCATCGGATTGGCTTCTCCAGAGTCTATCTTGGCAGAGTCACGTGGAGAGGTATTGAAGCCTGAAACTATAAACTATAGAACGCACAAGCCTGAGCGTGATGGATTGTTCTGCGAGCGTATTTTCGGTCCTGTAAAGGATTACGAATGTGCCTGTGGAAAGTATAAGCGTATCCGTTACCGTGGTATCGTTTGTGACCGTTGTGGTGTTGAAGTAACCGAAAAGAAAGTACGTAGAGACCGTGTGGGACACATCAACTTGGTGGTTCCTGTAGCGCACATCTGGTATTTCCGTTCGTTGCCCAACAAAATAGGATACCTTTTGGGACTGCCTTCCAAAAAGTTGGACATGATCATTTACTACGAAAGGTATGTGGTGATCCAGCCAGGTATTGCCAAAGGTCCAGAAGGTGAGGAAATCCACAAAATGGATTTCTTGACCGAAGAGGAGTATTTGAACATTTTGGAAACCCTTCCAAGTGAAAACCAATATTTGGAAGATACGGACCCTAACAAGTTCATCGCCAAAATGGGTGCCGAGTGTTTGATTGACATTTTGTCCAGAATCGATTTGGAACAATTGTCTTACGAACTACGTCACAAAGCAAATACCGAAACTTCAAAACAACGTAAAACCGAAGCCTTGAAGCGTCTTCAAGTAGTGGAAGCTTTGCGTGAGTCTCAAGGAAACCGCGAGAACAACCCAGAATGGATGATCATGAAAGTGATTCCGGTGATTCCACCAGAATTGCGTCCATTGGTGCCATTGGATGGTGGTCGTTTCGCAACGTCCGATTTGAACGATCTGTACCGTAGGGTAATTATCCGAAACAACCGTTTGAAGCGATTGATGGAGATCAAGGCACCAGAGGTGATCTTGAGAAACGAAAAACGTATGCTTCAAGAGGCTGTGGATTCCCTTTTCGATAACACAAGAAAAGCATCTGCGGTAAAAACAGAATCAAACAGACCATTGAAATCCCTTTCTGATTCCTTGAAAGGAAAGCAAGGTCGTTTCCGTCAAAACCTTTTGGGTAAACGTGTGGATTACTCCGCTCGTTCCGTAATCGTCGTTGGACCGGAATTGAAATTGTACGAATGTGGTCTTCCTAAAGATATGGCAGCCGAGCTGTACAAGCCGTTCATCATCCGTAAGTTGATTGAAAGAGGTATTGTGAAAACGGTAAAATCTGCCAAGAAGATTATCGACAAAAAGGAGCCTGTTGTATGGGATATCCTAGAAAACGTCCTTAAAGGACACCCAGTATTGTTGAACCGTGCCCCCACATTGCACCGTTTGGGTATTCAAGCGTTCCAGCCTAAACTTATCGAAGGTAAGGCGATTCGTTTGCACCCACTGGCATGTACCGCATTTAACGCGGATTTTGATGGGGATCAGATGGCGGTTCACTTGCCATTGGGGCCAGAGGCTATTTTGGAAGCTCAATTATTGATGTTGGCTTCACAAAACATCCTTAATCCAGCGAACGGTTCTCCGATTACCGTTCCATCCCAGGATATGGTATTGGGTCTATATTATATGACCAAAGAGAAAAAGTCTACCCCAGAAGAGCCTGTATTGGGTGAAGGGCTGACATTCTACTCTCCAGAAGAAGTTGAGATTGCTTTCAATGAAAAGAAAGTTAACCTGAACGCAGGAATCAAGGTGAGAACCAAAGATTTTAATGAAGATGGAGAATTGGTCAATCAAATTATTGAAACCACTGTAGGTCGTGTGTTGTTCAACTCAGAAGTACCAGAACAAGCAGGATTCATCAACCAGGTATTGAACAAGAAAGCCCTTAGAAATATTATTGGGGACATTCTTGCCGTTACCGATGTGCCAACTACTGCAGAATTCTTGGATAAGATCAAGGCCATGGGATACGATTTCGCTTTTAAAGGTGGTCTATCCTTCAGTTTGGGTGATATTATCATTCCAGCCGAAAAACTGGAAATGATCGAAGAGGCCAACGGACAGGTAGATGGTATTATGATGAACTATAACATGGGGCTTATCACCAACAATGAGCGATATAACCAGGTTATTGATGTTTGGACCTCTACCAACGCTATGTTGACCGAATTGGCGATGAAGCGAATCCGTGAGGACAAACAAGGATTCAACTCTGTATATATGATGTTGGATTCTGGTGCGAGGGGTTCCAAAGAACAGATTCGTCAGTTGACCGGTATGCGTGGTTTGATGGCCAAGCCTAAAAAATCTACCGCTGGTGGTGGTGAAATTATCGAAAACCCGATTCTTTCCAACTTTAAGGAAGGTCTATCGATTTTGGAATACTTTATTTCTACCCACGGTGCGCGTAAAGGTCTTGCGGATACCGCTTTGAAAACTGCGGATGCTGGATACTTGACCCGTCGTTTGGTGGATGTTTCCCAAGATGTGATCATCAACATTGAAGATTGTGAGACCCTAAGAGGAATCGAGGTCGAGCCGTTGAAGAAAAACGAAGAGATTGTTGAGACCCTTGGAGAAAGAATCCTAGGTAGGGTATCTCTGCACGATGTATACAACCCATTAACGGAGGAATTGATCCTTAAAGCAGGCCAAGATATTAACGAGGCCGATGTGAAGAGGGTGGAAGCCGCTCCAATTGAGAAAGTTGAAGTAAGGTCACCATTGACCTGTGAGGCTCCTCAAGGAATCTGTGCCAAATGTTACGGTAGGAACTTGGCGACCAACAAAATGGTCCAGCGAGGTGAAGCTGTAGGTGTTGTAGCTGCACAATCCATTGGGGAACCTGGTACACAGTTAACACTACGTACCTTCCACGTGGGTGGTATTGCAGGTAACATTTCTGAAGATAACAAACTAGAAGCCAAATTTGACGGTATTGCTGAGATTGAAGATCTTAGATTGGTTGAAGGTGAAAATGCTGAGGGAGGTAAAACCGATATCGTAATTTCCAGAACATCTGAAATTAAGATCATAGATGCCAAAACAGGAATCACCCTAAGTACCAATAACATTCCTTACGGTTCTCAGTTGTTTGTTAAAGATGGAGCTAAAATAACCAAGGGCACTACAATATGTCAGTGGGATCCATATAACGGTGTAATTGTTTCTGAGTTTACAGGACAGATTGCCTACGAGAATATTGAGCAAGGGGTTACTTACCAAGTTGAAATCGATGAACAAACCGGTTTCCAAGAAAAGGTAATTTCTGAATCCAGAAACAAAAAGTTGATCCCAACCTTGTTGATCAAGGACGGTAAAGGAGAAACTTTGCGTTCATACAACTTGCCAGTAGGTTCGCACCTTATGGTAGATGATGGTGAGAAAATCAAAGAAGGTAAAATCTTGGTAAAAATACCACGTAAGTCTGCCAAGGCAGGGGATATTACCGGTGGTCTTCCAAGGGTAACCGAGTTGTTCGAGGCCCGTAACCCATCCAACCCAGCAGTAGTTTCTGAGATTGACGGTGTAGTATCTTTCGGTAAGATCAAACGTGGTAACCGCGAAATCATCATCGAATCCAAAACTGGTGAGGTGAAGAAGTACTTGGTTAAGCTTTCCAACCAAATCTTGGTTCAGGAGAACGACTACGTACGTGCAGGCATGCCATTGTCCGATGGATCTATTACTCCAGAAGATATCTTGGCCATCAAAGGACCATCTGCGGTACAACAATACTTGGTGAACGAAGTACAGGAAGTTTACCGTTTACAAGGTGTGAAAATCAACGATAAGCACTTTGAGGTTGTTGTTAGACAAATGATGCGTAAAGTAAGAATCCAAGATCCAGGAGATACCATTTTCTTGGAGAACCAATTGGCACACAAGGACGACTTTATCCATGAGAACGATGAGATCTTTGGTAAAAAAGTAGTTGAGGATGCCGGGGATTCTGAAAGATTGAAGCCAGGTCAGATTGTAACCGTACGTGAGCTAAGGGATGAAAACTCTATTCTAAGAAGAGAGGACAAAACTTTAGTTTCTGCGAGGGATGCAGTTGCCGCCACCGCCACTCCAATTTTGCAGGGTATTACAAGAGCTTCGCTACAAACGAAGTCCTTTATCTCTGCCGCATCGTTCCAAGAAACAACCAAAGTATTGAACGAAGCCGCTGTAAACGGTAAAGTGGATACCTTGGAAGGTTTGAAGGAAAATGTAATTGTAGGACATAAGATTCCAGCCGGTACCGGTATGAGGGATTATGACAGTATCATTGTAGGTTCCAAAGAGGAGTACGATGAAATCATGGCCCGAAAAGAGGAATTCAAATTCTAAATACTAACAAACCCTGGCCAATAGGTCAGGGTTTTCTTTTTAAATAGTTTATGGCAGACGAAAACCAGAAACAAAAACAAATCAATATAGAATTGGATGAAAAAATGGCGGAAGGTACCTATTCCAACTTGGCCATAATCAACCATTCAGTGTCAGAATTTGTGGTGGATTTTATTAGTTTGATGCCCGGAGCACCCAAAGCAAAGGTGAAAAGCCGTATTATTCTAACTCCACAGCACGCCAAGAAGTTTTTAAAGGCGTTGAACGATAACGTTACCCGCTTTGAGAAAGCCCACGGCCCCATAAAAGATTATGAGCAACCTCCGATTCCATTAAATTTTGGACCTACTGGAGAAGCTTAAAAAAAAAGCCCTGATCAAACAATCAGGGCTTTTTTTATGATGTATTATTTTAACCAGCCTTTCTGTATTCCTTTTTTGGAAAATGAAATAAGGTATAGTCCAATCAATAATACGGCAATAGGCATACCGTAAGTGGATGGCCCAAATGCTTCCACGGCATTGGAAATAAAAAGCCAATGGATAAATTGCGCAGCTGCCGCAATAAAAGAAATGGTAAAGAGTGGTTTTGCCCACTTTTTCTTCATTAAAAGTCCAATACAGCCCAAAGTGCCCGAAAACACGGCAATGGCAAAAGCAGCTGTGGCCCATGCGGGGATGGCCTCAAACACTTCTCGCTGTGCCTGATTCAAACTTTCCAAAATGGCTACTTGATTGAACGCTTGGTTGAGGTAATTAAATACGCCCACTAAATTCCATAAAAGGGCGATGATACTTACTACCCAGAACCAGGTAGGTGGTTTTACTTTAGTTGTCATAATAGTTTGTTTAAATGGTTGTGTAATACAATGTACTAAAAATTAGCCCATTATGCTCAAATCATTTTATTATGACAATGCAAATACTTTTAATGGAATTCTGAAGTATAATGCAATTTAACCGAAGGGTACTTTTGTTGTGTCATCTGCAAAGAGAATGGCGAATCAGCCAAAAATACCAACTGTCCTTTTTTATCAGTAGCCAAAAACTTTTGTTTCACCCGTTTGAACTCTTGGAACTCTTCATTCTTTTCATCCTGGGGTTCAACCCAACACGCTTTGTGCACAGGGAAGTTTTCGTAGGTGCACTTGGCACCGTATTCATGCTCCAATCGGTATTGGATGACTTCATACTGCAGTGCTCCAACTGTTCCAATGACTTTTCGTCCGTTCATTTCCAAGGTGAACAATTGGGCTACCCCTTCATCCATAAGTTGGTCGATACCCTTGTACAACTGTTTGGCCTTCATAGGATCGGCATTGTTGATGTATCGGAAGTGTTCTGGTGAAAAACTTGGAATTCCTTTATAATGCAATTCTTCACCACTGGTCAATGTATCACCGATTTTAAAGTTTCCTGTATCGTGAAGGCCAACAATATCTCCTGGATAGGAAATATCTACAATTTCTTTTTTCTCGGCAAAGAAGGCATTCGGACTGGAAAACTTTAATTTTTTGTTCTGTCGGACATGCAAGTAAGGGGTGTTGCGCTCAAAGGTGCCAGAAACTACCTTTATAAAAGCCAAACGGTCCCTGTGTTTTGGGTCCATGTTGGCGTGAATCTTGAAAACAAATCCCGAAAACCCTTTTTCATTGGCATTCACTAAACGCTCTTCTGCCTTTTTTGGTCGTGGTGCGGGTGCAATATTGATAAAGCAATCCAAAAGTTCACGAACCCCAAAATTATTCAGAGCGGAACCAAAAAATACGGGTTGTAATTCACCTTTTAAATAAGCCTCTTTATCAAAAGCAGGGTAAACACCTTCTGCCAATTCGAGATTGTCGCGCAGTTCTTCGGCGGCATCGGTACCAATTATTTTTTCCAATTCAGGACTGTCCAAATTGTCGAAAGCAATGGTTTCCTCGATGTTCTTTTTGCTGTTTCCGCTAAACAGGTTGATGTTTTTCTCGTAGATGTTATAGATTCCCTTAAAATCATAGCCCATTCCAATGGGAAAACTTAAGGGCGTAACCTTAAGTCCCAATTTTTGTTCTACTTCATCCAAAAGATCAAAGGCATCTTTTCCTTCACGGTC
Source organism: Flagellimonas cixiensis (assembly GCF_042134615.1). Taxonomy (GTDB): domain Bacteria; phylum Bacteroidota; class Bacteroidia; order Flavobacteriales; family Flavobacteriaceae; genus Flagellimonas; species Flagellimonas cixiensis. The sequence continues at coordinate 2,338,901 of NZ_CP169639.1, forward strand.
CAGTTTGTTGATGAAAACAATCATGGGGATGTTTCGCATGCGACAAACCTCCACCAATTTTTCGGTTTGTTCCTCAACACCTTTGGCAACATCGATAACTACGATTACGCTGTCCACCGCAGTAAGTGTCCTAAAGGTGTCCTCTGCAAAATCCTTGTGACCGGGCGTATCCAGAATATTGATTTTTTTGTCCTTGTAAATAAAGGCCAAGACCGAAGTTGCCACAGAAATTCCCCTTTGGCGTTCAATCTCCATAAAGTCACTTGTGGCCGATTTTTTGATTTTATTGCTCTTAACGGCACCGGCTTCTTGGATTGCCCCACCAAAAAGCAGTAATTTTTCGGTTAAAGTGGTCTTTCCGGCATCGGGGTGGGAGATAATACCAAAAGTTCTTCGCCTTGCTATTTCCTTTTCAAATTCCATCAACAAAAATTTCGGCAAAAATAAGGGAATTAAATGTTTTCCGTGCCATTTTGAACAGTATTGCGAATTGTTAATATCATTGGAAAAAAATAACCCTTTGTAATTCACCAACTGGGAAAAGTAGAGTATTTTTCGCCCGTTTTTGCGCTTTTTCTCAAGAATCGGTGTTTTACCCGATGATGAAACCGGAAGATGTTGTAGCTGAGGTTATTGAATTCGCCTTTTATCGATTAAAATAGGTGGTATAGGCCAAATCATGTAACTATGTGACCAATTGGAGTACCTAGGTTTCCAAAAGAGAGAGATTAAAAACAGCAAGAAACCCCAATTTCTTACACGTTTGAGTACTACTTCAGCCATGGTGATTAGTTGACCAAAACTTATCATTTATGGAAAAAATTACTTTCTTGAATTTCAGGAAGCATATTATGATGCTTATTCTGATTTTAGGATTTCCCTTATATCCAACAGTCATTTCCGCTTTTGATGCCGATAGCGAAAAAGCACACTCAATTTTTATGAGTGGAAATACGGATACCGACAGTGATGGAATTCCCGATAGTATTGATATTGATGATGACAATGATGGTATTTTGGATGTTGTCGAAGGTTTTGATTTGGATAGTGATGGGGATGGAATTCCAAATTATTTAGATCCCGATTCTGATGGGGATGGACTATTGGATAATTATGAAGCACAAAACCATAAAATATTTCAATTACCATCAGGAATGGATTCTGATGGCAATGGCTTGGATGATGCCTATGAATCTTTACCGGGAGCAGGGGAAGGAATTGTCCCAATAGATACAGATAGTGATCAAGTGCCGGACTATTTGGATATGGATTCGGATAACGATGGTATTCTGGACCAAAATGAATCCAGTGTGTTAAGTGCTGATTTCGATTGTAGTACGGTGCCAAAATTAAGTTTTGGCAGTGAGCCTATGTTGGAATCGGGAGATGCCTTAGCTGAAGGAGCCGTATATCGTTACCAGCAGGTGACCAGTGATCTAGATGCATTGGTGACAATCGAAAAGGTGGTTAACGGTGAAATTTTGTATTTAGATCAAAATGCTACGGATCCAGAGTTTTTTAAACCTGAAATTTATTTCACTACAACCTCGGAGGATAGAAGACCCTATGTGGATTTTAGAATTTCTTTTGTAGAAGTGGGTACCAATACTCCGGTAGTTTTGGAAGAGCTAAGTGCTAACTTTTTAGATGTAGATGGTAATGCGGAATATCAAGAATACAATAGATTCAACACTCCAGCTAGTTTTACATTAGATGAAAATAATGAAATAACGGTGCAAAACACTACCGGTGGTTTTTTGGTGAATGGAGGTGTTAAAGAGTATACCGGTATTTCCAATCAAGTCCCAGCTGTAAATGTCGCAGTTGAATTCATAAACATCGATTCTTTTGTCTTTAGGTTTGGAATTCAGGCAGATGTGGATAATAATTTCAGGACCAATGTAGCTCGTCAAGCAGGTATTCAGTTTACATGTTTGGATAATTTTAATAATCCGCAAACCACCAATTTTAGTGTGGATGTGGATAGCGATAAAGATAGTTATCCTGACCGATTGGATATTGACAGTGATAACGATGGAATACCTGATAATGTGGAAGCACAGCCTACATTCAATTATATTCCGCCATCTGGACAGGATGTTAACGTAAATGGTGTGGACGATGCCTATGAAAATGGAAACACCATGGGTTTATCCCTTGAGGATACGGATTCTGACGGAACACCAGATTACTTAGATGATGATTCCGACAACGATTGGGTGCCGGATAACAACGAAGGAAACGACTTTAACTTTGATGGAATTCCAGATTGGACCTTTACAGGGACCGACACCGATAATGATGGATTGGATGATGGTTATGAAGGTAGTGACGTAAATGACGGGTTTGACGTAAATGATGAAATTGAAAATCCCGCAACGGATTTGCCAGAAAGGGATGGAGAGGATGATGTGAATTACAGGGATGTTGATGATGACGGTGACGACATTTCAACACCAGATGAGGACGCTAATGGCGATGGTGATCCAACCAATGATGATACTGATGAAGATGGAACGCCAGATTATTTAGATCCAACCGACAATACAGATACAGATGGGGATGGTGTGCCAGATGATGTGGAAGAAGAAGATGAAACCGACCCCTTGGATTATTGTGATTATGTAAAAGAACATGTAACGGAACCACAAACAGAGGAATATTTAAATGCCGATTGTGATGGGGATGGAGTGACCAACGAAGACGAAGTTGAGGATGGTACCGACCCATTTGACCCATGTGTTTTTAATCCAGAAAGCATATCCTTACCACAAAGTGGTGCCTATCTGGAAGCAGATTGCGATGGTGATGGGGTAACCAACGGAGATGAAGAGGAAGATGGCACCGACCCAACCGACCCTTGTGATTTTAAGTTGGATAGTCAAACCGTTGATCCTTCCTCAACTTGGAATACCAGCGATTGCGATGGCGATGGAGTGACCAATGAAGACGAAGTTAAGGATGGTACCGATCCATTGGATCCATGCGATTATAATCCAGAAAGTATTACTCTAGAACCTTCTTCAGAATGGAACAATCTTGATTGTGATGGCGATGGGAATCCAAACGGAAATGATCCAGACCCATTGAATGCAACTGCTCGAGACGATTCAGGTTGGACACCAGCGCTAACACAGGTCGCCATCAATATTTTGGAGAACGATGATTATTTACCCAATGCAGATGCAGCTAACTTAGGCGAGACATATCTTTCAAGAATTGGTGGCGACGCAAGTGGCACATTGACTTTGGATGCAGAAACTGGAATGCTAACCTATACACCAACTTTATTGGAGTCCAACTCCACGGTAACCATAGTGTATCAGGTTTGTAATGTAAATGTAGATCCTAATGTTTGTGCTTCAGCAACTGTAAGCATTGAAGTTGGCTCCAATGCCTTGGATGCGGTAGATGATGCCTACATTTCAAACGGTGAAGGTGATATCGTAGATAGCAATGTTTTGAGTAACGATACTTTAAATGGTGGGCCAGTAAGTTCGGAAGATGTTATTTTGACTTCAACCCCAACAGATGCCCTTTCCATCAATGAAGATGGAAGTATAACTGTCGTTTCAGGTACCCTTCCCGGAACCTATACCATAGACTATACCATTTGTGAGGTGGCCAATACCGAAAATTGTGACACTGCAACCGTGACGGTTGAGGTAGAAGAAGGCATGGGCGGAAATATTATAGAAGCTGTAGATGATGCCTATGGTTCAAACAGTGAAGGAAATATAGTGGATAGCAATGTATTGTTCAACGATACCTTGAATGGAGAGCCTGTAAGTTTGGAGAATGTCATTCTGACATCAACACCTACATCTGCACTTACCATTAACGAAGACGGAAGTGTGACCGTTCTTCCAGGAAACGAATCAGGGACCTATACCATTGACTACACCATTTGTGAAATTGCAAATATTAATAACTGTGATACGGCAACTGTAACAGTGGTTGTTAGCTCTGTTCCACCACCTCCGCCACCACCAAATGTGATTATTGATGCAGTGGATGATTCATATACGGTGGAAAGTGATGATATTACTATAGACGGAAGTAACGTATTGCTCAACGATACCTTGAATGATGAACCAGTTAATCTGGAGAATGTAATCTTGACGTCCACTCCAAACGGTATTTTGACCATCAATGAAAATGGGAGCGTAACCATCGAAGATGGAATTCCTCCGGGAACCTATACCATTGAATATACTATATGCGAAATTGCCAATGTAGACAATTGCGATACGGCAACAGTGACCGTAATAATTGATGAGGAAAACAACGAGGAGGGTTCAAAAATAGAGGTGAACCAGTTATTGACCCCCAATGGTGATTTAAAAAATGACTTTCTGTTTATCCGTGGCGTTGAGAAAATTAGAAGTAGCACACTGCGAATTTTTAACAGATGGGGTGTGGCGGTTTATGAAGGAACAAATTACGACAACGTAAAAAATGTATTTGATGGTCGCTCGAGAGGAAGGTCTTCCCTAGGGGTTAACGAGTACCTACCTGCAGGAGTGTATTTTTATATTTTTAATTATGAAACGGATGAAGGTAGTTTCACCGATTCCGAATACATCTATATAAGTAGATAACCTATTGATCTAATGGTAAGAAAAAAGTTTATAATCCCATTATTACTGTTGATTGGAATCGCATCCAGTGAGCTGTTTGCTCAGCAAGATGCCCAGTACACACAATATATGTACAACACCATGACCGTAAATCCAGCCTATGCGGGCTCAAGAGGTCAATTGAGCTTGGCCGCTTTGTACCGCTCACAATGGGTAGGTTTGGATGGAGCCCCTGAAACCTTTACACTCAACCTTCATTCCCCCATTCGAAACAGTCGATTGGGATATGGAATTTCTATTGTTAATGACAATATAGGGGATGGGGTTGTTCAGGAAACCTATTTGGATGCCATGGTGTCCTATACCATTGATGTTTCTAGGTTTGCGAAATTGTCTTTCGGACTTAAAGCAGGAGGAAATTTACTGAGCCTCGATTTTAATGGCCTTAGAAATTTTGACCAAGAGGTGGTCAACCAAGACAACATAGATAATAGATTTACGCCAAATTTTGGATTGGGAGTCTATTACCACACCGATAAATTCTATGCAGGGGTTTCTGTGCCCAATGTATTGGAGTCCGATTATTTTGATAACGATAATTCCGAAGACAATGTGAACTTTTTGTCTGCCGAGCGAATGAATTTCTATTTCATAACCGGTTATGTATTTGATATTGGAGCTGATTTGCAGTTTAAACCGGCCTTATTGACAAAAGCAGTTAGTGGCGCTCCCTTGCAAGTGGATGTATCGGCAAGTTTCCTGTTTGCTGAAAAATTTAGTTTTGGTGCCGCCTATCGTTGGGATGCCGCTTTGAGTGGTTTGGTAGGCTTTCAATTGACCGAACAATTAATGGTGGGCCTTGCCTACGATCGAGAAACAACAGAATTGGGAGGAACCCAATTTAACGATGGCTCTTTTGAAGTGTTTTTACGCTTGGAATTGTTGAAATCATTCCAAAGGACCATATCACCAAGATTCTTTTAAAACCAGTTGATGATGCTAAAGAGAGTACTTTTCTTATTGATCATGGTTTTTGCGAGTGTACCCCAATTGGTTGCACAACAAGACAGTGTCCCGAGCAGACAAGTTACAAGGGTCTTGGACCGAGCGGATGAGAACTACAATGAATATTCATTTAGTCCTGCTATTGATATTTATAAGAAAGTATTGGATAAAGGATATGTTTCTGCAGATCTTTTGAAGAAGTTGGGGAATTCCTATTACTTCAATGCCAAATACCAAGAAGCTGCAGATACCTTCAAAAAGTTGGAAGAGACTTTTCCAGATGAAATGGAAGTGGAGGATATCTTCAAATATGCCCAAAGTTTAAAATCCATTGGCGATTACGAAGGATCTACAAGGTTGATGGAAGATTTTAGGGAAATTACGGCCGTATCCGAAAATTTCGATGCAGATTATATGGCAAAGATTGAAGAGAACTCCGGTCGTTACACCTTGAAAAAGTTTAACTACAATAGCAAATACTCTGATTTTGCAGCCGCCTATTACGAAAAGGGATTAATTTTCGCTTCGGATAGGGATACGGGAAATTTTGCACGATACAGACACACTTGGAATGCCAGCGATTTCTTGGACCTTTACAAAGTAAATGCCGATAGTGCCTCCAACAATAAAGTGGTAAAGTTGCCCGGAGATGTCAACACTCGATTGCACGAATCCACATCAGTCGTAACTAAAGACGGCACCATGATGTATTTTACGCGCAACAATATTTTGGACGGTAAAAAGAAAAAAGACGACACAGGAATCATACGTTTAAAAATATATAGCGCAGAAAACATAGATGGGGTTTGGACAAACATTGTGGAGCTTCCATTTAATAGCGATGCTTATTCTGTGGCACACCCAGTATTGAGTCCAGATGAGAAAAAATTGTATTTCGTATCCGATATGCCCGGTAGTTTAGGACAATCTGATATATTCATGACCGACATTATTGGAGACGGAACTTATGGGCCCATAGAAAATTTAGGTAGCAATATCAATACCGTAGCGAGGGAAACCTTTCCTTTTATTACGAGAGATGGTGTGTTGTATTTCTCTTCAGATGGACACCAAGGATTGGGAGGGTTGGATGTTTTTGCAACCAAAATCGCATATAATGATTATTACCAACCTGTTGTAAATGTTGGTCGGCCGGTAAATGGACCCAAGGACGATTTTTCCTATATATTCAATACGGAAGACAAAACGGGCTATTTTTCATCCAATAGGGATGGAGGTCTAGGCGGAGATGATATCTATGGCTTTCTAGAAAATGAACCCTTGGTTTTGGATTGCCTTCAAGAAGTTACCGGAACTGTTCGAGACCGTATTTCAAACGAAGTATTGGCAGGAGCAACCGTTAAGGTCATCGATGAAGAAAATAGGGAGGTATCATCCACCATTACCGATTCCAATGGAAATTATATGTTACAATTGGATTGTTCCAAAGGAAACTTTGTGAGAGCCTCGCGTGATGGCTATGTCCCGGCTGAAGAGTACATAAGTAAATCCGATGGCAAGCCTCGAATCATAGACTTTTATCTAGAAAGGGATGTGGTCACTGGAGGCTTCGGAGATGATTTGGCCAAATTACTACAATTGAGTACCATTTATTTTGACTTGAATAAATACAACATTCGTCCCGATGCTGAAATTGAGATTCAGAAGGTGATAGTAGCAATGGAGAAATACCCAAGTTTAAAAATCAAGGTGAACTCCCATACCGATAGCCGTGGTATTGATGCCTATAACCTTTGGTTGTCGCAAAAAAGAGCAGAATCTACAGTTGATTATATGGTTTCCAAAGGAATTTCCCGTGATAGACTTCAAGGTGAAGGATTTGGTGAAACCAGATTGGTTAACGAGTGTGCCAATGGGGTACCATGTTCTGAAGATCAGCATCAACTGAATAGACGATCCGAGTTTATTATTTTTGAATAGGATTACATGATTTTAAAAATTAGGAAGCGACCCAAAAAGGGTCGCTTTTTTTTATTCTTTAATAATCAAAAAAATAAAGAATAAATAGACTTACCACATGTTTTTTTGTAGGAATTAACCTATGTAATTTAGCTATATAATTGGGCTAATCGACGAACTGTCTTAAGAAAAGTATAATAAAGTGGACATGCTAACTTCATAAATTGGTGGGTATACAGTTCTAATTGGAGTCTTTACAACAATTATTTTCTACACCTATTTCCAAGGGTAATTTTGTAGCATATTGAAATTTAGGTGGATTCCGTATTTGCTGGGATTTCCAAGTTTTCAATGAAAAACGATTACAAAAAGTACAACAAATACGATCCTCAACAAACCGTAACCTCATGAAAAAGTGCATACTTGCCCTGCTATTTCTATTATTTACAGGAATTGCATTTTCCCAAACTACCGTTACCCTTCAAGACCAATGTAATTGTGAAGTTCTAAAAGGAACTGAGGTTACTTCGGCAGGTGACACATCGCCCACAGGAGTCGATTTGGGAGATATTTATATCAATACCGATTCAGGTATACTATTTTTCTGGGATGGAGATACTTGGGAGCTAACACATTCTGATTCCAACACGGTAAACAGAAGAATGGAGGTAATAGGCTCTGATTTGGTTATCACAGATTCTGAGGACAATATTATTTCCATTGCGCTGTCAGCAATTGCAGCTGGAGGTGCTGAAGGCCCTCAAGGTCCAGTTGGAGAACAAGGACCCCAAGGACCCCAAGGTCCAGTAGGGCTTCAGGGTCCAGTTGGTGACCAGGGCCCACAGGGCATCCAAGGCGATAAGGGAGAGACAGGGGACAAGGGCCCCACAGGCGACCAAGGTCCGATTGGAGACCAGGGACCACAGGGCATCCAAGGTATCCAAGGCGATAAAGGAGAGACAGGTGACAAGGGCCCCACAGGTGACCAAGGTCCGGTAGGACTTCAGGGTCCAGTTGGTGAACAAGGCCCACAGGGCATCCAAGGCGATAAAGGAGAGACAGGTGACAAGGGACCCATAGGAGACCAAGGTCCGGTAGGGCTTCAAGGTCCAGTTGGTGACCAAGGCCCACAGGGCATCCAAGGCATCCAAGGCGATAAAGGAGAGACAGGTGACAAGGGACCCACAGGCGACCAAGGCCCGGTAGGACTTCAGGGTCCGGTTGGAGAACAGGGACCCACAGGCGACCAAGGTCCGGTAGGGCTTCAGGGTCCAGTTGGTGACCAAGGCCCACAGGGCATCCAAGGCATCCAAGGCGATAAAGGAGAAACAGGTGACAAGGGCCCCACGGGCGACCAAGGTCCGGTAGGGCTTCAAGGTCCAGTTGGTGACCAAGGCCCACAGGGCATCCAAGGCATCCAAGGCGATAAAGGAGAGACAGGTGACAAGGGCCCCACGGGCGACCAAGGTCCGGTAGGACTTCAGGGGCCAGTTGGTGACCAAGGCCCACAGGGCATCCAAGGCCCCATAGGTGATAAAGGAGAGACAGGTGACAAGGGACCCACAGGTGACCAAGGTCCGGTAGGACTTCAAGGTCCAGTTGGTGACCAAGGCCCACAGGGAATCCAAGGTATCCAAGGCGATAAAGGAGAGACAGGGGACAAGGGCCCCACAGGCGACCAAGGTCCGGTAGGACTTCAGGGACCAGTTGGTGACCAAGGCCCACAGGGCATCCAGGGCATCCAAGGCGATAAAGGAGAAACAGGTGACAAGGGACCCACAGGTGACCAAGGCCCACAGGGCATCCAGGGCCCCATAGGTGATAAAGGAGAGACAGGTGACAAGGGACCCACAGGAGACCAAGGTCCGGTAGGACTTCAGGGTCCAGTTGGTGACCAAGGCCCACAGGGCATCCAAGGCATCCAAGGCGATAAGGGAGAGACAGGGGACAAGGGACCCACAGGAGACCAAGGTCCGGTAGGGCTTCAAGGTCCGATTGGAGACCAGGGACCACAGGGCATCCAAGGTATCCAAGGCGATAAAGGAGAGACAGGGGACAAGGGCCCCACAGGCAATCAAGGTCCGGTTGGGCTTCAAGGTCCAATTGGTGACCAAGGTCCACAGGGCATCCAAGGTATCCAAGGCGATAAAGGAGAAACAGGGGACAAGGGACCCACAGGCGACCAAGGTCCGGTAGGACTTCAGGGACCAGTTGGTGACCAAGGTCCACAGGGCATCCAAGGCATCCAAGGCGATAAAGGAGAAACAGGGGACAAGGGCCCCACAGGCGACCAAGGTCCGGTAGGACTTCAGGGTCCGGTTGGAGAACAGGGTCCAGTTGGTGACCAAGGCCCACAGGGAATCCAAGGCATCCAAGGCGATAAAGGAGAGACAGGTGACAAGGGACCCACCGGCGACCAAGGTCCGGTAGGACTTCAGGGTCCAGTTGGTGACCAAGGCCCACAGGGCATCCAAGGCATCCAAGGCGATAAAGGAGAAACAGGTGACAAGGGACCCACAGGCGACCAAGGTCCGGTAGGACTTCAAGGTCCAGTTGGAGAACAGGGACCAATAGGAGACCAGGGTCCGCAAGGCCCCCAAGGAATACAAGGAGAACAGGGTCCTGTAGGATTGCAAGGTCCGACGGGTGACCAGGGTCCTCAAGGTCCTATTGGAGATAAAGGACCTACTGGAGATCAGGGTCCTGATGGACTGGCCAATCTTGTCGTAACTACTGCAGAACCGGCAGGTGTAAATTGTACAGCTGGAGGTATTAAAGTGGAAACTGGAATTGATGATAACGGAAACGGTACGCTGGACTTGGCTGAGGTGGATTCAACTGAATATGTATGTAATGGTGATCCATCTACGGATAATCAAACAGCTTCTGAGGTGAATTCTGATACTCCAGCAGATGTAGATGGTGATGGAGTTAATGAATCAACTGTCGAGGATGTGGTCCAAGCTATAGCCCCAATTACATCAAAAGCGGCAAGGGTATTTTATCCACCTTCCATTGCTATAGATGCATCGACCAATGGTTCCTTCAGTATTGACCTATACCAAGAGTATATCAATCAATTTGGTTCGCCAACAGTATCAAGTGCAGGAGCACCAGCGGCAGTTCCAACCTATGCAAGGACAGATTTGTATTATTATGTTACCTATGCAGATGCAACGGTTTTCAATACGGCGACCATGGCTATTGATGCCAATGGTAACCTATCATATACCGTGATTGGTCAACCAGCCGATTACAACGCCTTGATCAATGTGGTATTTGTAGTAAAATAATAATGATAAAGACAACCTCAAATTTGAAATCATTCAACCCATATAAGTCTTTACTCATTGCATGTTTAACCCTGTTTGCTGGTATAAACTTTGTGCACGCACAATTTTTACTTCAGGCACCCAATACAGGGGATGAAAACAATTTTAAATGGTACGAAGCTTCTGATTTGGGAACTGTTTTGGGAACCAATTCATTTTATGAAGCTACGCAACCAGGAGTTTATTTTGCCACTTATGACGGTACACTTTGTGGTTCCAATGCAACAGGTTATTTCATTCTTACCGATTGTGAAGCGCCCAATAATGAGGTGACTTTGGATATTTCTGCCAGTGTGCCCACCGGGGCTACTGTAAGTTGGAGTCCTGGTTTGAGCGGAGATCAAAATCGACCCATGGTTTTGGCCACCCAAACCGTGGAACGATATACGGCAACCATAACCAAGGTGGGCAATTCGAGTGAACTTCCCCGATTTACTGTGGTTTGCATGAGCCAAGCTGCCAATTTGATGGATGATGCCATTGTAGTGAATGAAGATGAATTTATTGTTACACCTATTTTTGATAATGATACCGATCTTCCTGCTTCGGGAACGTTGACCATAACAGGCCCTTCCAATGGGGCTGTAGCGGTTGATGATAATGGTACGGCCAATGATCCATCCGATGATGTGTTGACCTATACGCCCAATCCTGATTTCAACGGACCGGATAGTTTTGATTATACAGTCTGTAACTCATTGGGCGACTGTAGTACAGCTACGGTTACTGTAGACGTATTGCCGATTGTGGATACGGCGGATGATTCAGCATCAACCAATCAAGATTCAGAGGTTACGATATCTTGGAGAGGAAACGATAATGATATTCCAATTTCGGGAAGTTTAACGGCTACCACCCCTTCCAACGGAACCATTGTGCTCAATGAAAATGGTACCCCAAATAATCCAACGGATGATGATATCACATACATTCCAAATGCTGGATTTACAGGAACAGATACTTTTGATTATACCGTTTGCGATACCAATGGAAATTGCGATACAGCGACAATCACCATCATAGTAAATACCATGGGCGCAGATTTGGATAGTGACAATGATGGGATTGTGGACAGTTTTGAGGATTTGAATGCTGATAACGATAATGATCCTTCGACCAATCCAACAGATACGGATGGCGATGGCATACCGGATTATTTGGACATTGATAGTGATAATGATGGTATTCCAGATAACGTTGAGGCTCAATTTGCTCTAGAATATATTCCTCCAAGCTTGGTGGATTCCAATAACAATGGATTGGACGATGCTTACGAAAATGATGGAAACATAGGATTGATTCCTGTGGATGCCGATGGTGATGGTATTCCAGATTATGTGGATGAGGACAGTGATAACGACAATGTGCCCGATGCCATTGAAGGTCATGACCAAGACCATGATGGAATCGCAGATGTAGTACTTATAGGTTCGGATAAAGATAACGATGGCTTGGATGATGGTTATGAAGGTTCCACAGTTATCGATATAGATGTGAATGACGAAGTCGATAATCCTAGCATTCATTTACCCGATACGGACTCAGATGGTATTCCTGACTTTAGGGATTCAGATGACGATGATGACGGTATTGAAACCATTGATGAGGATTTGGATATGGATGGTGATTACGCCAACGACGACACCAATGGTAATGGTATTCCAAATTACCTTGATCCAGACCTGGGTGAGCTTACTACCGACGAAGAGGAAGTAGATGTCATCAATGTGATTACGCCTAATGGAGATGGTGTTCACGATGTATTGGAAATTAAAGGACTTGAAAATTATCCTGTAAATACGGTTAAAATCTATAACCGATGGGGCGTAATGGTATTCCAAACAAGGTCCTATAATACGAGTGGAAATGTGTTCGACGGTACATCCCAAGGGCGTGTCACCGTAGAAGCGGATAACAAACTTCCTGTCGGAACCTATTTCTATGTTATCGATTATCAAGAAACGGGTGGAAGCATGAAACAGCTAACAGGATACATTTATATCAATAGATAAACCTAGACCAACTGTGAAGAAATATAAAGCGAATACAACGAAAGGTTTTTTACTAACCATCATCTTAATGGGAATGCTTACAACCTTAAGTGCCCAACAAGATGCGCAGTACACGCAATATATGTACAACACGGTCAGCGTGAATCCTGGCTATGCGGGTTCACGGGGTCATTTGAGTATTGCGGCACTCTATCGTAACCAATGGTTGGGATTGGATGGTGCCCCAGAAACCCAAACACTCAATGTGCACACACCTGTGGGTTACCGAGGGGTTGGATTGGGACTTTCTATTGTCAACGATAAAATTGGCCCCACATCGGAAACCAATTTTGATGTAGATTTTTCCTATACCATTTATACCTCGCAAGTAGGTAGGTTGAGTTTTGGCTTAAAAGCCAGTGCCAATATGTTGGACATTCGCTATTCTGAGTTGGATGAGTTTGAGGTAGATCCACAATTGCAATCCCAACAGGACATTCAGAATAAATTTTCGCCCAATATTGGGGCAGGAGTGTACTATCATACCGAAAAATTTTATGCAGGGGTCTCCATACCCAGAATTTTAGAGACGGAACACTTCCAATCATCTTCTCTATCTACAGCAGTGGAACAAATGAACCTGTATTTGATCACGGGATATGTTTGGGATTTAAATCCTGTATTGAAGTTTAAACCCACCTTGCTTACCAAAATGGTGCAAGGGGCTCCCTTACAAGTGGATTTGTCCGCGAATTTTATGTTCAACCAAAAATTTATTGCCGGTGTAGCCTACCGATGGGATGCCGCTTTTAGCGGATTGTTCGGTTTTATGATTTCCGACCAAATTATGGTGGGCCTTGCCTATGATCGTGAGATTACCGATTTGGGAGCCACCCGATTCAACGATGGTTCTTTTGAGGTCATCCTGCGCTATGACTTTATTCGAAACGTGGCCAACATGAAATCGCCCCGCTTCTTTTAGGAAGAATTTAAAAGCCCTTCGCCTTATTCTCAATCAAAGGTCATATTTTTACCGCATGAGAGAGGAAAAAGTGATATTGGTAAACGAATCGGATGAACCCATTGGCCTAATGCCCAAAATGGAAGCCCATGAAAAGGCACTTTTGCACAGGGCTTTTTCGGTTTTTGTAATGAATGACAAGGGCGAGACCATGCTACAGCAACGGGCAGCGCATAAATACCATTCCCCGCTTTTATGGACCAATACCTGCTGTAGTCATCAACGTGATGGAGAAAGCAATATAGAAGCAGGTAAACGCCGACTGATGGAAGAAATGGGATTTACCACAGACCTAAAAGAGCTGTTCTCTTTTATTTATAAAGCCCCTTTCGACAATGGACTTACGGAACATGAATTTGACCATGTAATGATCGGAAAGTTCAACGAAGAACCAAAAATAAACCCAGATGAAGTTGCCGATTGGAAATGGATGCAACCTATGGAGGTGAAAAAGGATATGGAGGAAAATCCACAGAACTATACAGCCTGGTTCAAAATAATCTTTGAGAAATTTTATGGTCACTTAATGGAAAACAGCCCCGCCTAATGAAAGTGAAAGCAAGTAGAAAAGCCAGCTTTAATGCTGCCCATAGATTACACAGGGAAGATTGGAGCGATGAGAAGAACCAAAAGGTTTTTGGTAAGTGCAACAATCCCAGATACCATGGGCATAATTATGATCTAATAGTGAGCGTTACGGGCGAAATAGACCAAGAAACAGGTTTTGTAATGGACCTGAAAGTGCTCAAAGAACTCATCCAAGAGCATGTGGAAGAAGCCTTGGATCATAAAAACCTCAATTTGGATGTTCCCGAGTTTAAAAATTTGAATCCAACGGCAGAAAATATTGCCGTGGTAATTTGGAACAAACTACGACCTCACATTAGCGATAAAAAGGAGCTGGAAGTAATGCTCTATGAGACTCCAAGAAATTTTGTAACCTATTCAGGATAATAATAATGAGTTTATACCCTTTACAGTTCAAGCCCATTCTTAAGGAAAGATTATGGGGAGGTACTAAATTAAAAGATGTTTTAGGAAAACCTATCGAAAGTGACATTACTGGTGAAAGCTGGGAGCTTTCAGGAGTAAAGGGAGATATTTCGGTAGTCTCCAATGGAGAATTGTCTGGTACATCCCTTCAAGAGTTGATGGATGCCAGGGGAGATGAGTTATTGGGGAAAAGCGTGGTGGAGCGATTTGGAACCGAATTCCCCATTCTTATCAAATTCATTGATGCCAAACAGGATCTTTCCATTCAATTGCACCCCAATGATGAGTTGGCCAAAGAACGACACGATTCTTTTGGGAAGACCGAAATGTGGTACATTATGGATGCCGACCCGGGCGCCCAATTGATAGTAGGTTTCAATAAGGAAGTGGAAAAGGAGGAGTACGTTGAAAGTATCGAAAAGGGAACATTGACCGATTTGATGAACTATGAAAAGGTGACCGAAGGTGATACTTTTTTCATCAATACAGGAAAAATACATGCCATTGGTGCTGGAGTTTTGCTAGCGGAAATACAACAGACCTCCGATATTACGTATCGTGTTTTTGATTTCAACAGAAAGGACAAGGAAGGAAATTTACGTGAGTTGCATACCGAATTGGCCATAGATGCCATTGATTATGAAAAGAAGGACGATTTTAAGGTGAATTATCCTCATGTAACCGATACGGTGAACACAATGGTGGACTGTCCATATTTTAAAACCAACTTTTTGGAATTGACTCAGCCATTGCACCAAGATTTGACAGGGAGAGACTCGTTTACCATTTATATGTGCGTTGGAGGTACGGCTAGAATCACCAACGATTGGGGCATAGCAACGATTAAAAAGGGGCAAACCATATTGGTTTCGGCATCAAGCACTTATGTGGATGTTGACACCAACGGAGCCAAGCTTTTAGAAGTCAGTATTTAGTAGTATCTTTAAAGAAACAGCACACAAAATGCCAAGTATTCGCGATTTAAAAAAAGACATCAATTTTGTTTTGGGAGACATTATTGAGGCCGTCTATATCTGGGAAGCAGGTAACGGGAACAAAGAATCCGAAGAGGGTTCCGTTATCATCGACAAGGCCATTGATGCCTTCGATGAACTCATGGACAAAGTCCATCAAAAAGACGTGGAAAACACCAAAGCGCATTTCTCTGAAATTCGCAAGGATTTGGAAGTGAAGGCTACCGAATTGGTTGAGCAGCTTAATAGCTTGGCTTAGTCGTTACCCTCCAAAAAAGATTTTAAAGATTTTCCATATTTAGACACCGCAACCTCAGGTGACAGATTGTTGTAAATGGAATCCAGATATTTTGGATTGGCCTCGCTCGCCTCTGTAATCATCAAGTAAGGCGTGGCGTATGACTCCCCATTGTTTAAACCGAAGTTAAGGGCATAGCGATATCTGTTGATGGTATTTTGGTTCATTAGTCCAACAATGGAATCCAATGCAATAGAATCGTTTTGATACTCAGGCAATGCAGCTTGTTGAGCCAATTGCAACTCCTTGATGTTGAATTTGGAAGCCATTTCATAAAACTCTTCCATTTTTTCATTGGATTTGGAACCCTTGATCTCTACATCGGTATCAAAAGTGTTCCAGTTGGTATTGATCGTAATGTTACTAGCTTCACCAAAAAATGTGATACGGTCGTTGATGTCGTTGTTGTCTTCCTTTTTTAGGTATAGGTAGAAAATTTCAGGTTCTTGCACTTCCTCGGAAAAACTGAAATTCCCATCTCCTTTTATTTCCAAAGAATCCAAGTTGACCAAGGTAGAATCTTGAAACTGCTGTAAAAACAAAGTTCCTTTTTTTAGACCCTTAATATTTCCGGTCAAGTTCATGGTGTTTTCTGTGCTCTTTTCACAAGAAACAATAGCTAGACCAACAAACAATACAAACAATATCCGCTTCATCAATAAATTTTTTGCAGCGCAAATATGCATAATCTTCTCAAATAAATTAAACATTGGAGGCGACTTCCATCAACAAAGCACATAAATAAGCACCTGCGGTACCCACTACATAGCCAAAAACGGCCAAAAGAATGCCCACAGAAGTCAATGAAGGGTGAAATTCAGCCGCAACAACTGGAGCAGATGCTGCACCGCCTACATTGGCTTGACTTCCCACGGCCAAGAAAAAGAAAGGAGCTTTTATGAGTTTTGCGACCAAGATCAATAGCCCAGCATGAATGGTAATCCAAATTAAACCTATGGCAATCAAACCAGGGTTTTCAAGTACTTTGCCCAAATCCATTTTCATACCTATGGTTGCCACCAGTATATAAATGAACATTCCTCCAATTTTACTGGCACCGGCCCCCTCATAATTTTTGGCTTTGGTAAATGAAAGTCCAATACCGATGGTGGTGGCAAAAACTACCATCCATAAAAATTCGGAACCGAGGGAGGACAATATTTTTTGTGGGTTGCGTACTACTTCGAAGTTGTTTTGAAGGAAATCAGCAAAATGATACCCTAAAAAATGGGCCAATCCAACACCCGCAAAGGCATAAAAAAGCATCATGATAAAATCTTGAAGGGTTGTGACCCGAGCAATTTTTTCGGTGTAGGTAGATACTTTTACCTTGAGTTCTTCAATCGATGAGGTGTCTGCTTTGAGCCAACGGTCAATTTTTTGGGTTTTACCCACTCCGAGAAGTATGATGGCCATCCAAAGATTGGCAACTACAATGTCTATAAGCACCATTCCCCCATAATTTTCTTGGTTGTACTGAAACACTTCCAACATCGCCGCCTGATTGGCGCCGCCACCAATCCAACTCCCGGCAATGGTGGCCAATCCTCTCCACACAGCATCAAATCCTGCTCCGCCAACCGTTTCTGGCGAAAAAATGGAAACAATCAAAATGGCTAATGGACCACCAATGATAATACCTGCTGTGCCGGTTAAAAACATAATGAGTGCCTTGCTGCCCAAATTTAGGATGGCCTTTAGGTCGATACTCAAAGTCATTAAAATCAACGCTGCAGGTAACAAATATCTGCTGGCCACGTAATAGGTTTGTGATGAAGCCTCGTCTACAATGCCCACACTGGCCAAAATGGCGGGCAACAAATAACACATGAGTACAGTGGGTACAATACTGTAAAATTTGCTCCAAAAACCGCTTTTAATGGAGGAGGTATAAAAAACGAATCCTAAACAAAGACAGAGTAGCCCAAAGATGATGGTGTCTTGGGTAAAAGGTAGTTGGTCCATATATTTTTAAGCTAGTTGTCCAAATATAGGAAAAACCACTTGGCTATTCCACTTCCTTGGTGGCTGGATGAAGGCTATTCGACTTCAAATATGGATTGAAAAATAGTAGCGTTTAGTTATTGCTTTTCTCCAGTTCAAAAAACGTTACGGCATTCTCATAAAAAATTTTACGTTTATCCTCTTCAGTCAGAAAATCAAAGCTGTCTAATTTTTGGATGCTTTTTTCCAAATTTCCCGGCCAATACATGGCATCGGACCCATACATGACTCGATCGACCATTCCACCTTTTTTAACACCTCTTAAAAATTCTTCTGCATATTGGGAAGATGGACCATTTTCTAACCAAAGGTATGTGCCCAATCCACTATAAACTTGTGGATACTTTTCCATCAATGCTAAGGCATTTCGGTAAAATTGTCCCCCCGAATGCATTAAGTATATTTTTAATTTGGGGTAATTGATCAGTACTTCCTCTATAAGTAAAGGGTCGCCAAGGGCCAGACTATACTTTTTGTATTGTTTGGAAATGCCCGGTGGACCACTACCAGTGTGAAGTCCAATGGGAATACCTTCGCTCTCACAAATGGCTAAATAGGGTGCATATTCTGGGTCCGCCAATGTCTGTCCATTAAATAAAGGCATCATTTCTCCCCATACTTCCAACTCACCATTTTTAATTCTTCTTCTGAATTCCGTTGTGTCGATGTTGGGAATTTTGTTGGTTTCATATCCTTGAAGCATCTTTTTTTCAAACGCATCATCATACATTCCACCACTTTTTACAGCACCTACAATATTGTATTTTTTGAGTTGCGCCTGCATTTCAGTTTTGAATTTTTCATAAGATTCTGGTGCTCCAGGAACAGGTCGATACGACCTTTCTACATAACCATGAAGGTGGACATCGAAAATGGGTTTTACGCCATCTTGTGCATTTACAAGTAATGTGCACATGAACAGACAAGTGAATAATTTATACATGTTGAATGGATTAAGGTTAGTATTTGATTTGCCCTTCTGTTGTAAGAAGGGTTACTTAAGATACGAACTTTAAGCGACATGCGTGTTTAACTGACTGTAAAACAGTGGTTAGTGGGTTTTGTGACTTGCTAAATATTTAGCCAATAGGTCAATTTTAGGTTGATGGAACGGCTTCTTGGCATAAAGGAGTTAACATAGTAATTATCGTTGTACACCAAAAACAGGTCGGATAGGGGAGCAAAACGCCATTGCAAACGGGAATTGAACCCTAAATTGTCCAATTGGTTACTGTACTGGATTAATGTGGACCAAAAAATAGATTTACTGAAAGTCACATCAATTTTGGGACTCACCAACAACAGATCTTCACTTTCATAAGGTTGAGGTAGCTTAATACTGTTATAAATGAACGCCAAGGAAAGCAACATCGTAGGTTGAAGCCTAAGGTTGACATCGCCCTCCAGTACAAATCGAGTGCCATTATAAAAGTCACCATAACCTGGTGATACAGCATATGAGAATACCTTTCTTCTATCACTTTGGAACTCCACTTCATAACTGGTATAATAGTAGCCCACATCAGCGGGTAGCTCGGTGCCACCATCGGTTCCAGTTGGGTCAAAGGTATTGGTAAGATAGGTATATCGGTTGAATAACCGGACTGAAAACTCTTCCTGTGACCTAAACTTGGCCTGCCAACTGGAAAAAATCGTGTAATCGGTGTTCATATAGTCCAGTGTCGGCCTCCAGATGGCGTTTGGGCTAAAGCGGAAACCGTGAGAGTTCAATTTACCTTTTGATGGCCAGAAGTTGAGCTCGACAAAGGGTCGGGCAGCAACAATATCTCGTCTTCTGATATATCCTAAATCAGACCGGAAATCGTCACCAACAAAATTTCCACGCACACCAAAATTGAAGAACCTCGAATTATATTGCAAATCTAGCCCTCCCGAGTCATCCCGATCGC
Organism: Flagellimonas cixiensis; assembly: GCF_042134615.1. GTDB lineage: Bacteria > Bacteroidota > Bacteroidia > Flavobacteriales > Flavobacteriaceae > Flagellimonas > Flagellimonas cixiensis. The sequence goes on from NZ_CP169639.1 coordinate 2,358,929, forward strand.
CCATATCGTGCGCAAAGGATTTATGGTAGAAAAACTTACCGGTCCACGTATTGTCTTGTGATGCAAGATTATAGTCCAATCCCACAACTCGGTTGTATCTGTCCGTTTCCTCCAAAAAATCGTATTCGCCAAAACTTTGACGGTTTACAAAAATGAAGCTGAGGTTGGAACGGGAAAACATTTTTTTCTGAAGGGCCAGAACGGTATTGTTGTTACTGGCGATCTCATTTTCTTCATCTTCCTCAGTTTGGATGTTCAAAAGACCGAGGCGCCAATTCTTATTTAGTTTTCCACTAAGACGCATACCTCCCACAATACCATTTTCTATGGTATTTCCATCCTTGTTTTGGGCGATACCAATTCTTCTCGAGAAAAAGGGATTGGCATCTCTTTGACTTCCAAAAGAACCAAAAAGGTCACTGTTGTCTATAAAAAACTGACGTTTTTCGGGCAGTGACACTTCAAAACGTGTGAGGTTGGCCACCAAATTATCTACTTCAACATTGGAAAAATCCGGATTGATGGTTACATCCAAATTCATACCGTTGCCTATGGATATTTTTGCATCACCGCCAAAATCAAACTTGCTTAGATCAACATTGTTTTCATAGTCCTTTCCAACAATTCCATTGATATAAGGAATTAGTGCCATGGGGGTTCTTGATTTACCGAGTGGTTTTTCAAATACCATATCTCCCATAAATGCCAAATTAAAAACCCTTTGGTTCTGGGGTATTTTCATCCAAGTACTGGTTTCATTGGATTGCATATCAAAACGATAGCTATTGAAACGCCATTTGGTCTCTCCTTGTTTAAATTTAAAAGAGGTGAGGGGGATGGCAATCTCACAGATATAATATCCATCATAAATTTTGGATTCCCCTTGCCATTTTACATCCCATGAGGTGGTAAAACCATTGGTGTCCGCGCCTCCATTGGATATTAAGGCTTCTCGGCGTACCCCGTAAGGGTTCATACCAAATAGGAAAGCGTTGGTGCCATCGTTGAAGGTGTCGAATATTAAACTGATATTGTCATTGCCACCAGCTCTGTAATCTCTTTTTAAAGATGGGATTACATAGTCTTTGCCTTCAGTTGTTACTTTAATACCAATATATAATGTGGTATTGTTGTACAGCATCTTTATATCTGTTTGCTGTGCTGCAAGTGTAGTATCGCTTGGAAAATATTGATGGAAATCCCTGGCGCTTTCTGAAGTTTCCCAGATGCTTTCATCCAAAATACCGTCAACTTCAATATATTCGTTAATATGCTTGACAGTAAAAGATTTGTGGTCGGATTGAGAAAGTAGAGCAATAGGGATTAGTATTGTAGCAAGTACAAAACAGTTCTTGAACATTTGAGTAGTTTAGTCGGTTCGTCAAATTTAAGAGTTAGATAGTTAAAAAAAACCCAAAATTTTAAATTAGATTGTTCTTTGACAAAACATTCCTAGAAATTAGTTTTACAAATTGATTTTAAGATTTTCCTTGCTTTAGAGATTTCAACATGAAGAAGAGTTTATTTCTACTACTATTCGTATTTCCAATTATCACATTCAGTAATACTATTTGGGGCAAAACAGGACACCGAATTACCGGACAAATTGCCCAGGAACATTTAACGGGAAAAGCACGAAGGGCGCTTAATGATTTACTAGATGGCCATAGCTTGGCATTTGTATCAACATACGGAGATGATATAAAGGCAGAACGTTCTTATTCCAAATATTCTGCATGGCATTATGCCAACTATCCTTTAGGGACCCATTATGTCGATTCGGAAAAAAGCAAATACGGCGATATAATTACAGGCATCGAAGATTGTATTTCCAAAGTGCAAAATAAAAATAATAGCAGAGAGGAACGGGTCTTTTATTTAAAGATGCTCATCCACTTTATTGGAGACTTGCACCAGCCCATGCATGCCAGTAGGAGTGAGGACAAGGGAGGAAACGATATTCAAGTACAATGGTTTGGTCAAGGAAGCAATCTGCACCGCGTTTGGGACACCAACCTGATCAATTCTTACGGGATGACCTATAGCGAATTGGCCAACGAACTTACCGAGGTTTCACGAAAAGAGCGCAAAAGCATACAAGAAGGTACCATTTACGATTGGGTGGATGAATCGCATGAGATTTGCGCTGAACTTTACGACTCGGTTGAAGTTGGCGAAAAATTGGGATACCGTTATACCTATGATTATAACGATTTATTATTCCAACAACTCCAAAGAGGCGGGTTACGCTTGGCCAAAATATTAAACGACTTGTTTGCCTAACCCTATTTAGGAGTGCAAAACGGTTTTTAACTGATTTCTGTACTCCGATGGATTTTGTCCTGTAAATGCTTTAAACGATTTATTGAAGTGGGAAAAATTATTGAACCCGCTATCGTAACAAACCTGTGTAATGCTCATAGGTTGTTCGGCCAACAATTTGGAGGCATGCACCAAACGGTACTCGTTTACAAACTGCGTAAATGTTTTGTTGGTGATTTTTTTAAAGTACCTGCAGAACGAGGGAACCGTCATGCTCACCATATCGGAAATTTGTTCTAGACTAATATCTTCTTTAAAGTTGGCCTTTACGTGGTTGAAGACAATATTGATACGGTCGTTGTCCTTAACCTCCGTTTCCATGGAGAAGCCTTCGGCGTTCAACACATGCATTTCTTTAGAGGTCGCCAAAATGTTCAAAATATTGAGAATGGATAACAGTCGTTGAAAATCGGTTTGATATTCCAATATTTCCATCTTTTCACCCACCTTTAACTTGGTTTTACCTGAAAATGCGATACCGCTCTTGGCAACTTCAAACAATTTTTGGATATTTTTCATCTCAGGTATATTAAAGAAGTCACTTCCGAGGAAATCGATTTTCATCTGTACCAAAGTCTCACTTTTATTTCCAGTAAGCTTATCGGTAAATCCGCAATGTGGCAAGTTGGAACCTATTAATATAAGGTCTCCGTTCCTAAAATAGGAAACATGGCTACCTATTTGTCTTTTTCCCGATCCACCATTTACATAAACCAACTCCAATTCGGGATGGTAATGCCAACCCGCGTTTTTGTTTTCGTTGTTCTTGTTGAACTTCATAAAAGTAAACGAGTTTCCAAAACTGGGGGCGATAGCTTCAAAAGCAGGTTTTTGAATCATAAGAGCAATTTTTGTTGGACTTTATAAAGTTATAAAAGTGTATAAAACACAAATATCTACAATTTTACCACAAAGGTATGCTATTTTATCATTAACAGATTGTTAATACATATACCATGTTAATATAGCATAGAAAGTGGAAAAGATGGTGGTATTTCTGTGCTAAAAGCTGCCATACATTTGTAGTGTAATCTTAAAAAAGCGAAATGTTATGAAAGTAGTAAAGAATTTAACAGTAGCAGCGGCCCTTTTGATCAGTGCAATTGCGGTAGCTAATGTAAACTCTGCAGAATTTGGTAAAAAAGTAGTAGCCAAATACGAGGTAGAAAAGAACCTAGTAAAAGTTAACCTTGATCCTGTGTTCGTGAAGAAAGGTCAAAAGGTAATGATGAACCTTTTGAACGTATCTCAAGGAAAGGTGCTTTTAAAAGTATACGATGCCGATAAAAGATTAGTTTTTGATGAGGCTATCGAAGGAGATATTGTTGTTGAAAAAGCTTTCAACTTCGAAAAAGCATTTAAAGGTAAATACACCATCGTTGTAGTGGACAAGTTTGGAACTTACACTGACGAGGTTGTAGTAAGATAGTTTGTTTAGTTAATTTTTATGTGCATTGGGGGTCGGGAGGCCCCCTTTTTTTATACCCATTTTTTTAGTTTTTCCCTTTTGCCCGGCGGTAAGGCATCGTTTTCCATCGCCATTTGCACCAATTCTTTATTCTTCTGCTTTGAAAAAAGTAAATTATAAAATTGTTGGGTGGTTAGCGGAAACTTTGATTCATCCACCAGTTCTAAACTATCGCCCACGGCAACATTGCCTTCCCTTAAAATTCGGATATAGGTACCAGGAAAACCATGGTCAATAAACTGCTTTAAAATAGTTTGATCGTTAAACCGGATGCCCAACTTAAAACAGGGTTCCCGGGGTTGGGTTATTTGAACCAATGCGGTGCCCAATTGGTATACATTACCAATCCGTATCTTGGATTCATCCAAACCTTCGACGGTTAAATTCTCCCCGAACATACCCCAATCCCACTCCAAATGGGGATATTTTGCTTTCCAATAGGGGTACTGCTCGGCCGAAAACAAATAGCAAGCTTTAAAAATGCCTCCATGATACCTCCGGTCGGCAATGGTATCGTGTGAAACCTCTTCTTTATTCAAGTAAATGGCTTCCTGAACAGGGTATTTATAAATACCTGTGGTGGTTTCTTCCCCGTTCCATTCAATTTTTGTGGGCTTTCCTATGTTGGTTGATATCACTTTCATAAAGGCAAGATATAAAAAAACCACCGCGGTTGCGGTGGTTTAAAATCTTGTTTTATTTTCGGATTAATCCTCCTTATCCAATTTTTTGGTCATGTTGAAACCGACCATTAAACCCACACCTGCTAGTAAAAAGATGGTTCCAGGATAGGCAACTTCCTCATCCACCCCTAAGCTATAGTGTAAAATGGAGGCAACAAATATGGCGGCTCCAATACCCATTAATAATAAGGAAAGATTAAGGATGATCACTTTCCAAAAAGGCGCAGTGTTTTGCTTGCCCTTTACAAAAATACTGGCATCGGCACCTTTTTCAATAAGCGCCAAGCGCTCTTTGTTTCTGGTCGAAAAATACAGATATGCAATTGCAAAGACGACTCCAAAAATTATTGGTAAAATTATTACTTCAGATCCCATAACGATTCGTTTTTAAATGATTATTTATATGTTTTGTTCATAGCCTATGACGACCTTTTATTTCAACAGGTTACATAATTTTATAAAAAAAGTGTTTTGGTGTAACCTAATCATCACTTTTAACGTCTTATGAACAATGCTGACCAACAAAGAACAAAAGCTATTGTCTGATATCCGTAATGGAAACACCCATGCGTTTGGTGTGTTGGTGGATCACTATAAGGATTTGGTGTTCACGCTTTCGTTGCGCATGTTGGGCAATAGGGAGGAAGCCGAGGAGGTTTCCCAAGACACGTTCATTAAGATTTTTAACTCCTTGGATAGTTTTAAAGGTGATTCCAAAATATCCACATGGATCTACCGGATTGCCTATAACACCAGTTTGGACCGCATCAAAAAAAATAAAAAAAGGAGGCTCGAGGTCGATTTTGAATATGCCAAGACCATCGCTTTTGCCGATGTGGACAATGCGATGGAAAAAATGGTAAAACAGGAGAAAAGTGAGTTGATCCAAGCTTGCATGGGTAAATTATCTGCTGAAGATGCTGCCATTGTCACCTTGTTTTATTTTGAGGAGAAGAATCTTGTAGAAATGGAGAAAATTTTAAACCTTTCGGTAAATACCTTAAAGGTTCGATTGTTTAGGGCCAGAAAAAAACTGGCAGATATTATGCAAAACAGTTTGTTGGGCGAAATTTTAGAAAGCAATGGATAAGGAAAAAGATAAAAAATGGGAAGAATTGGTGGATAAGCTAATGAATGAGGCTCCTTTGGAGCAACCATCAGGCGATTTCACAAAAAATATTATTCAAAAAATTGAAGTTGAAACTGCTCGGCCCAAATTTGAATACCAACCTATATTATCGAGAACCACTTTGGTTTCTATTGGGGTTTCGTTCTTGGCCTTGGTGGTGTTTTTGATTTCTAAATTTGGATTTAATTCCAATGAGGGATGGTTTGCCAAATTGCAATTCGATGCTGCTTTTGGTTCTATTTGGGGAGGATTGGAACATTACACTTCTTCCAAAGTATTGGTATATGCAGTACTGCTTTTCGGTTTGTTGTTTTTTGCTCAGGTCACCCGACTCAAAAAACACTTTGACAAGCACCATTTTTAAACATTCAGATAAGAAAAGGCCCAATACATCAATACAAATTGAAGGGGTACACGTAAAATCAAAAGCCATAACGGTATTCCAGCACTTGCTTTCTCGCTGCTGAGCATATAAAAATGTACCGGTAAAAAACTCAACAGCATTAAAATAATTCCATAAATGGCCCATTCCCTGGTAAGCGAAATCATCAGGGCAACTCCAAATACAACCTCAAAAATACCGCTTAACATAACCAATAGTCTATGGTCGGGCAGGTATTGGGGCATAATGCGCAAATACATTTTGGGTTTTATAAAATGCATAATACCCGCAAACATGTAAAGCAACGCCATTAAATATAAGTGCCATGGAGCCATATTTTCTATTCTTTAAAGTTCCAAAAAGGGATTGCAGCATCAGAATATTTAACAATGGTGTCTTTCTCCTTTCGCTGACGGATCAATTTTAATAAATGTTTGCCCTCGCTCAATTCTTTGATGTTCAGGTAGGTTTCAAACCCCAAAATATTATGTTTTCCAGTGGTGACTATAAATTCTTCATCCAGATGAAGCGTGTCTATTTTAAAAGAATAAATAGTGTTGAAAGTTTTTAAATAGGCCTTTCGAATGCTGTCTTTTTGGCGGGCAGAAGTAATTTGTTCGTCCCAATTTGTATTTAGTTTAATACTGGATGAAAGACCACGACGGTCCGATTTTGGTTTTAATGAATCATTAAAAGTGAAAATGCGGTTTTCTATATGTTCCGAAAAAGGAATAAATACTTTAAGGTACGGTTCTGTAATTACTTTGGAAGGAATAACCAGCTTACCCGGAAAATCTTCTTCATCTGTCAGCATGTCAAAATAATTTTCCTTGTTGGCAAACATACTTGAAGAATTCATTTCCTTGTCCAAATAGTTTGAATTTCTGTATTCCAAACTTGTAATCAATAAAATGACCAAATAAATAGGTGTGAGCAATAGAATGAGTCGCTTACCAAATCGATTGTCCAAAAAATTATAGACCAACGGACGATATAAAAAGGAAAGGGTGATAAAACTGAAAATCCAATAGATGGGAAAATAGATTTTGGAGATCCATTTTTTCTTTTTGAGCCATCCCTGGGTAATAAAATCAATGAAGGTCAAAAACATCCCAACGATGATAAAAACAATTAAAAGAGCTCCAAAAACACTGGCAAAACGATCTGGAAGTACTTCACTTTCAAGTACAAATTGGGCAACCAAAACAATACAAATAATGATCATGGTCAGCGCCAATACGTAAAATATGAGCAGGAACGATATGGCAAAGAGAACGCTACAATAATTCTCCAAGTTGGCGATGTAGCGGTCAAAGGATACAATCCGTTTTTTTAGGTAGTTGGTAAATTTTTCCGAATAATTGAGTTTGTCGAATTCAATGTCGCCCGAAACATATCGTAATCCCAATGAGCCAATCCACAAACCCCGAAGAACTACGTGGAGCAAAAGATTAAAAAGTAGGATGGATGCTGCAATGGTCAAAATAAAATAGACCACAAAACTGTAGACTTGATCCTCATTTTGGGCATTGATCATTTCAATGCGCAAGGGGTCATAAGCAGTAAAAAGACCGAAAATGGCAAAACCCGAGATAATAAGTTCGAGCTCCCAACTTTGTTGCTGCAGGGAATCCAGCAATTTTTTAAACGACGGACTGTTGTAATCGTTATTGTTCAAGGGTGGTTTTGGCTTATTGATTGATACACCCAAGATAGTTAAAAAAAGAAAACCGCTCATTATGAGCGGTTTTGCAAATTTATTTTTGAGAGAAACCCAATTATTTGATCATCTCGTAGCTGCGGGAGATAAATTTGGTCAATTCCTCTCCTTTCAGTAGTCCTTTGGAAAGTCGAGCCAAATCCAAAGATTGATTGATCAATCGAGTTCGTTTTTTCTCCGTTTTGGTATTCAAGATCTCACCGATCAACTCGTGGTTGGTGTTTACGATCAAGTTGTACATATCGGGCATGTTACCCATACCAAACATACCACCGCCGCCAGTTTGCTGCATTTCTTTCATACGACGCATAAATTCTGGTTCGGTTATAATAAATGGAGATGCACTGCTGTCCATTGCTTCCAATTGAACGGTAAAACCTTTATCGGTAGTTACTTTTTCCAATTCCGATTTCAATTGGTCTTTTTCTTCATCGGATAGCTTGGAAATCGCTTCCTCATCTTTTTTAATGATGTTGTCGATATGATCGGCATCCACTCGGGCAAATGATAAGTTTTCCTTGGTAGTTTCCAATTTTTGCATCAAGTGGGAAACAATTGGGGAGTCCATCAACAATACTTCATACCCTTTGGCCAAGGCCGCATCAATATAACTGTGTTGTGCTTCTTTGTCCGAAGCATACAATACCACCAATTTGTCGTCCTTGTCCGTTTGGTTGTCCTTGATCTTGGCTTCCAATTCTTCAAAAGTGTAGAACTTGCCATCCACTGTTGGGTAAAGGGCAAATTTGTCAGCTTTTTCAAAGAATTTATCTTCAGAAAGCATTCCGTACTCAATCACTACCTTGATATCGTTCCATTTTTGCTCAAAGTCCTCGCGGTTGTTCTTGAACAAGGAACTCAATTTATCCGCTACTTTACGGGTGATGTACGAAGAGATTTTCTTCACGGCACCATCAGCTTGTAGGTAAGAACGGGAAACGTTCAATGGAATGTCGGGAGAATCAATAACCCCACGAAGCATGGTCAAAAACTCAGGAACAATACCTTCAACGTTATCGGTGACGAATACCTGGTTTTGGTATAATTGGATCCTGTCTTTTTGAATGTTGAGGTCGTTCGTCAACTTTGGGAAATATAAAATTCCTGTTAAGTTGAACGGATAATCCACATTTAGGTGAATGTGGAACAACGGCTCCTCAAACTGCATCGGATACAACTCTCGGTAAAAGCTTTTGTAATCCTCATCCTCTAAATCGGTAGGCTGCTTGGTCCAAGCTGGGTTGGGATTGTTGATGATATTATCTACCTCTTGGGTTGGAGCTGGGTCTTCTTCCTTGGCATCTTCTGGTTTTGGAAGTGTCTCAGTTTTTGTCCCGAATTTTATGGGGATGGGCATGAACTTGTTGTACTTCACCAACAATTCACGAATCTTGGCGTCTTCTAAGAATTCGGTAGAATCTTCCGCTACGTGAAGCACAATTTCGGTACCGCGCTCAGTTTTGTCGTGCGGCTCAATGGAAAATTCTGGAGAACCATCACAGGCCCAATGCACCGCAGGTTCATCCTTAAAACTTTTGGAAATAATTTCAACCTTGTCGGCCACCATAAAGGCAGAGTAAAAACCTAGACCAAAGTGTCCAATGATTCCTGCATCTTTGCCAGCGTCCTTGTATTTGTCCAAAAACTCTTCGGCGCCAGAAAAGGCCACTTCGTTAATATATTTTTTCACCTCGTCCTCGGTCATACCGATTCCTTGGTCAATAATGTGGATGCGTTTGTTCTCTTTGTCCACTTTTACCTCGATCATCGGGTTGCCATATTCTACCTTGGCTTCACCGATAGAGGTAAGGTGTTTAAGTTTTAAAGTTGCATCTGTAGCGTTGGATATTAATTCCCTTAAAAAAATCTCGTGATCACTGTAAAGGAATTTTTTGATCAAGGGAAAAATGTTCTCTACTGAAACATTGATTTTACCTGTTGTCATCTTTAATTAGTTTTCTTTTTCTGCTAGAAGTCAAAAAAAGTACCAGAATAAAAAATCTGACAAACTGACATTTTTAGGAGGTAAACCTACTGTAAATGAAATTTTAACATTTTTTTGTTTAAAAAAAACAAGAAAAGTTTAAACAAAATATTATCTTTATGGTGTTATAGAAAAAATTGCTATGAAATGGTAAAATCTATAACAGTTTGTTTATTTATTGGTTAGGTTGTGGAAATGCACTTTCGCTAGGGAGTGCATTTTCTTTAAATAGTCTTTTTACCTGCCACTTTCTTACGATTCTTACAACTTTTAAATAGCTACGTTATGGCAAATACCGCTAAATCAAAACTAACCGAGGACAAACTGATAGGCATTTTTATGGAGTCTGTTTTGGAAAATGAAAAAATGCCAAGTTCCGTATTCAAGTTTTGCAAAGAGAATACCTTAAAGGAAGAAGAGTTTTATGGCTTCTTTGGTTCTTTTGATGCCTTGCAACAAACCATATGGAATAAGTTTTATGACAATACTGTCGCCCTGATCAAAAAGAACAAGTCATACGCCGCGATGACCCACGAAGAAAAAATGTTGACTTTTTTCTTCACTTTTTTTGAAAACCTGGCACTCAACAGAAGTTATGTACTGTTTGTGATGGAAGAACATAAATATTCGTTAGAGGGGTTAAAGCAATTAAAAGGACTAAGATCCAGAGTTAAAGACTTTGCTTCAGAGATGATTCAGGAGAAGAATGAGGAAAAGCAACTTAACTTATTAAAAAAAGGAGCTCCTTTGTTCACCGAGGGGGCTTGGTTGCAATTTTTATTCATATTAAAATTTTGGTTGGAAGATGGTTCTCCCGGATTTGAGAAAACAGACATCGCCATCGAAAAATCGGTAACCACTATTTTTCAAATTTTTGAGCATACCCCTTTGGAGAAGGTGCTCGATTTAGGAAAATTCCTCTACAAAGAAAAATTGGCATAACCTTATATGAAGACTTTAGATAGTATCCCAACCAGTAAAATTGAGCGGGCGAGTAAATTGGTGAAGACAGGAGTTAAGATTGGGGGCAACTATGTGAAATATTACGGTAAAAAGTTGGTCGACAATCCAAATGCCAAAGAGGATTTGGATAAGGACAATGCCGAGGATATTTATGATGGGCTCAAAAGCTTGAAGGGTAGTGCGCTAAAAGTGGCCCAAATGCTAAGCATGGAGAAAAATTTGCTCCCCAGTGCCTATGTGGAAAAATTTTCGTTGTCACAATTTTCGGTTCCGCCGTTGTCGGCACCTTTGGTTCGTAAGACCTTCAAAAAATATTTAGGAAAATATCCCGAAGAAATTTTTGATGCCTTTGAAAAGGATTCGGTGAATGCAGCGAGTATAGGACAGGTGCACCGAGCCGAAAAGGATGGAAAACAACTAGCGGTGAAAATTCAATATCCAGGGGTAGCGGATAGTATAAGCAGTGATTTGGCTTTGGTTAAACCTGTGGCTATTAAGATGTTCAACTTAAAAGGCAAGGACTCCGAAAAGTATTTCAAGGAGGTTGAGCATAAATTGATTGAGGAGACCGATTATATTTTGGAATTGGAACAAAGTCAAGAAATTACCGAGGCATGTGCAGTGATTCCAAATATGGAATTTCCAAGCTATTATAAGGAACTGTCCAGCGAACGAATTTTGACAATGGATTGGATGAAGGGCATCCATTTGGGTGAATTCACCAAAACGGATTTTGATACTGATTTGGGCAATACCTTAGGTCAGGCGCTTTGGGATTTTTATATGTTCCAAATTCATAAGCTGCGAAGAGTGCACGCAGACCCGCATCCGGGTAATTTTTTGGTGAGTGACGAAGGAACTTTGATTGCTATTGATTTCGGTTGCATTAAACAGATACCTGAAGAATTTTACGTACCTTACTTTGAATTGGCCAAGGAGGAGAACATCAATAATGAGCAGGTGTTCATGGAGAAACTATACGAACTTGAAATTTTGACTCCTACAGATTCCAAGCAAGAACTCGAGTTTTTCGCAGCACTGTTCAAAGAAATGCTCACCATTTTTACAGCGCCCTTTAATAAGGAACATTTTGATTTTGGTGATGGGGAATTTTGGTCAAAAATTGCCAACTTGAGCGAACGCTATTCCAAGGACGAGCAAATTCGCAAAATGAACGGAAATAGGGGTTCCAAACATTTCCTATATATAAATCGCACATTTTTTGGTCTTTATAACTTGTTGCATGATCTAAAAGCGCAGGTAGAGGTCAATCATTTTAAAAGGTATATGGATTAAAACTGTTAATAAATATCCAGTTCTTGCGATATATTTTTTACTTTTTCGTTTATTAGCCTTGAATTTTTTAAATATTCAACATTTAAGCACTTTAAAATGTATAACTCAAGAATATCTGGATTAGGGTTTTACGTCCCTGACAATGTGGTTACCAATGATGATTTGTCCAAAGTTATGGACACGAATGACGAATGGATTCAGGAGCGTACCGGAATTAAGGAACGCAGGCATGTGGTAAAAGGGGAGGACACGACCACTTCGATGGGTGTGAAAGCTGCCGCAAAAGCCATAGAGCGCGCTGGTATCGATAAGGGTGAAATAGACTTTATTGTATTTGCGACCTTGAGTCCTGACTACTATTTTCCAGGGCCAGGGGTTTTGGTGCAACGTGATTTGGGATTAAAAACCGTGGGTGCCCTCGATATCCGCAACCAATGTTCTGGATTTGTTTATGGAATTTCCGTTGCCGACCAATACATTAAAAGTGGTATGTACAAAAATGTATTGGTGATTGGTTCTGAACTGCATTCCCATGGATTGGACATGACGACTCGAGGTAGGGGGGTTTCCGTAATTTTTGGAGACGGTGCTGGAGCGGCCGTTTTAACCCGTGAAGAAGATACTTCCAAAGGAATTTTATCCACACATTTGCATTCAGAAGGTCAACACGCCGAAGAATTATCGTTGATTGCGCCTGGAATGGGCAAACGTTGGGTAACCGATATTATTGAAGAGGCAGACCCAGAGGACACCTCTTATTTTCCTTATATGAACGGGCAATTTGTATTTAAAAATGCAGTGGTTCGATTCAGTGAGGTGATCATGGAAGGGCTGCAGAAAAATAATCTAGGTCCACAAGATATCGATATGTTGATTCCGCATCAGGCCAACTTGCGAATTTCCCAATTTATTCAGAAAAAATTCGGATTGTCGGATGACCAAGTGTTCAACAACATCATGAAATACGGAAACACCACAGCAGCATCCATTCCAATTGCATTGACCGAGGCATGGGAAGCTGGAAAAATCAAAGAAGGTGATTTGGTGGTCTTGGCTGCCTTTGGTAGTGGATTTACCTGGGGTAGTGCCATAATTCGTTGGTAGCTTCATAGCAAACTAAAGAATACATACAAAATAAAACCCCGAACCTTTAGGTTCGGGGTTTTTTGATTGTGCCCCCTACAAAACTAACCAACCAACACTCCTGCAGGGACAATCAATTATTTTAAAGGATGCCGCCACCATCTTGTTTGGTGTTGCTGTCCCTTCTTTTTCGTTGTTTGGCGTGGTTTTTTCCACTTCCAAATCGGTAAGATGCCCCAACATAAATATTATTGCTTTCCCAGTTGAATGCACCTTCTTGTTGGTATGGGTATTCCCCTTTAAAGGCAAAACGCATTGTATTGAAAATATCGTTGTAATTAAGACTCAAAGTGCCCTTGCCCTCAGCAAAGCTGTATCTTGCCCCAACGTTCACAAAGTACATGGGCTCGGCATTAAATTGAATGCTCTTGTTTCTTCCACGATAAAATCCGAAGGCTTGTAGTGACAGTTTTTTGGTCACCGTAAAACTGTTGTTCATGCGCAAGTTCCAGGCCGTGTTGTCCACTTCTACGCGTTCCTGAACAATATCATCCTCGGTTGGGTTCGGATCAGTGGTGTTCAAACTTTCAGTCAAGCCCCTTTGTGTTTGGGAAAACATATCGAAACTACCATTGATGCTCCACCATTTTATGGGTTTGTAGTTATAGGATACTTCCACGCCATATGCTGAGGTCTTGTCAAAATTATCGTATGTAAGAATGGTCTTGTTCAAGTCCAACCGATCCACATATATGGCACGGTTGATCTCATCCGAAATACTTCTATAGAAAACTCCACCCGTAATGCTGCCATTTTTAATGCGCTTGGTGTAGTTGGCCTCGTACGAACTGGTAAACTGAGGTACTAGTTCCGGATTCCCAAAGGAAGAGATCAAAGGGGTGGCAAATTCCCTAATAGGGTTTACCTGCCCCAAACCAGGTCTGTCTACACGGCGACTATAACTTAGTTGCAATTGGTCTTTTTCATTTGGACTATACGTCACAAAAGCCGATGGGTAAATTTCAGTGTATTTGTCCGTAAAAGAGCGCACCGCATTGGTGTCTGCTTTCACCTCCACATTTTCGATACGGGCCCCCACTTGGTACGACCATTTTTTATATCTCTGTCCAAAAGTGGCATAAGCTGAATAAATGTCCATGGCATACACAAACTTTGTGGAGGGGGTTGGTACCAAATTTCCACCTGAATTAAAAGTTTGTCCCGTAGAAGCATAATCCACTTTGGTTTCAAAGTTTCTGGATTCCAATCCAACTTCTAATTTGGAAATGCTGTCCAACGGATTCACATAGTCCAAGTTGGCAATGGTCTGGGTACGTTCTGTGTCAACAAAATCCATATAATCTGGATAGGTAGAAGCGCCCCTTGACCTGAAATCGGCATCTTGTTCGCTATTAAAAATGTTATGGTCCACTTCCAACTCTATATTGTGCCCCTCTTTGTTGAAATCCATTTTATAGTCAAAATTGTATTGTTGGCTATGGTTTTCACTATCGTCATAAAACAATTGGGTAACGTTTCGGGAAGGGTCGTTAAAATAGCTTACTTCCGTAGAGCCGTCACCTTTTCCGTCATACAGATTTTGATTGGTGAAAAAGGAAATCGTGTTTTTATCGTTCAGATAAAAATCCATTCCCAATTTATATAAGTTGGACTTGTTGTTGTTGAAGAAATCAAACTTTTGCCTAGAGTTTTCATCCACTCTTAAAATGCTTCCATCGTTCACCCATTTACCGATATTGTTGCCATAATTTCCGTAGAAATTGAATTTTCCATTGCGGTAGTTCAAGTCCAAAGAAGTGTTGAATTTGGCTTCTTCACCTTTGGTGAGTCCTAGGTTGATGTTACCATTGAATCCAATATTGGCATTTTTGTGCAATACAATGTTGATGATGCCACTCATTCCTTCTGGATTATATTTTGCAGATGGATTGGTGATCAATTCAATGGATTTTATTGAGGTTGAAGGGATTTGTCTCAACAATTGGGCGACCGGAACGTTGGACAATTTGCCATCCACCATAACCCGAACATTCGAATTTCCGCGAAGAGTTAGGTCGCCAGTTTGCGCATCCACATTCACAGAGGGAATGTTGTTCATGATTTCCGAGGCCGTAGCGCCGGAGGTAGTCAGGTCTTTCCCAACATTGATAACTTTTCTATCAACCCGTTGTTCTATAGTGGTTCGTTCAGCGACCACTTCCACACCTTCCAATTGTTGGCTATGTTCCTCCAACGTAATGGTGCCAAGGTCCAGTTTCCGTTTTCCTTTACCGATGACCAGTTTTTTGGAGTAGGTTTTGTAACCGATATATTGTACTTCTACTAAATAGGTGCCATCGGCAAGTTTGCCAACTTCGAATTTTCCATCTTCGGTAGTGATTCCACCTGTAATGGTTTGTGTTCCATCTTCCGATTTTATAACCACCGAAGCGTAGGCTACAGGCTGTTTTAGGGTATTATCGATGACGGTGCCGTTGATGGAACCTACGTCGTCTGGACCGTTTGCATTTGAAGTGTTCGTGAAAATGGTGCACAACAAGAGTGCAAAAAGAAAGCTCATTCGTCTCATGAGTAGTTCGTTTTTTGATTGATGATGATTGATTGATGATGTAATTAAGACGCCCCAGGCTGAGTTATGTTACAAGCAAAATTTATTTTAACATATTTTAGTAAATTAAGTTGCTTGTATTCAGGGAATGTAAGGTGTACTTGTGGCGGTAGACAAAGGGTCTAAAAAGAAGAAACCCCGGTAAAAAAATTACCGGGGTTGATACATTGATAAGCTATACTAAACACTAACCATTAACTATAAAAAAATACAGTCTTACCAATGACAATATCATTTTGCAAATAGACGGATTTTAAGCTAAAAACTTACCGACTATATACGAGTTTAACATAATAATTAACACACCGAATAGGTGTTTTAACATAAAATTTAACAAATGAGTAAAACACTTGTCTTTGGGGCTTCTACTAACCCGGTAAGATACAGTAACCTAGCAATTCGTAGGTTGGTTGACAAAAATATTGAAACAACCGCATTTGGGATACGTGGGGGAACTGTATCGAATGTACAAATTAAAGATAACTTAGTTGATTTTCAAAATATTGATACGGTAACTTTGTATTTAAATCCAAAAAACCAAAAGGAATACTACCAGTCTATCGTGGATTTACGGCCAAAACGGGTGATTTTTAACCCGGGCACAGAAAATCCTGAATTTTACAAAATCCTTGAAAAAGAAGGTATTGAGGTTGAAGTTGCCTGCACTTTGGTCTTGTTGTCTACTGATCAGTACTAGGAATAATCTCCTTTTGGCGAATCCACCAAAGTCCGATAAAAGTAAGCAGCCCGTTCAAGGGCAGTAATTCGTATCCCACTTGATATCCCCCTAAATAATCAGCGGGGATATTGGCCACTAAAATGATGGTGACCACAGAAAGTACTGCGACAATCCATACGTAACTGTCCTTTATTTTGTGCTTGGTGAAAATTCCAAAAGCAAAAAGGCCCAATAAAGGTCCATAGGTGTATCCAGCCACGGTCAATAGGCTATCGATCACGTTGCTGCTCAAAATATATTTGAAAGCAATAATTACGATCACCAACATAATGCTCATGGCAATGTGGGTTTGTTTACGAATCTTTTTCTGTGTTTTTTCCTCTTTTTGCTGCACATTTAAAAAATCTACGCAAAAGGAGGTGGTCAAAGAAGTAAGGGCGCTATCGGCACTGCTGTAGGCGGCAGCTATCAATCCCAACATAAAGGTTATGGAAAGTGCAAGGCCAAGTCCGCCGTTCAAAGCGATTTCTGGAAACAATAAATCGGTTTTTGGTGTACCATCCATCAGTGGCATAGCAATGTTGTTTCGTTGTGCGAAAATGTAAAGAAGCGCACCCAAGAGCATAAATAAAAAGGTGACCCCGACCAATACAAAGCTGAACCAGACCATATTCTTTTGTGCATCTTTCAGTGATTTACAGGTAAGGTTTTTTTGCATCATATCCTGGTCCAATCCTGTCATGCAAATGGTCACGAACATACCCCCCACAAAAGATTTTATAAAATAATTTCTAGCCAAGAAATCATCGGTCACCAAAAAGGTGTTGTAATTTTTAAATTCATCCGAAGCCAAAAATTCGCCAAAACTCCAATCCAATTCTTGGTTGATCAATACAATGGACAAAATCACGGACAAGATCATGAATAGCGTCTGTAGGGTGTCTGTCCAAACAATAGTTTTTATTCCCCCTCGATTGGTATATATCCATATCAATAAAATCGATATGACCACGGTGATTTCAAACCGAACCCCTAAATCGTCAAACACAAACTGTTGCAACACTATGGCCACCAAATACAGCCTAAAGGCGGCGCCCAAAACACGGGAAATGAAAAAGAAAAAAGCGCCTGTTTTATGACTGACCACTCCAAAACGTTCATTTAAATATTCATAAATCGAAGTCAAATTCAAGCGGTAATACAAAGGCAAGAGCACAAAAGCCACCACAAAATACCCGAAAAGGTAACCGATAACCACTTGCATATAGGTGAGTTGACTATCGCCGACCCAACCGGGAACCGAAATAAAGGTGACACCTGACAGCGAAGCACCTACCATGCCAAAGGCCACCACATACCAAGGGGATTGTTTGCCCGCTTTAAAAAAATCGGCGTTCGAATCGTTTTTTCCAGTGAAGTAAGAAATCAAGATCAACACCAAGAAATAGGCGCCAATGAGCAATAGAATTTGTGTTGCGGACATATGTCGAATTTGAATTGCAAAATAAGAAAGTAAATTGGTAAACCTAAAATCGTAATTTTGTAAGAGATTTGATGCTATGGAATTTTCATCGAAACTTTTGGAAAATGCAGTGTACGAAGTGTCCCAATTGCCAGGTATTGGCAAGCGGACAGCTTTGCGCTTGGCGCTTCACTTGCTCAAGCAGCCCGAAGAACAAACCGAATTGCTGGCCAATGCCTTGTTGAAGCTTCGAACAGAAGTGAACTTTTGTAAAAATTGTTTCAATATTTCGGATACAGAACTGTGTGAGATTTGCGCCAACCCAAAAAGGGATGAAACCTTGGTCTGTGTGGTGGAGGATATCCGTGATGTGATGGCCATAGAAAACACTTCGCAATACAATGGCTTGTACCATGTATTGGGAGGGAAGATTTCGCCTATGGAAGGTGTGGGCCCGCAGGATTTGAATATTATTCCCTTGATCAATAAAGTGAGGCAGGGAAAAATAAAGGAGTTGATATTTGCTTTGAGTTCCACAATGGAGGGCGATACCACCAATTTCTATATTTTTAGGCAATTGGAAGGTGTTGATGTTGCTACTTCTACCATTGCAAGAGGAATTGCAGTGGGTGATGAATTGGAATATGCAGATGAGGTAACGTTGGGCAGAAGTATCCTAAATAGGGTGCCTTTTGAAAATTCCATGAAAGCTAATTAGTGAATAAAAATCAAAATAAAGTCAATTTCTTTAGTATTTTTGTAAAATACAACTCAAAAACACTTTGATAAATACGAATATGTCAAAATTTGAATTGAAATTACCGCAAATGGGAGAGAGTGTTGCCGAAGCAACTTTAACCACTTGGTTGAAAGAAGTAGGGGACACCATTGAAATGGACGAGGCCGTTTTTGAAATTGCCACGGACAAAGTAGATTCTGAAGTGCCTAGCGAGGTGGAAGGCGTGCTTTTGGAAAAGCGCTTTGATGTGGATGATGTGGTAAAGGTTGGTCAAGTAGTTGCCGTAATTCAAGTAGACGGGGATTTGGATACAGAAAGTGCCGGAGGAAATACCGTTGAAGTTTCTGAACCAGAACCAGTAGCGGCTGCAGAATTGGAAACCAAAATGGCAGGGGTTAAAGAAGCGGTTTCCGTTGCTACTCCAGATTTTTCAAGTTCAGAACGTTTTTATTCCCCATTGGTTAAAAATATTGCCAAAGAAGAAGGTGTTTCCATGGACGAATTGGAAGCCATCGCCGGAACAGGTAAAGAAGGTCGGGTGACCAAAAATGATATCATGGCGTATCTCGAAAGTCGCTCATCCAATGGAAGTCATGCCAAGGTGGAAGCTCCGGCAGTAAAAGAGGTCAAAACTGAAAAGGTTGAGACGCCAGCTCCAAAAGAAACGCCTCAACCCAAACAAACACCAATCAAAGTTGCGGAAGGTGACGAGATTATTCCTTTGAGCCGTATGGGTAAATTAATTGCCCACCACATGATGGAAAGCATTGCCACTTCGGCCCATGTGCAAAGTTTTGTGGAAGTTGATGTGACCAATGTGGTGAATTGGAGAAATAAAGTGAAAATCGACTTTGAAAAACGTGAGGGTGAAAAATTGACCTTCACGCCCATTTTTATGGAAGCTGTGGCCCATGCCTTGAAAAAATATCCAATGATGAACATTTCCTTGGATGGGGATAATGTGATCAAAAAGAAACACATTAATTTGGGAATGGCAGCAGCCTTGCCAGATGGCAACTTAATTGTTCCAGTAATTAAAAATGCAGACCAATTAAATTTGGTAGGTATGGCAAAAACGGTGAACGATTTGGCCAATAGAGCACGAAACAATCAATTAAAGCCCGATGAAATTAAAGAGGGTACCTACACGGTGACCAACGTAGGTTCTTTTGGAAGCGTTTTTGGAACGCCCATCATCAACCAGCCACAAGTTGGGATTTTGGCCTTAGGTGCTATTCGTAAAATTCCATCAGTCATTGAAACCGACCAAGGAGAATATATTGGCATCCGAAGCAAAATGTATTTGTCCCATAGTTACGACCATAGAGTAGTGAATGGCGCCTTGGGTGGTATGTTTGTAAAAGCAGTCGCCGATTACCTTGAGGCATGGGATGTTAACAGGGAAATCTAAGAAAAGGTTTAAAATTCATTTTACTATGCTTAATTTAGGAGTCCAAACTCCTAATTGGAGATAAAAATCCCACATGCAATTACAACTTACAAAACCAATTTGCTTTTTCGATTTGGAAACCACGGGTACCAATGTGGCAACCGACCGAATCGTTGAAATTTCCATTTTAAAGGTATATCCCAATGGTAATAAGGAAAGCAGAACTTGGTTGGTGAACCCAGAAATGCCCATTCCACCAGAATCGGAGGCCATTCACGGAATATCTGATGAAAAAGTGGCCAATGAGCCTACTTTTAAGCAGCTTTCAAAAGAAATTTATGCCATGATTCGCGATAGCGATTTGGGAGGATTTAATTCAGATAGGTTCGATATTCCACTTTTGGCCGAGGAAATGTTGCGCGCCGATGTCGATTTTGATATGAAAAGTATGGTGTCCGTAGATGTGCAGACCATTTTCCATAAAATGGAAAAACGGACTTTGGAGGCGGCGTACAAATTTTATTGTGACAAGAGCCTGGAAGACGCGCATAGTGCCGAGGCAGATACCTTGGCCACTTATGAGGTTTTGTTGGCTCAATTGGAGCGATATCCCGAGCTGGAAAACAATGTGAAGAAGCTTTCCGAGTTCACTACAAGAAAACAAAGTTTGGATTTTGCAGGGTTTATTGGAGTTGATGAGAATGAAAATCCGATTTTTGCTTTTGGAAAGCACAAGGGCAAAACTGTGGATGAGGTGATGGAAAAGGAACCCGGTTATTTTGGTTGGATTTTGAATGCTGATTTCCCATTGTACACCAAAAAAGTACTTACCCAGATTAAATTGAGCAAACTCAATAACAAGTTTTAAAGAGAACAACATAACCCCCGAAATAGTATGAAGCTGATTTGTATAGGTCGCAATTATGTAGACCATATTAATGAGTTGAACAACGAGCGACCCAGTGAACCGGTAGTGTTCATAAAACCAGACTCCGCTGTTTTACCCAAAGAACAGGATTTTTATATCCCGGAATTTTCGAACGATGTGCATTACGAAGTGGAAGTACTGGTGAAAATCAAAAAAGTCGGCAAGCACATTGCTCCCGAATTTGCCCACAAATATTTTGATGAAATTGGTTTGGGTATCGACTTTACGGCAAGGGACCTGCAATCCAAATTAAAAGAAAAAGGACTTCCTTGGGAAAAAGCCAAAGGATTTGATGGTGCTGCGGTAGTGGGTAAATGGTTGCCTAAAACCAAGTTTGAAGATTTAAATAACCTTAACTTTTCCCTTTCAAAAAATGGCGAATTGGTGCAAGACGGAAACACAGCTTTAATGTTGTGGAAGATAGATGAAATCATTGCGCATGTTTCCTCCTATTTTATGTTGAAAAAGGGCGATATTATCTTTACGGGCACCCCTGCCGGTGTTGGTAAAGTAAGCCCAAATGACTACCTTGTGGGAGCGTTGGAAGGAGAGAAGTTATTTGAAATTAATGTAAGATAATGATTTACAACCTCGATAAAATCAATGAAATGGCAGAAGGTGATGAAGACTTCATCGTTTCTGTAATTTCTGTTTTTTTGGAAGAAGTTCCCGAAGATATGGAAGGTCTTGAAAAAGCCATCAACGGGAAGGATTACGAAAACATTTATAAATTGGCCCACAAAATAAAGCCCAATGTAGATATTCTAGGAATGGAACAGACGCGTGCCATGGCTTTGGATATTGAAACCTTGGGGAAAACAGAAGGAAGTTTGGGGGAAATTGAACAAAAATTCCCTGAACTCAAGAAAGATATCCTCCAAGTGGTTGCCGAACTAAAAAAAGATTTCGATCTATAGTATGCAAGCCGAAATCATCACCATTGGGGACGAGATTCTCATTGGGCAGAGCGTGGACTCCAATTCAGCCTTTATTTCCAAAGAGCTAAATAAAATTGGGGTCGCTGTGTATCAAATCACTTCGGTTCAGGATGACCAAGAACATATTTTACAGTCCTTGGAAGAGGCAAGTAAACGTTCTTCCGTTGTCATTATTACCGGAGGTCTTGGTCCTACGAAAGACGACATCACCAAAAAAACCCTTTGTCAATTTTTGGATGATGAATTGGTTTCGGACGATGCGGTTTGGGAGCATATTCAAGAGCTGTTTAAAAAACACCTCAAAACACCTATTTCCGATTTAAATCGAGAACAGGCCATGGTACCTTCGAGAGCAACGGTTTTACACAATGCTTACGGAACTGCACCTGGTATGTGGATGAAAAAGGGTGATACGGCATTTGTTTCATTACCGGGGGTGCCTTACGAGATGAAAAACCTAATGAAGGAACTCGTACTGCCTAAGATTGTGGAAGAGTTCGACCGTCCTCATATCGTACACAGAACCGTTCTTACTTATGGAATGGGGGAGAGTGCCCTTGCTGAGAAAATTGAAGATTGGGAAAATAATTTGCCATCACACATCAAACTGGCCTATTTACCCAACTTTTCCCGGGTTCGATTGCGACTGTCATCAACAGGAAAAGATAAGCAAGCCCTCGAAGATGACATTGCTTCTGAAATCAAAAAGCTTTACCATTATATAGCCGACATTATATATGGGGAGGAGGAAGATGGTGAAATCGAGATACAGATTGGGAGTATGCTGGCCCAAAAGAACCTGACTTTGGCCACGGCAGAGAGTTTTACAGGAGGAAGTATTGCCAAGGCGATCACTTCGGTGCCGGGTGCATCCCAATATTTTAAGGGAAGCGTAGTCTGTTACGCCACAGATGTAAAGATCAATATGTTGGATGTCCCAGCCGAGCTCATCGAAAATCATTCTGTGGTAAGCGAAGAGGTTGCTATGGCCATGGCAGAAAACGTAAAATCAAAACTAGGTTCCGATTTTGGAATTGCCACAACAGGTAACGCTGGCCCGACAAAAGGAGACTCAGATGCCGATGTGGGCACCGTATATATAGGTATAAGCACCCCAAAAGGGACTTATGCCCAAAAATTCAGTATGGGAAGGTCCCGGGAAAGGGTGGTAAAAAAGTCTGTGAACAAGGCTTTTGAGCTATTGTATAAAGAAATTTTAAATTTCTGAAAAAGAATTTTGTACGTCCCAGTAAAAAGGTATAAATTTGCAGCCTCATTAAAATCACTCAAAAGTTAGGGAGATGTCTAAAGTTTGTGAAGTTACAGGAAAAAAGGTGATGTTTGGAAATAACGTTTCCTTTTCTATCAATAAGACCAAGAGAAGGTTCGATTCGAACATTTCTAAAAAGAGGTTTTATATCCAAGAAGAAGATCGTTGGGTAACACTTAACGTTTCCTCAAAGGGATTAAAAATCATCAACAAGAAGGGAATCTCTGCTGTCTTGAAGGAAATCAACTCCAAAAAGTAAGTTGTAAAAGCATTTTAAGTACAATACAATGGCAAAGAAAGGAAATAGGATTCAGGTAATTTTAGAGTGTACAGAGCACAAAGAGTCTGGTATGCCAGGTACTTCTAGGTATATTACCACCAAGAACAAGAAAAACACGCCAGATAGGATGGAAATCAAAAAATTCAATCCTATTCTTAAGCGTATGACCGTTCATAAAGAAATTAAGTAATACGTCTTTTTTAGAAAGGCAGAAAAATATAAGCCATGGCAAAGAAAACAGTAGCAACACTTCAGTCGTCATCCAAAAGATTGACCAAGGCCATCAAAATGGTGAAGTCTCCAAAAACTGGTGCATATACCTTCGTTGAGTCGGTAATGGCCCCAGAAATGGTAAACGACTGGTTGAACAAACAATAAGGAAACATTCCTTAGTCCTATAGAAAGCCGCTTTTTAAGCGGCTTTTTTTATGCCCCATAGTTTTGGATTTGAAGGGGGATGGGATTAAATAAAGTCCAAATCCTTTGCAAGCGCATAAAGTGTTAACAAAACTCCCCTTACTTTCCTATCTTTGAACATTAGCAAAGAACACAAGATGAGCTTATTCAAAAATATATTTTCCAAGGAGAAAAAAGAGACCTTGGACAAAGGTCTTGAAAAGTCAAAAAGCAGCTTTTTTGGCAAGTTAGGCAAGGCCGTCGCCGGTAAATCCAAGGTGGATGATGAGGTGTTGGATAACTTGGAGGAGGTTTTGGTGACTTCGGATGTGGGGGTTAATACCACCCTAAAGATCATTGAGCGTATTGAAGAGCGTGTTTCCCGTGACAAATATATGGGCACGGATGAGCTCAATACCATTCTTCGAGAAGAAATTGCGGGCTTACTTTCCGAAACAAATTCAGGAGATGCTTCCGAAATTACAGTTCCAAACGATAAAAAACCATATGTGATCATGGTGGTCGGTGTAAATGGTGTAGGCAAGACCACGACCATTGGAAAATTGGCTCATCAATTCAAAAACAAAGGTTATAAAGTAGTGTTGGGTGCGGCCGATACCTTCCGTGCTGCCGCTATTGACCAATTGGAAGTTTGGGCCAAGCGTGTGGATGTGCCCATCGTCAAACAAAAAATGGGGAGCGACCCTGCCTCTGTTGCTTTCGATACCTTAAATTCTGCAGTAGCCGAAAATGCTGATGTGGTATTGGTTGATACTGCCGGACGTTTGCATAACAAAGTTAATTTGATGAACGAGCTTTCCAAAGTAAAGCGCGTAATGCAAAAAGTAGTGCCTGATACCCCACACGAAGTCCTTTTGGTGTTGGATGGTTCCACAGGGCAAAATGCCTTTGAACAAGCCAAACAATTCACCAAAGCGACCGAAGTGACCAGTTTGGCAGTGACGAAATTAGACGGTACAGCCAAAGGTGGTGTGGTGATCGGAATTTCTGACCAATTCCAAATTCCCGTTAAATACATTGGTGTAGGAGAGGGGATCGAGGACCTTCAGGTGTTCAATAAGTTCGAATTTGTCGATTCGTTTTTCAAACTATAAATATCCTTATGACTAGATTTTTTTTGTGCTCCTTGGTGTTGATGGCTTTTGTTTCCTGTAAACAAAACGAAACAACATCCAAGGAAGAAGTTGTGCTTTGGACTCCTTATAACGATTCTGCCGAAGTGGCTGCCAATGCCGAGAATGAGAACAAAAGAATGAGATACAAGTTCATTCAAAGTAAGGTGTTGGACAAGAACGAGGTGTTTTTGCCCTTGTATGATGAGGTGTCACAATTTACCGAGGAGCAATACGAAAAAATGAAACCTTTGGTGTTGGAGCAGGATATTCCCTCCATTCAAGATCAAATTGACGAAGGTGCCTTTACCTACGAAGACTTGGTGTTGTTCTATTTGCACCGAATTTATAAATACGAACTACCGAACAATACAACCCTAAATACGGTAATCGCTTTAAATCCTAATGTGTTGGAAGAAGCCCGAGCATTGGACAAAAGTAAAGGTTCTCACCACCTTATTTATGGTATGCCCATTTTGTTGAAAGATAATGTCGGGACTGCAGAAATGCACACCACGGCAGGAGCGATTGCCTTAAGGGAAAATCAAACCGATGATGCCTTTATTGTGGAACGATTGAAAGAAAAGGGTGCCTTGATTTTAGGGAAAGTAAACCTAAGTGAATGGGCCAATTTTATTTGTCAAGGCTGCCCCAACGGTCAGAGTGCTGTTGGCGGACAAACCTTGAATCCTTACGGAAGACGGGTCTTTGATACAGGGGGTTCCAGCGCAGGAAGCGGCACTTCAACCGCTGCAAACTATGCGGTGGGTGCGGTTGGCACAGAAACTTCGGGCAGTATTTTGTCACCCTCAAGCAGCAGTTCTATCGTAGGTTTAAAACCGACTATCGGATTGTTGAGCAGAACGGGAATTGTTCCCATCTCAAGTACGTTGGATACGCCTGGCCCAATGACCAAAAACGTGACCGATAATGCCATTTTGTTGGATGCCATGTTGGGCAAGGATGAAGCCGATTTTAAATCCGTAGCTCCAGAAGCAGACATCACATCGGCTTGGGAAGCACCAGTAACATTAAGTGAAATCCGCTTGGGTGTAATGAAAAATCTTTTGGAAAGAGATTTCCTGTATGCTGCCAATGTCGAAATTTTGCGTAATGCAGGAGCCCAAGTCATCGAGTTTGAGCCTGACAATGTGCCATTGGATGGATTTACCACCTTGTTGAACTTGGATATGCGAGCAGATTTACCTGCCTATATCGAATCACAAGTGAAAAACAAAGACGTGGTAAAAGTGGCTTCGGTGGCTGATGTGGTGGAATTCAACAAACAGGACTCCTTGGTTCGAATTCCCTATGGTCAAGGCAGTTTTGACGGTATTTTGGCCGATACCACTACAGCGGAACAATTTGAAATCATCAAAGAGAATTTGATGGAATCTGGGAGGGCGTTCTTCAAAATCATGGAAGAGAAGCAACTGGATGCCGTGTTGAGTATAAACAATTACCATGCAGGCTATGCCGCCGTTGCCGAATATCCCGCACTCACAATTCCGATGGGCTATATGCCAACAGGGCAACCCAAAGGGTTGACATTGATTGGAAAGCCGTTTACAGAAGTCCTCCTTTTAAGAATTGGGAAAGCCTATGAAGATTTGACCCATGCAAGGAAAATTCCAGTAGGTTACAAAGATTAATACTGCTCACAGCTCTTTTTAAAATAATTAAGGAATACAATTATAATGCGCTGTGTTGTTGTATTTTTGCACCCCAATTATAGCAGCTATGCGGACAAAATCCTTAAAGAAGAACAAGATCAATGTGGTAACCTTGGGTTGTAGCAAAAATGTCTACGACTCCGAAGTGTTAATGGGTCAATTGCGAGCCAACAACAAAGAGGTCGCTCATGAAGAGGAAGGCAATGTGGTGGTGATCAACACCTGCGGATTTATTGCCAATGCCAAGGAGGAAAGCGTCAATACCATTTTGGAGTACGTTCAGAAAAAGGAATCCGGTGATGTGGACAAGGTTTTTGTGACAGGGTGTTTGAGTGAGCGCTATAAGCCAGATTTGGAAAAGGAGATTCCGAATGTGGATGAATATTTTGGAACCAGTGACCTGCCCAATTTATTGAAAGCCCTTGGGGCGGATTACAAGCACGAGCTGATCGGCGAGCGGTTGACCACTACCCCGAAAAACTATGCCTATTTAAAAATTGCAGAAGGTTGCGACCGACCTTGTTCCTTTTGTGCCATCCCATTAATGCGCGGAAAACACAAGAGTACTCCGATTGAGGATTTGGTGCAAGAGGCTGAAAAATTGGCTGCCAAAGGGGTAAAAGAATTGATTTTGATTGCACAGGACCTTACCTATTATGGTCTTGATTTGTATAAAAAACGAAACTTGGCCGAATTGCTACAGGCATTGGTGAAAGTGGAGGGCATTGAATGGATCCGTTTACACTACGCATTCCCAACAGGATTCCCGATGGATGTTTTGGAGGTGATGCGCAATGAGCCCAAGATTTGTAACTACATCGACATTCCGTTGCAGCATATTTCTGATGCCATACTTAAAAGTATGCGTCGCGGGACTACCCAAGCCAAAACCACCAAGTTGCTTCAAGAATTTAGAGCTGCAGTTCCCGAAATGGCAATTCGTACCACGTTGATTGTTGGCTACCCTGGAGAAACCGAAGAAGATTTCCAGATTTTGAAAGATTGGGTAAAGGAAATGCGTTTTGAGCGTTTGGGCTGTTTTACCTACAGTCACGAGGAGAATACCCATGCCTATAATCTCGAAGATGATGTTCCTGAAGCGGTAAAACAAGAGCGTGCAAATGCCATAATGGAAATTCAATCGCAGATTTCTTGGGAATTGAACCAAGAAAAAATTGGCGAGACCTTCCGTTGTATCATCGATAGAAAAGAAGGCAATCATTTTGTGGGACGTACTGAGTTTGATTCACCCGATGTGGACAATGAAGTGCTGATAGATGCCACCAAACACTATGTGAAGATTGGTGATTTTGTCAACATTAAAATTGTGGATGCCACCGATTACGATTTGTACGGCGAACCTGCCTAACGGTCTTGTAATAGGTTGATGCTTTCCGGCTCCACAGGATTTTCCGCGGAAAGCAAAGCAGTTTTAATCACTTCGCTCCAAATGGCATACCCTTTTTTGTTTAAGTGCAACCCGTCGGACATGTAAAGTTCGGGTTTGGGACGGTTGTCAGCCGTAATCATTTGCCCAAAAACATTGATGAACTGCGCATTCAATTCCCCGATGACATATTTGGAGAGTAAAATATTGGTTTCAATGATCAATGGAATCATGGCCTCGCGTTCAATACTGGGTTTTAAACTCACAAAGGCCAAAGGAACTCCAGGGTATTTTTTTTGGATGAGGCCAACCAGTTTGTTGCAATCGTTCAATACCTCTTGGGGCGTTTTACCTTGATGAAGATCATTTTCTCCCGCATAGAGCACAATTTTGCTCGGGGTTGCACCCTCAAAAATTTCATCAAAATAATGGATGCACCAAGCAAAAGTGGAGCCACCGAAACCAAGGTTCATCACATTAAAAGGCTCCAGATCTTTTTTCATGCTCACCCAAAGTCGTACGGAAGAACTGCCATAAAAAATAATGAGGTCTTCTTTTTCCTTCAATGTGGCCACTCGACGTTTTAATCGCTTGATTTCGTTCCGCCAAATTTCTGGTGGCTCTTCCGAAATGGTGGAAACTGGAGCCATCAAGAGTTCTTCGGCCCGTTTTCGAGCTTGGTCCACATAGTTTTTATAGCATTCTTGGTAATACTTTACAAACTTGGACAGCGAATCCATGTCGTTGTTGGGAAGCTTTTCACTTAGGTTAAATGCTGGTAGAATTTTACAATACAGCGGCCCATTGGAAATTCTTTTGTCAAAATTCGCCAACACCAAGGGGACAATATAAGGTTCTGGTTCTGCCGTCATGGCTAGTTTAAACACCCCCATTTTAAATGGTCCTGGCGATTCTTCGGTCGAATAGGATGTGCCTTCTGGACTAATCACCAAATTCTGTCCATTTTTCAAACAATCAGCAGCAGTTTGATAAAAAATACTTCGGGTTTCCTTTTTACTTTTTTTGTCAACTGTTTCGGATTCCTTGGTGTAGACATTAATGTATCCCAATTTGTTGTAATAATTCTGATGTCCATATTCCTGTCCCCGACCAATGCGAACCGTTCTAATTCCAGGGGAACCATATTTATCATTCAAAATTTTAGCGCTGATAAAATGAGAGTCCAAGGTGATTTGAAACTTATTGTTCAGCGTGTAATAGGAGTGGTTATACAGGTGATTGTATATAAATATACAACCGCTCTTTTCAGGGAGGTTTTCCCAACCTTCAATATGATAAGGAGCATGGTCGAATACTTGACTAGTGGCTTTGGCGCAGGCTTTACGGATGGCTTCGGAGTCATTACTGTGTTTTTCCGCAACCGTTTCATAAATATGTTGCAGGCCTTTGGCAAACTTTAGCTCTTGCATGTCCTCTTGAAGGAGTTCCAAACTTAAGGAAGCAATGTGTCTTTCCAAATGCGAGCCATTACTGATCAAATCAGATAGGGCATCGTAGGCCAATTGTTTGGTATTGGTGTTGGAAAGTAAATGGGCAACCTGATGCAGGGGGGATGAAAGTGCCAATCGGGATTTATTGTTCTCGATCAATTGAAAAACCGCTTGCAAATTGTGTTTTCCTAAAAGTCCGACGTAACGCACAAAAGCCGCATTGATTTGATTGCCCATTAACCATAGCAACCGCATAAAAAAGCTTTGGGCAAATATTTTATCTGTTTGGAACAGGGATAGCAAGTCTTTTTGATGGATGAAATAAAGCGATGTTTTTTGGGTGGTAACGGCGGAGCAAATATCCTTTTCACCCATGGTGCACGACCAACCAAAAATAAATCCTGTATTGTTAATGGCTCTTTGGCGGATCTCAATATTCCCTTCCAATCGCTTTATGGCGACTTCACCATGAATAAGAATAAACAGACCATTGGTCAATCTATCTTGAATATAGAGGACTTCGTCAGGCTCATATTCCCTCCGTTCTGCGATGGAGGCTATTTTCGAGAGCTGTCTTTCTTCAAAATGGTCCAAAAATGGGGAACGGCGCATTAAGGAAACCACTTCCGATTTTTCAGCTTCTGGGCTTACAAAAAATGCTCGGTCTTTTTGCAAAGGACGGTATCGGGCAGCTTGGAGTAGGTCGGTTTGTTTTAATAGAGCTTGTCTGAGTTGATGGTAAAGTGAACTGCATATTTTGGAAAGCAGCTTATTTTCATAATCTTCTTGCAGGTAATTTGATACATCCTCAATCGGTACTTCAAAAAAAATGGCTTCGTCAGAAGCAACCACAATTTTATAGGTGTAGCGTTTTCGTTCATTCAGTCCATTGAGTCCCAATGTACTCATGGGTTCTGAAATTTGGCAGACAAGCACTTCGTTCTCCGGTGCTTCAACCGATGTGAAATAATCGAATGTGCCCTGCAACAGCCACCTGAAAGTTTGGACCTTGGTGTGAATATTGCAAATTACGTGGCCTTTTTGGTAGGTGGTGATGACACCGTTGGGAAAACGTTGCTCAAGGTATTCGATGTCTAGTTCAATTTGCCTCACAGGCCCTGATAAAAGTATGGTTTGGTACGGCGAACATCATAAAAAAAAAGGGAGTAGGGAAAGTATTGAGAAATAAAAATCATATTCAAAAAAAGACTTGTCCATGGTCGACAAATTGGTAAAATTCGATACAATCCTTGGAAAATCCGTAATTTCAAAATATGAGAAATCAGGCTTTTAACCTTTTGCAATGGCTTGTAAGGCATTTTAGGAATTATGATATTTCATGACAATGGTCATGGTTTCTGATAGTGCCTTTTGATACTTTTAATCTAAATTTTAAGAACTCTTGACCCTCTTTTGTATTAGGCGTGTTGGCTTGTTGCAAAAGGGTATTGGAATACAACTAATAATCTGCAATTATGGAACAAAATCTAAAAAAGTTAAACATAAGTGTTACCCTGCTCCGTATTCTTATTGGGTGGCATTTTTTATTTGAGGGCGTTGTGAAAATGTACAACCCCGAATGGACCTCTTTTGGGTACCTCGCTACGGCACAAGGACCTTTTGATTGGTTTTTCACCTTTTTATTGGGGAATGTAAATATCGGTTTGATAAATACATTAAATATTGTGGCGCTAATGGTGGTCGGGATTACCTTCACTTTAGGGATTTTCGAGCGCTTGGGCGCCATTGTGGGCATGGGTCTTTTGGCGCTCTACTTTATGGCGCATCCACCATTTCCCGGGTTAACTCAAATAAATGTGGAAGGAAGCTACTGGTTGGTCAATAAAAACTTGATTGAATTGGTCGCATGTCTTGTAATTTATCAAATGCCAACGGGAAGGTATTTTGGACTCGACTACTTAAGAAATAATAAACTCAAAATTCAAAAAACATGAAGTGGACAAGAAGAGACCTTTTAATAGGATTGGGAGGACTTCCCATACTTGGGGCAGTTTGGTGGGCAGGAGCTTCTAAGGTTACCGGGTCCAGAAGTAGTCGTGAAGAAATATTGGAACAACTGAATATTACCCCTTCCTTGCCACCAGCAGTTCCTGGAATTGGGGGTGAACCCGTAAGAATTGGGGTAATCGGTTTTGGTATTCGAGGAGAACAATTGACCCGCGCATTGGGATTTGCAACTCCGGAATGGATAGAAGAACAGCGATTGGCCAATTTGGAAAACCCGGAACATAAAGCTTTGGAGGATTTTTTAAAGCAAGATAAGCTCAATGTGAAATTGGTCGGTATTTGTGATGTGTTCGATGTTAGGGCAGAGAATTTCATCAAAGCATTTTCCACAGAGGAAAATCAAATAAAACGATACCTCACCCATCAAGAAATGATTCAAAGCGGTGATGTGGATGCTGTGGTGATTGCCACGCCAGACCATTGGCATGCACCCATGTCGATTGAAGCTTTAAATAATGACGTGCACGTGTATGTGGAAAAACCTATGACGCATACCGTGGGCGAAACCTACTTGCTCCGCGAAGCTGCTGAAAAATCGAATGCGGTATTTGCAGTTGGGCATCAGCATAGGCAAACTTTAAGTTTTAGTACAGCTAGGGATATAGTTGAAAAAGGAACGCTTGGACATGTTTCACTCATTCAAACCAATACCAACAGAAATGACGATAATGGAGCCTGGAACTATGATATTCATGAAAAAGCCAGCCCTGAAACCATCGATTGGAAACAGTTTCTAGGGTCAGCACCAAAGGTGCCGTTCAATAAAAATAACTTTTTTAGGTGGCGTAAATGGTGGGCATATGGCTCTGGACTTTCGGGTGACCTGTTGACCCACGATTACGACCGATTAAATTGCGTACTCAATATGGGGATTCCATCATCGGTAAGTGCCTCAGGCGGAGTTTACACCCATAATGATGGTAGAAATGTTCCTGATGTGATTCAGGTGAACATGGAATTTCCGGATTTCAGCACCGGTAGCAGTCAAGCAAAAGGCAAAGAAAAAGGGATGACCTTTTGTTACAGTGCCACCTTGGGCAACGGGTTTAACCGTCCCACCATTTTAATGGGGCATGATGCCACCATGGAATTGGGAAATAGACTTACCGTTTGGCCCGATGGCGCTTCTACTCGTTATGCCGAGATGTTGGAAGCTGAAAAAATGAGACCAAATGTGCCCATTTATCAGTACGACCCTGCGGCGAGTTCCACAGATGCCGTGTCTTCGGCCACTTCACAATATTTTGCAGATAAAGGCTTGATGTGGACTTACATCAATGGAGTTCGCGTGGATTCAACCTTTCTGCACATGCGCGAATGGTTGAGCGTTATCAAAAATGGGGGTAAAGTTAGTTGTGGAATCAACGAAGGTTTTGATGAGGCCATTTCAGCTCACATGGCAGGGTTGTCATGGAAATTGGGTCGCCGAATAGAATGGGATAAGGCGAGTGGACAACTTGTTCCCATTGAAGGAGTCGATTTTGACCAAGTCCTCTTGGCCAATGAAAATTGGAATGAACAACCAGAAATGGTTGGTTGAGGTTTCTTGATTTATATGGACCATAGGTCCGGAAAGTGGGATGTTGCCTAGGGTTGGTTACCAAAGGTAATGTCCCATTTTTTTATTGAAACAGTCTAAACATTTCCTGTATAGACCTGTCCGCGATGAGGTTTTAGAATATCCCTAATTTCTTTAAGCTCGAATTCGGCCACTACTAAAAAGGCAATACTGTGGGTGGGACCAAAATGCTCTACACCCGAGAGGTCGAATTTAAGCTCTTCGATCATAACAAATTCCTCCAAGTGTTTTTTATAGTGCTCTGCCGTGTGGGCAGCTCCAGGACCTCTAAAATCCCAAATGATCTTAATTTTTCTGTCCAATACTTTTTCCATGTTTTATGAATTGGTTACGGATATTCCTTCCTCTGCGAAGGCCTTAAAGTCCTCCATATATTTTAAACTCTGTTTTTTAAAGGCTCCGGGCATCAAAAGTCCCATTAATTTCATTCCCAATCCCGAAAATTGGAATTCAGATTCAGAAACCCAACGGGTTTTGCCATCTTCCTCCTTAAAATAATTTTTCTGAATATTGTGCACACCTTTGGTGTCGTAGGTTGTGTGCATTTCATCAGGTAGATTTTTTTTGATGATGGTCTCCACCATGCTCATCTTCCGCTTTCCCATTTGATAGTTCAAGCTCATTTGTGCTCCTTCTTGTCCCGGTATTTTGGAAAGGTGTTCGAAACTAACAAGTCCACGCTGCCAGTGTTTCATGTAATCAGGATTATCCATTTTTTTAATGAATTCGTCCCTGGGAACAGCAACTACGATTTCTGTGGTATACTTCATTAGATTGGCTTTGGCACTAAAGTAAGAATTTCTGCCCATCTACCTTCGATAAAAAAATCTGTTAATGAAATTGAAACCTTCTTGTTGGGGAGTTTCTAATTGTTATTTTTGCGAAATGCTTAAGCTCCAAAAAAATAGCCTGACTTTTCTCTTTGTGCTTAGTGGATTGCTGCTCACCTCGTGTGGGGATTTTTTCAATAAAGAGGAAGAAGGACAGCCGTTGGCCAGGGTCGGGGAAAAATATTTATACAAAGAAGACATTGCCCGATTGGTACAGGATGATATGTCTGCCCAAGACAGTGCTTTGTTTGTGACCAATTATATAAATAATTGGGCTTCCAAACAGTTATTGCTGTCCAAGTCCAAGATTAATTTACCGGAAGAAAAACTGGCCGAATTCGATAGGTTGGTTTCCGATTATAGGGCCGACTTGTACACCCGTGCCTATATTGAAGCCTTGGTGATGCAAGCACAAGATACGGCCGTTACCAAGAACCAGCTTCAAGAGTATTACGAACGTGAGATGGAAAACTTTAGGCTACGCGAAAAGTTGGTCCAGCTGCGGTTTGTGGGCATGTCCAACCAATTTTTAGATCTTGAAGGGGTAAAGAACAAAATCAGAAATTGGAGTGATTCAGATAAGACCTATTTGGATTCCATTGCGGTGCAGTTCAAAAAAATACATTTTAACGATTCCATTTGGGTGAGTGCTTCCAGAGTAATTGAGGAAATTCCGCCATTAACATCCTTAAATGAAGGGTCGAACTTAAAAAAATCACAATTTTTTGAGTTGCAAGACTCCTTAGAGGTATATTTGGGCATGGTGACCAACGTATTGGAAGTCAACGATACAGCACCATTTGAATATGTAGAGCCCGATATCAAACAATTGATATTGAACCGCAGACGATTGAACTACGTAAAAAAATTGGAAACCGAAATAATAGATGAAGCTATTAAGAAGAATGAATTTGAGGTTTATGAAAATAAAAACTAACGGAATTTTTGCACTAGCGTTTCTGGGATTGACCATGACCGCGCAAGCACAAGAAACAGATCAGGCGTTGGCATCCAAGGATACCACGGCCAGTGCCAATAGAGTAAAATTGGATGGAATTGCAGCCGTAATCGGCGACTATGTGATTTTGGAGTCTGATATCGACAAAACCTTAATAGACCTTCAAAACCAAGGAGCCTCTACGGAAGATGTTACCCGTTGCGGTCTATTGGGCAAATTGATGGAAGATAGATTGTATGCGCACCAAGCGATACAGGATAGTTTGTTGGTGAGCGATGATCAAGTGAATGCACAGAGTGATTCCCAAATTCAACAACTTTCGCAGCAAATTGGTAGTGTGGAAAAAATGTTGCGCTATTATAAAAAGCCCGACATGGAAAGTTTTCGCGAAGAGCTCTTTGAAATCAACAAGCTTCGTATGTTGTCCGAGCAAATGCAAAGTAAAATTGTTGAAGGGGTTGAGGTAACCCCAGAAGAAGTGCGTCAGTTCTTTTATAAGATTCCAGAGGATGAAAGACCGGTGTTTGGAGCCGAACTCGAAATTGCCCAAATTGTAAAACAACCCGAAGCTCCAGAAGAGGAGAAGCAAAAGGTGATCAATGCTCTAAAAGAAATTAGGCAAGATGTGGTGGAGAATGATGGTAATTTCCGAGTAAAGGCAATTTTGCATTCACAAGACCCAGGTTCAAGACCAAATGGTGGTTTTTATAGCATCACCAAGGAAACAGGATTTGTAAAGGAATTTAAAGACGTGGCCTTCAGCTTAAGGGAGGGTGAGGTTTCAGAGCCTTTTGAGACGACCTTTGGTTATCATATCATTTATGTGGAGAAAATCAGAGGACAGGAAAGAGATATTCGTCACATCCTAATGATACCAGAAATTCCACAAAGCGCTATCGACAAGGCAATGACCGAATTGGATAGCATCCGTCAGCAAGTAATAGATGGTAAATACACTTTTGCCGAGGCAGCACTTAATTTCTCAGATGAAAAAGAGACCAAGTTTGATGGAGGTTTGTTGCGTAACCCGATCAACTTCGATTCCCGTTTTGAATTGACCAAAATGGACCCAAGCTTGTATAACCAAGTGCGTAACCTGAAGGATGGTGAAATTTCAAGACCGATTCGTGAGGATGATCCTAGGGGAGGGGCTCCCAAGTTGAAAATCATGAAAATCTCCAATCGCTACGACGAGCATAAGGCGGATTTCGCGAAAGATTACCTTAAAATCCAAGAATTGGCCTTGCGTGAAAAACAATTTAAGGCCATTAAGGAGTGGATGGAGGAGCATATCGAGGACACTTATATCCATGTGAACGAGTATAACAGAAGCTGCGATTTTGCAAACAACTGGGTAAAAGAGTAATTGAATGTCTGACGTAACTGCCGTTGAAAATCTAGTTAAAAAACACCAAGAACTTAAAAAGGAAATTGCCAAGGTCATTGTTGGCCAAGAACAGGTAATTGAACAAATACTACTGTCCATATATACAGGAGGACATTCCCTTTTAATTGGTGTTCCCGGTTTGGCAAAGACCTTAATGGTCAACACGATTGCGCAAACTTTAGGACTGGATTTTAAACGCATTCAGTTTACGCCCGATTTAATGCCCAGTGATATTTTGGGAAGTGAGGTGTTGGACAAGGACCGTAACTTTAAATTTATCATGGGGCCTGTTTTCGGAAACATCATCCTTGCCGACGAAATCAACAGAACCCCGCCAAAAACCCAAGCCGCCTTATTAGAGGCCATGCAGGAACGAGCGGTGACCATTGCCGGAAAACAACACAAGCTCAACAAGCCATACTTTGTATTGGCTACACAAAACCCGATAGAACAAGAGGGGACGTATCCGCTTCCCGAAGCACAGTTGGATAGGTTCATGTTCGCTATTGAATTAAAATACCCATCCATCGCAGAAGAAATCCAAGTGGTGAAATCTACCACCACAGATGACGAGGTAAGTATCAATAGCCTTTTCAATGCCGAGGAGATTATCGAAGTACAGCATTTGGTGCGCAGAATCCCAATTGCGGATAATGTGGTGGATTACACCGTGCGATTGGTGCACAGTACTAGACCGGGCATGGAAAGCGCTTCCGATTATGTGAATAATTATGTGGATTGGGGGGCTGGACCAAGGGCTTCACAGAATTTGGTGTTGGCCGCCAAAGCCCATGCCGCCATACATGGTAAGTTCTCTCCCGACATCGAAGATGTAAAAGCGGTAGCTGTTGGTATACTTCGACATAGGATTCTAAAAAACTACAAAGCAGAAGCCGAAGGCATCTCAGAAGAAGCCATCATCTCCCATTTGTTATAGATATCAAACTTTTGCCAATTATTTAGGTTGATTCTAATTCCAAAATACTTAGCATTTTAGTAAATTTACCAAATTACTAAAATCTTAAAATTCATTTAATAGAATGGCATTTGATATAGACATGATTAAGGGTGTCTACGCTTCCATGGGGGAACGTGTAGATAAAGCCCGGGAACTGGTTGGTAAACCATTGACTTTAGCTGAAAAAATATTGTATTCCCACCTCTGGGATGGTACACCGACCACAAAGTTTACCCGTGGCAAAGATTATGTTGATTTTGCGCCAGATAGAATCGCTTGCCAAGATGCTACCGCTCAGATGGCTTTGTTGCAGTTTATGCAGGCCGGAAAAGATAAAGTGGCCGTTCCAACAACTGTACACTGCGACCACTTGATTCAAGCAAAGGAAGGTGCTGCAACCGATTTAAAACATGCTAATGAGACCAGTAAGGAAGTTTTTGATTTCTTAGGTTCGGTTTCCAACAAATACGGAATCGGCTTCTGGGAACCAGGAGCTGGTATTATTCACCAAGTAGTATTGGAAAATTATGCCTTCCCTGGAGGTATGATGATCGGTACCGACTCCCACACCGTTAATGCCGGTGGATTGGGAATGGTGGCCATAGGTGTTGGTGGTGCCGATGCTGTGGATGTAATGGCCGGTATGGCTTGGGAACTGAAATTCCCAAAATTGATCGGTGTAAAATTGACCGGAAAACTTTCTGGTTGGACTGCACCAAAAGATGTAATCCTAAAAGTTGCTGAAATCCTAACCGTAAAGGGAGGAACTGGAGCAATTGTAGAATATTTTGGCCCAGGAGCCACTTCCATGTCATGTACAGGAAAAGGAACCATTTGTAACATGGGTGCTGAAATTGGAGCAACCACTTCAACTTTCGGATATGATGAGTCTATGGAGCGCTACTTGAGAGCTACCGATAGAGCTGATGTGGCCGATGCTGCAAATGAAATTAAAGAGCATTTGACTGCTGACCCAGAAGTGTATGCTAACCCAGAGCAATATTTTGACCAAGTGATTGAAATCAACTTGTCTGAATTAAAGCCCTTGCTAAACGGACCTTTTACTCCAGATTTGGCTACCGAAGTAGGTACTATGACCGATAAGGCGATAGCTAACGATTGGCCATTGGCAGTAGAGTGGGGATTGATAGGTTCTTGTACCAACTCTTCTTATGAAGATTTGTCGAGAGCATCGTCCATTGCACAACAAGCTTTGGATAAAAAATTAAAGACAAAAGCTGAATTCGGAATCAATCCAGGTTCTGAACAGGTACGATATACCACGGAGCGTGATGGAATTTTGGAAATCTTTGAAAAATTGGATGCCAAAATTTTTACCAATGCTTGTGGACCATGTATTGGTCAGTGGGGACGTTACGAAGACCCAAAGAATGCACCAAAGAACAGTATTGTGCATTCCTTCAACCGTAACTTCGCCAAGCGCGCCGATGGTAACCCAAATACACACGCTTTTGTAGCATCCCCAGAAATGACGGCTGCTATTGCCATTGCAGGTCGTTTGGATTTCAATCCATTGACGGACACCTTGATCAATGAGGATGGTGAAGAGGTAATGTTGGATGAGCCAACAGGCTGGGAATTGCCACCAAAAGGATTTGAAGTAAAAGAGAACGGATATGTTGATCCCGTGGAAGACGGAAGTGGAGTAGATGTAATCGTTGCGACTGATTCTGAGCGTTTGCAACTGTTGACGCCGTTCGAGCCAATAACTCCAGAAAGCCTTCAAGGGATGAAGTTGTTGATCAAAGCTTTTGGAAAATGTACCACAGACCACATTTCTATGGCTGGACCATGGTTGCGTTATAGAGGTCATTTGGACAATATCGCCAACAATACTTTGATTGGAGCTGTGAATGCTTTCAACCAAAAAACCAACTTTGTTAAAAATCAATTGAACGGAGAGTACGGTGGAGTGCCAGATACCCAACGTGAATACAAAAAAGCAGGAATCAAAACCATCGTTGTGGGTGACCATAACTATGGAGAGGGTTCTTCAAGGGAGCACGCAGCCATGCAGCCACGTCACTTGGGCGTAGCCGCTGTTTTGGTGAAATCTTTCGCAAGGATTCACGAAACCAACTTGAAAAAACAAGGGATGTTGGCCTTGACTTTCGCTAATGAGAGTGATTACGATTTGATTCAAGAAGATGATACCTTCAACTTTTTGGACATTGATCAATTTGCTCCAGATAAGCCATTGACCATTGAGGTAGTGCATGCGGATGGCAGCAAGGACACTGTAATTGCCAACCACTCATACAACAATGCTCAAATTGCATGGTTTAATGAAGGTTCAGCATTGAACTTGATCAAAAAGCAGAATGCTTAATTGTATCTAAATAATTTGTAGGAACTCCTGATAGGGTAAAAGCTGTCAGGAGTTTTTAATTTTTACGAAATCCCCAATAGATGAAAATCAGTAAAAAGTCGGTACTCAATATTATTTTGTTCCTTTTTGTGCTATCCTTTTTTGTTACCCCAATGGGATATTATGGGAAGCTTTTGTTGAATCGTATTTTTTCATTTTCACCCCACGTGATTGAAGCTTCGGAACGACAAAAAATCACCGACTACGATTGGAAACTCAAGGATGCCGATTGGAACTTCTTTAATTTTGAAAAATCTAAAGGCAAGGTGGTTTTTGTAAACTTTTGGGCTTCTTGGCGACTACCTTCTGAAGCGGAATTGGTGAGCATTCAAGAACTATATGATAAGTATAAGGGTCAAATGGACTTCTATATCATTACAAATGAAGAGCAGGCTCCAGTTGAGGCTTTTATGGCCGAACATGAGTTTACGTTTCCAGTAACTTATTTGATTATTGGCGAAAAAATGCCGTTGGATGCCAGTGAGGTGCCAGCGTCTTATTTGATAGATAAATCAGGAAATATCGTAATACATAAAGAGGGTATTGCGGATTGGACTACAAATAAGGTCTACAAACTGTTGGATACATTGATTGCAGAATAATCAAAATGAAAATCACAAAGGAACAAATGAGCAATGGCATCTGGATATTGGCCATTCTATTGATTTTATTCACTCCAGTGGGATTCCATGCACGCGTAATGGTAAACAAAATCAAGATGTTTGTGATGAATGCTGATGAGGTGGATGGTGATGAGCAGGTTACTTTGGAAAATTACCGTTGGGACTTGGTAGATTTGGAAGGAAACCGATTTTCTTTTGCCTCAACCCAAGGAAAAGTGGTGGTGGTAAATATTTGGGCCACTTGGTGTCCTCCATGTGTGGCAGAGCTTCCAAGCTTTGCAGATTTATATGCGGATTATCAGGATAAAGTGGTTTTTGCCTTCGTGGCCAATGATGAAAAGGAAAAAGTAGCGGCTTTTATCAAGAAAAAAGGGTATGAACTTCCGGTTTATTTTCAAGCTTCTCCAACACCACCTGAAATGGATAGCACTACAATACCAGCTTCTTTTGTGATCAGTAAGAGTGGCAAAATAGTAGTGGAAGAAAAAGGTGCCGTAAACTGGAACTCATCACCTACCCGCGAACTTTTAGACCAATTATTGGCGGAATAGGTTAGTTGTTCTTAAAGTATTTAAAGGGAACCACCAACATTCCAAAACATTCCCCATCATCTTTACCCAAGTGCTTGTGATGCATTTTATGGGCTCTTCGTACCGCTCTGGCATATCGGTTATTGGCATTCCGAAACATTTTAAAGCGCTGGTGAATAAAAATATCATGAACCAAAAAATAGGCAATGCCATAGGCTAAAATACCAAAACCCAAGGGCCATCCATACCAAAAAGAAGTGTAGCTTCCCAAATAAAAGAGACACATGCTAACCACGGCATAGAAGATAAAGAAGGCATCGTTACGCTCAAACCACGAGTCGTGGTCCTTTTTGTGGTGGTCGCGATGCAAGGTCCATAAAAAGCCGTGCATCACATATTTGTGCGTAAACCACGCCATAAATTCCATAAAGCAAAAGGTGGCCAAAAATATCAGTATCCAAATTGCTATGTTCATTGTACCAATTGTAGTTTATAGTTTACATAAGACTGTGCCAACAACCCTATTTTCTGGTAATTGGGTACTCTTATTCTCGCATTTTTAATTTCAAGAGGAGGGGTAGCCTGTAGTTTGTGCAGTAATTTTTTGTAGTATCGATAGGCTGTGTACACCCCAAATTTAGCTTGTTCGGGCAATTTAACAATACCAGAATAACCTAGGGCAAAATCAGCTTTTATTTCATCAACAATGCGTTTTTTCGAAGTTTCGTCCAGTTCCAATAGGTTGGTGTTTGGAAAATAGGTTCTATTTAAATCTTCAAAATCTGCTTTTAGGTCACGTAAAAAGTTCACCTTTTGAAACGCTGAACCCAAAGCCATGGCCGATTCCTTCAATTCCTCATATTTCTCCTTGTCACCCTTCACAAAAACACAAAGGCACATGAGTCCCACCACATCGGCAGATCCATAAATATATTCTCTATACTCCTCAAAAGTGAGGTATTTCTTTTTAGTGAGGTCCATGCGCATACTCTTCATGAAAGCCTCCACCAAGTGATGTGGAATGTCGTATTGATGATAGGTATGCTGAAAGGCATTTAAAATGGGATTAAGACTGATTTTATGCTCAATCGCCAAGTTCATGTCCTTTTCAAAATCTTCAAACAACCTAGCCTTATCATACTCATGGAAAGTGTCCACAATCTCATCCGCAAAGCGAACAAAACCGTAAATGTTATAAATGTCCGCCCTAATGGAAGGCGCCAACATTTTAGTGGCTAATGAAAATGAAGTACTGTAAGATTGGGTTACAATTTTGCTGCAATTGTAAGAAACATCATCAAAAATAGTTTTCATTTGTTAATGGTTTTGGTGATTAAATCAGCTACCAATTTCCCTGAAATTAGGGAGGGGGGTACTCCTGGCCCTGGAACCGTCAGCTGACCGGTAAAAAACAAATTTTTTACCTTACTACTTTTGAGGTTAGGTCGCAAAAAAGCAGTCTGTTTCAACGTGTTGGCCATACCATACGCATTCCCTTTGTAGGAATTGTACTGTTCAACAAAGTCGTTTACACAGAAACTTTCCTTGAATATAATAGATTTTTTGATTTGTTGATTGGTCAATCGTTCAAATCTATCTATCACAATATCAAAATATTGCTCTCGCAATTCGGGTGTATCCTCTAAACCTGGGGCAATGGGAACCAGAAAAAAACCGGTCTCTTGCCCGTCTGGGGCCATGCTGGCGTCGGTTTTAGAAGGGAAGTTTACATAGAACAAAGGATTACTTGGCCATTGCGGGTCGTCATAAATTTCTTGCGCATGTACTTCAAAATCCGTGTCAAAAAATAAATTGTGATGTTCTATATTCTGTAATTTTTTATCGAAACCGATATAAAATAACAACGATGATGGTGCATAAGTTCTTTTTTCCCAATACGATTCAGAGTATTGTCGGTACTTTTTATCCAATAATGTTTCCGAGTGGTGGTAATCGGCTCCACTGATCACGTAATCTGCAATATGGCTTTTCCCTTTGGAGCGAATGCCCAAAACTTCACCATCTGAAACAAGTATGTTGCTGACCGGACTATCGGTATGGATCTGAACTCCAAGCTCTTCGGCCAAACTTTTCATGGCTTTAATGATTTCATACATGCCTCCTTTAGGATGCCAAGTTCCCAAACCGAAATCGGCAAAGTTCATAAAGTTGTAAAAAGAAGGGGTATTACTGGGTTTAGCGCCCAAAAATAGTACGGGAAACTCCAAAGTGGAAACCAGTTTTGGGTTTTTAAAGCGCTTGCGTACCTCTTGACTGATGGTTTTAAAAAATTGGTCAACCTTTAAAATGGTCTCCTTGGTCACAAGTTCAAAGGGAGACAGCCCTGGGCGCAATACCACCTTATTTATGGCAATGTTGTAGTTTTCCTGAGCCTGACCGATAAAATTCCTCAGGTGCTTGCTGCTACCGGATTCGATACGTTCAAATTCGTCGCAAATAGCGTCCATGCAATCTCCGATTGTGATCGTGTCGTCCTCAAAAAATATTTTATAAGCCGGGTTCAATTTGTCCAATTGGTAGTAGTCTGAAGTTTTTTTGCCAAAATCCCCAAAGAACTTATCAAAAATGTCAGGCATCCAATACCAACTTGGACCAATATCAAAAGTAAAACCATCTTTAACCAACTGTCTGGCCCTACCGCCAACGGTTGAATTCTTTTCGAATATTTCCACTTCAAACCCTGATTTTGCCAAATAACAGGCAGCAGAAAGTGAAGAGAATCCAGAACCGACGACAATAGCTTTTTTCATAGTTATGGTTAAATAGCTTTTATGAAGTGTTCAATGCTTTTGAACGTTTCTATATGGTCTGGCAATTTTTTAGTATCGATATCTTGAATTTGATACCCCAAAGTATAAAGTTTGGAATTGGGAGATTTATTCAATAGGGCTTTGAACTTTGTAAAGTATTCATCCAAATCATTTTT
Organism: Flagellimonas cixiensis; assembly: GCF_042134615.1. Taxonomy (GTDB): domain Bacteria; phylum Bacteroidota; class Bacteroidia; order Flavobacteriales; family Flavobacteriaceae; genus Flagellimonas; species Flagellimonas cixiensis. Next base: position 2,402,543 of record NZ_CP169639.1, read on the forward strand.
ATTGGGCGATACTGTAAAATAAGTCACGAATCGGATGTTGTTGTAATATTTAATCAGGTCTTCCAAGCTATCTATAGGCATGGTCTGGCCCAAATAAATGGTTTTATAACCCCTGGATGCCAACTCGTAATTAATGTAAAGCAGTCCCAATTCATGAATTTCATTTTCGGGCAAAAAGAGAACAAATACTTGGTCGGAAATGGTAGGCTCTTCCATTTGGAGCTGCTCCGTATGGATATAAATTTTTTGTTTGATCAAGTTGGAGATAAAATGCTCGTGCGCCGGACTGATCGTGTTCGTTTGCCAGAGTAGTCCCAATTCCTCCAAAAGCGGAATAAAAACTTTGTTGAATATTTCCGTGAACGATTTATCACCTAACAGGCCATTATATGTTTTAAGAAAGAGCGATTGGTCAAAATTGATCATCGATAACTTAAATGAGTTCAAGGTGTGACTTTTTTCAGCTTTTTGAGCTACAATATCCTTGACCAAAGCTGGAATCTTTCCTTCTTCCAGCTTCGCTATTTTCGAAATTTTATAACCGTTGTTGTAAAGTAAGGTAACGTTCAACAGTTTTTGCAAACTGGTAAGGTTATAGGTGCGGATATTGGTGTCGGTTCTTTCTGGACTGAACAGATTATATCTCTTTTCCCAAATACGAATGGTATGGGCCTTTATCCCGGAAAGGTTCTCCATATCCCTAATACTGAACGATGTTTTTACGTTGTTCATCTTTTTAATGTAAACGTTAAACAAATTTACAATTTAAAAAATAGTGGCCTAGCTTTTTATCATAAATTTTAGAAGGTTATTTGGAATTCAGCACCTTAAGGATTGTGCATTTGGATTATTGTGAACGCTTTAATGATTTATATCGATTTTTTTCTTTTTTATTTCCGTATCGATGTATTTTACTACATATTATTAAACCTCACCATGATTAAAACGCTTGCCTCTTTATTCCTGTTTGTCTTTTGTATTGCACCTTGTCTTGCGCAGAATTTACATCAAGATACTTTTAATTTATTGATTATGGGAACAGAAGATTACAGACTTACCAAAGCTGTGGAATTTGTTGCCGATGAAATGGAAATCAATTTGGTTCAGATGGATGTATCGCTTAGCAGGAAAACTTTAGATAGTGTTGAGGCCCAAAATGCCCTGATGTGGAAAAGACTAGATCAAAAGTTACAGCTAAATGCCAAACAATTGTTTCGGAACAGGCTTTCTGAAGAAAATGAAAAAATAGCTTCCGCGGAAGCTATTTATAGAACCAATGACAAAGCAAAAAGACTCCGAAAGAAGATTGAAAACACCCACGTGGCGACCCAAGCCGAATTAGAAAAGAAAAGAGGGCCTTTTAGGTATGTTTTTACCATTTACAGTCTCGATAGTAATCATTCGGAAACAACCAAAAAACCTGAATTCCATGTGGTTGTGGATATAAAAGATATATCTTCGGAAGTGGAAAAACTATAAATTTAAACACTGACCAAATGAAAAGAAGGCTCACTTTAGGCTTGTTGGGACTGGGACCATTGACTTTAATTGCTGCCAAACTTCCATCTTTGGGCCATCCAATTATAGATGATTTAATCAAACGATGGAAAAAATCCAAGGACTACACTTTGGCTGTGTTGGATGCTATGCCGTCGCAAGAGCTCGAATTTCGACCTGCCATGGAACAAATGAGTTTTGCGCAGCACTTTATGCATTTGGGGTTTACGAACAATTCTTTTATTGGTATTCTGGTGGATTCCAAAACCTATCCAGATTTTGATGCGTTGATGGAGGCTGATTTTTTCTTGGATAGACCTGACCCTATTAACCTATTTCAACCAGATTATTTACAAAAACGGGAGCCAGACGAAAACAAAGCCTTGGTCGCTAACTATGTTTCTAATACGTTTGATTATGTAATTGCCAGTTTGGATAACGTTACCGATGAAAGCTTAACCTACGGGTTGGACAAAATTAAACCTTGGTATCTGGAAGGTCATACCAATTTAGATCTAATTCTAAGAGCAGAAAGTCATACAGCACACCATCGTGCGCAAGCTGTTGCCTATTTGCGAATGAATGGCGTTCGTCCTCCCGGATATTCAAAATTCAATACACTTTAGACTTAATTGTAGTACTGGTTGGGGTATAAAAAAACGCAATCCATTAAGATTGCGTTTTAAAAAGTGCCCACGACTGGAGTCGAACCAGCACGTCCTTACGAACACTACCCCCTCAAGGTAGCGTGTCTACCAATTCCACCACGTGGGCTTTGGCTCTTGTGAAAAATGAGATGAAATGCTCAAATTTCGGTTCGCAAAGATAATTTTTTTGTCCAAAACACAGTAAGCTATTCTTATTTTTAAAACTATTTGGTTGCTACGCGTGAATTTACCGAATACTGGACCATTTTCATTCATGGGATGACTATGGAATAAGAAAGCTACCCTTGTTTCTCCGTATGTTTTTTTATCTCATTATTTTAAAAAACAGTTGACTGCTATCAAAACCGTAAAACCGAGTGAATCATGTCTTCTTAGGTTACAATTCTTGTGGAGCCATTTGAGTGAGCTATCAACTTTTGATAAGATTTAATAAAGCGGACAATCTAATTTGAATTTGTATTAAAGCTGAATTATAAACTGTAATTTTGCATCCATGTTTTCAGTGTTGAATTTTATGGATAAGGAGTTGGGTCGATTGTTGTACAACCGACTCATGGAAACAGGAATGGGAGAGGAATGGGCCTCATATCTCAACTTGCTCATTTTGTTGGCAGGGATGTTGGTTTTGGTCATATTGCTGGATTTTCTGCTCTGGAAAATTTTACGGGCGGTGTCCATTAAGTTGGCCAAAAGTTCTAAAAACAACTTTGATAATTTTTTGGTGATGTACCGTGTGCCCCGCTATTTGGCACATGTGCTCCCCATGTTGATTTTTCTTAAGTTTATACCCGTTGCATTTGCCGATTTTGAGTACGCTGAAGGTGTCGCCGTAAAGATCATGAGCATTCTTTTTGTGCTTTTGATCCTTGTGATTTTCAGAAAAGTATTGCAAAGTATCAATGGCTACTTAAAAACACTTCCTCGATTTAAGGATAAACCCATAGACAGCTACGTACAGGTGTTTATGATTTTTGCCTGGTTCATTGGTATTCTAACCATTTTTGCGATTATCACCGAAACTACGGTCTGGAAGTTTGTTACAGCTTTGGGAGCAGCATCAGCGGTTGTGTTGTTGATTTTCAAGGATAGCATTTTGGGTTTGGTGGCCAGTATTCAGGTGACCATCAACGATATGGTACGAATCGGGGATTGGATCACTTTTGATAAATATGGTGCTGATGGGGATGTAGTTGAGATTTCTTTGGCCACGGTCAAGGTCCAGAATTTTGATAAGACCATCACCACTATTCCAACCTATGCCCTTATTTCAGATTCGTTCAAAAACTGGCGGGGAATGCAAGATTCGGGTGGTCGACGCATCAAAAGAGCATTGATTATTCGACAGCAAAGCATAAAATTCCTGACTTCGGAAGACATCAAGGCCTTGAACAAAATCCAGTTAATAAAATCCTATATGGATGTCAGGTCAGAACAAATCAACACCTACAATGCCGATAATCAAATAGATAAGTCATTATTGATCAATGGTCGAAACCTGACCAATTTTGGGGTGTTTAGAAAATATGTGACCAATTACCTGGAAAACCATTCGGCCATCAATAAAAAAATGACCTTGATGGTTCGTCAGTTAGAACCTACCACCCAAGGTATTCCCTTGGAAATTTATGCCTTCAGTTCCGATAAGCGTTGGGAAAACTACGAGTATGTAATGGCAGATATCTTCGACCATTTATTGGCCGCCCTGCCTTACTTTTCATTGGAAATTTTTGAGTTGCCAACCACAATTACAGTTGATGGCAAATAATTTTACAGAATTTTAATCTAAAGCAGCTGCCAATGCAATTTTAACCATGTCCTTAAAGGTTGTTTCACGGGCATGGGCAGAAAGACTTTCTTGGGTTACCAAAGAATCAGAAATGGTTAAAATAGTGAGGGCTTTTACATTGTATTTGGCGGCGATGGTATAGAGACCTGCCGTTTCCATTTCTACACAAAGTACTCCGTATTGTGCCCATAATTTGTATTCTTCTGGATCATCACTATAAAACTCATCTGAAGAAAGCACATTTCCAGCTTTTAAGGGAATGTTATGTTTTTGTGCGTAGTTTACGGCCTTGATGAACAGTTCAAAATTGGCAGTGGGCGAATAGTCCGAATTTATAAACCTGGAATTGTTGATGCCCGAAGTTGTGGATGCAGACATCGCCACAACCACATCGTTCAGACCAACTTCCTTTTGATAGGACCCCGCCGAACCAACCCTAATGATATTTTTCACGTCGTACTCATTGATCAATTCATGAAAATAGATCATGGCCGAAGGCATGCCCATACCACTGCCTTGTACTGAAACTTGTTGCCCTTTATAGGTTCCAGTGTATCCTAACATACCGCGAATTTTATTGTAGCAAACAGGGTTTTCCAAAAAGGTCTCTGCAATCCATTTAGCACGTAAAGGGTCACCTGGCATTAAGACGGTTTCTGCAATTTCCCCTTTTTTGGCTCCAATATGCGTGCTCATGTTTTAGTTTTATAGTAATGTTGGTCCTGAGGATGTGCCAATACGACTCACCCCAAGTTCAATATATCGGAGGGCCGTTGCCTTATCTTTAATCCCCCCAGATGCTTTAATCTTGGCTTTGTCGCCCACAATCCGTTTCATAAGTTGCACATCATCCAAAGTGGCACCTCCAGTACCAAAACCTGTAGAGGTCTTCACAAAATCGGCATTGGCTTCCACCGAAAGAGTGCAAGCTATTTCCTTTTCTGCACCGTTAAGGTAGCAGGTTTCAATGATTACTTTTAATATGGTATTGCCAATAGCTTCCTTAACCGTTTTTATTTCATTGCGAACGATATCGTAGTTCTTGGCTTTCAGCCATCCCACATTGATGACCATATCAATTTCATCTGCACCGTTTTTAACACAATCCACCGCCTCAAAAACTTTAGCTTCGGTGGACATGGCCCCCAAAGGAAACCCAATAACGGCGGCAACTTTTACATTACTTTCTTGCAAGGCTTGCTTGGCCAAAGAAACATAACATCCGTTCACACAAACCGCATAAAAACTATAGGTCATTGCTTCCTTGCATAGTTGTTCAATGTTGGCAGGTGTAGCAGTTGCCTTTAAGTTGGTATGATCGATAAAAGGGGCTAGGGACATTTTAATGATTGAAAAGTTGTTTCAATTTGAAAATGGCCAACATTTCTGCCCTGTTTTTTCCTGCGAAGGAATTGGCGATGGATTCTGCAGTTTCAAGAATCAATCCTTTTAATGTATCAGTGAATTTATCGGCATGTTCCAAGTAAAATTCCTTAAACTCATCAAAATATTCTTCGGCATTTTTTTCTTCTTCTTGTAGCCAATCAAAAACTATTTCTATTTGATATGCGGCATCTGTATGGAATTCATCCTCTAAACCATCAACATCCAGCCAATATTTACGTACATATTGCCGTAATCTTGTAACCTCTGCCGGTTTAACTTCATTATCGGCCATGGCAACGGCATAGAACAATTTTCCAAGGCTTTGATAAAATTCGTTGCCTATTTTTTCTGAGTTCAACATGATCTTTAGGTTTTATCTTATAAATTTAAGACTATTCCGAATGGTTTTAAATGATTTTTCTCAACTGTTCACCAGATGGTTCATAATGGTACCGTCTTCCATTTGAATGATTCGGTCAGTTCGGTTGGCAAAATCTTCATCATGGGTGACCACTAAAAGTGACAATCCCTGTTGCTCTTTTAAATTTTTAAAAATAGTGAACACATTTTCGGAATTATGACTGTCCAAGTTGCCCGTAGGTTCATCGCCCATTAATATGGAGGGGTCGTTGATGAGGGCTCGAGCAATGGCCACGCGTTGTTTCTCACCTCCTGAAATTCGCGATGCTTTTTGGTGCGCTAAATGGCCTATGTGCAACATTTCAAGCTTTTGAAGGGCATTCCGTTGAATTTCGGATTGAGATTTTTCTGCTAGTTTTTTGGCCGGTAACATCACGTTTTCAATCACACTGAATTCAGAAAGTAAATAGTGGAACTGAAACACAAATCCGATATTCTTGTTGCGGATGCGGGATAGTTCCCGTTGCGACCTTCCAGTCACCATTTGGTTGTTGAGGTACAATTCGCCCGTATAGTCTGTATCCATAGTGGAGAGAATATAGAGCAAAGTGGATTTGCCAGAACCCGATTTGCCCATAATGGTAGCAAATTCCCCTTTTTTAACACTAAAAGATATATCCTTGAGCACATGGAAATCCTTGGGCTTGTGAAAATGCTTGTTGATATGTTTTGCTTCTAAAACTAAGTCCATAGCTGTGCTAAGTGCCCCGAATAATTTTAACAGGGTCTATTTTTTTTGCTTTGTTGGAGGGTAAATACCCGGCAATAAATGTTGAAATAAGCGCAAAGGCAATCCCAATAATATAATAGTTGGGATTAAAATTGACAGGATAGGTGGTGATGGTGGGCAGGGCTTCCGTTTCAAATGGAGCATTATCGATGAGGTGTGATAACCCAAACCCAATCAATAATCCAAAGAGGCCACCAAACAGCCCAATGATCATGGCTTGAGCCATAAAAATATACTGGACGTCTTTACCAGAGAACCCTGTGGCCTTTAAAATGGCGATATCCTTCATTTTTTCATAAATCAGCATGTTCAAAATGTTGTAGATGCCAAAGCCTGCCACAATCAATAGCGTAATGGAAACTGCATAGGTGATCAAGTTTCTAATGTTGGAACCGGTTTCAAATTGAGCATTGGCCTCATTAATGTCCACGGCCTTTATATGGAATTGCTTTTCCAAGCTCCTGGCCATGGATTCTGATTCGGCAATGTTCAATAATTTAATGTTGATGTCCGTTACGTAGTTTTCCGCTTCCCCTAAAATTCGCTGTACCGTATTTAGGTTGGCAAAACTTTGGATATTATCTATCTCAGCAATACCACTTTGGTAAATGCCCACAATTTTTAAAGGAAAAACATTTCCTTCAACGGTGCTAATTTGCACTCGGTCACCAACAGAAAGTGACATTTTTTTGGCAAGGCCCGCACCCAATAAAATACCATTGGTGTTGTTTTTAAGGGCTTTGGGAGACCCTTCGACAATATTATCTTGAATATTGGATAATCTCACCTCTTCCATAATATCTACTCCGATAAGATTGCCCCCTAGCTCTATGGAGCCCGATAAATAAAAAATTTGTGCCCGAAGTTGTGGTGTCGCCCCTCGAACGTTAGGATGTTTTTTTAGATAGCTCAAAATGGGCAGGGCATTGTGAATTTTTTGCTGATTTAGTTTGGGCTTGATGGAATGTACAACATGTAAGGCTTCCGAAAAACCTTGATACCGTGAAATAGGTTGGATAGGGGAGGGCCTAATTTCATTGTACATATGAATATGTGGGGTCTGGTTCAGCACCAAATCATCAAGCATGGCATTCAAACCCGTCATAAAACTGACCAATGTAATATAGGCCCCAATGCCAAAGGTCACTCCCAAAGTGGCCGTGACGGTGGATTTCATCTTTGTCAGTAGGTGGGTTTTGGCAATGCCCAATATAATGCTCCAATTGATCATGGCTCGGGTTTATAAATGGCAGTTTTCTCATCCAGCCCATCGAGTACCTCTACCAGGCCTAAATTTTGTAACCCTATGGTTATGGTTGTTTCTCCATCATCTGTCAACACCTTGGAATCGCCAATTAGATATTCCTTTGGAATGGTAAGGGTCTCCTCTTTTTGTGAAATAACAATATTTCCTTCACCGGACAAACCGGGGTATAAAATACTTGGGGGTGATTTAAATAAAGCTTCCACCAAAAAAGTTTGGGAACGTTCATCCTTTCTAGGGTAGATTTTATCCAAAGTAGCCTCAAAAACTTGATTGTTGTAGGAGTCGAGCGTTAAGAATACTTGTTGTCCAATTTTAAGTTTTACAATATCCACTTCGTCCACTAAAAGTTCAATGATGAATTCTTCAGTTTTGCCCAACGCAGCAACAGGCTCTTGTGTGTTGATGATTTCACCTGGATTTTTGTAAATGGCATAAACGGTTCCGTTAATTTTACTCGTAATGGTAAAGTCGCCAGAATTGGTCAAAGAGGTTTTATAATTGTTTTCCGATTGTTTAAGCTGGGTTTCGAGCTCGTTTTTGGTTTGGGTGTATTTGCTTTTAAGTAAGTTCAGGTTGCTACGGGATAACTCGTAGGCCAGTTGTTTGGAATCGTATTCCACCTTGGATCCAATATTTTGGTCCCAAAGGTTCTTTTGTCTGAAGTAATTGATGGAATCGTTGTTCAATTTCAGTGTAGCGGCTCTAATTTCATCTTGAATGCTAGAGAGAACCGCCGCCCTTCCTTCATAATTTTCACGGGCCAGTTGTAACGCCAATTGCGCATTTTGCACGTTGAGTTCAGGTGATGTATTGGTGATTTGAAGAATCGGGTCACCTTTTTTAACAGAATCCCCCTCCTCTACCCAGACATTATCCAGAATACCCAAAACTTTGGAATAGGCTTGGTACAAACTATCAGGCTGTACCGTAGCCGATGCATATACCGATTCGGTAAGAGGCATTTTGGTAGGGTAGGTTTTCACCGTATCGTCTTTGCATGAAAATAACATGGAGCAAACACAAACGATTACTATGGAATATTTCATTGGAGTAGTAAATAGTGCCTTCAAATTACCAATAAAAACTGATTTGGAACATGAGTTTGGTCATTATCTCGGGCCCGGAGCGAAAGTTATTAACTTTTTGCATTTTAAAGGGTTATGCTGACGGATGTCATTGTTTATTTGGTTTTCGGCCACTTCCTTTGCATCAAAAAGCTAATGATACTTTCTGCCGTAATATTGTTAGTTGTACTCCTGGTCCTTTGGCTATTGCTTATTCCAATACAGGTTTTTATCGACACCGATTCAAACAAGTATTTTGCGCGGTTAAGGGGCTTGGCAAAGGCGAGTTTTGAACCCGACGAGAAAGAGCTTTTAAGGGTGCGTTTAAAAGTCCTTTTTTATGAACGCTGTTTTTACCCATTAACAAAATCCATCGATCAAAAAAAACAATCCGAAAAAAACAAAGCCAAGCGAAAACGGAAAGTGAGTTTTAAAAAAATGCTTCAGCTTTTGAAGTCGTTCGAGGTAAAACAATTTGATTTGGATATAGACACGGGCGATTATGTGGCCAATGCAAAAATATATCCTGTTTTTGTGTTGCTCAACCAATTTGTGGCTTCCTTTCATATCAATTTTGAAGATAGAAACAGACTGGTGCTGGATATTCGGAACAGACCTTATAGGATGTTGAAATCATTGTTTAATCATTAAAAATTAAGGTCATGGAATTACATTTTGAAGAATTACTGAACAAGGTTACAGACTTTATTAAGTCTGAGGCCAAAACAGAAACCATTGTCGGAGAACCCTTTGAGTTGGGTGAATTTAAGTGTGTGCCCGTTATTAAAGTAGGTATGGGCTTTGGCTCCGGAGGAGGCGAAGGAATTGAAGGAAAAACCCGAAAAGGAGAAGGAGCTGGAGCCGGAGCAGGTATCGGTATTCAACCTATCGGATTTTTAGTGACCAAGGGTGAAGAAATCTCATTTTTGGAAGCTGGTAAAACCCACGGATTGGCAGCTGCATTTGAAAAAGTACCCGATTTAATCGAGCGATTGGTTAAGGAACGTAACAGACACGAAGAAGTTGTGAGTTAATTTGTACTTTGATAGTTGTTGGAAAACAAAACCCTTCAAATTGAATTTTGAAGGGTTTTTATATTTCTTGAAAGGAGGTAATATGCAATTATTGTCGGCAAGCACAAAAACCTCTATTACTGAATAGTTCTCAGTAATTAAAAAATGCAGACCAACCGAATAGATTTCAAAATGACCTGATTTCCTTTATTTGAACTTCAAGGCCATTGAAATTTTTGATAACAAACTTATTCAAAGGTTGAGGTATCCATAAAAAACAACAATATAAAATGGGAATATATTAGGATTACCCCTCTATTTTTAAAAATCAATTCTTAAATTTCTTGCTTAGGATATATCGCCGTTTAAAAACCGCTTAATCCTTGAACCAATATTATTCTGGCAGAAGAACTAAAAATAAACGAATTCCCATGAAGCACTCCCCAATCTTTTTTTTATGCTGTGCTTTGATTTTTGCCTTTGGTTGCGGAGAGGTTAGCGGAGTCAAAACCTTAAGGTTGGCCCATGGTTTGGATATTAATCATTCCGTTCATAGGGCCATGGTGAAAATGGGAGAGGACATCGATAGCATTTCCAAAGGAAAAGTGACAATGGAAATTTATCCCAATCAGCAATTGGGCACTGAACGTGAAATATTGGAATTGATCCAACTTGGCAGTTTGGACATGACCAAAGTGTCGGTAGCAACTTTGGAGAATTTTGCCCCAAAGACCAGGATATTGGGATTGCCCTATCTCTTTGAAACCAGGGAGCATGCTTTTAAAGTGCTCGATGGACCTATTGGCCAAAGCTTATTGAATGATGCGGAACAATATCGATTGAAGGGTTTGGGGTATTACGATGCCGGGTTTAGAAGTTTTTACACCGAACACCATCCTGTAAGTACGCCTGAAGATTTACTAGGCTTAAAAATAAGGGTAATGGAAAGTGTGACGGCCATAAATATGGTCAAAAGCCTTGGTGGGTCGCCCACACCCATTTCATGGGGAGAGCTCTATACCTCCTTGCAACAAGGGGTGGTAGATGGAGCAGAGAACAATCCCCCCAGTTTTTACCTTTCAAAGCACTATGAGGTATGCCCTTATTATTCGTTGGATGAGCATACGTTCTCGCCCGATGTTTTGATTGTTGGCACCCAATTTTGGGAGAAGCTTTCAGAGCAGGAGCAAGGATGGGTGCAAGAAGCGGTAAAAAGATCATTGGAGTATCAAAGAAAATTGTGGGCGGTATCGGAAGCAGAGGCAATTGAACAAGTTCGGAAAGCAGGAGTGGAAATTTCATATCCCGATAAAGCCCCATTTATAAAAATGACACAGGAAATGTACCGGGCCTTTGAAGATGAGCCAGTATTAAACACTATGATCCAAGAAATTAAATCATTGGCAAACGAATGAAATTGAAAAAAACATTGGAGGGTATTTTAGGGCATATACTCGTGTTGCTCATGACCTTTATGGTCTTAAATGTCCTTTGGCAAGTATTCAGTAGGTATGTGATAGGGGAACCAAGTGCATTTACGGATGAACTTGCCCGATTTTTGATGATTTGGCTGGGATTGTTGGGGGCAGCTTATGTGTCAGGCAAAAATGGACATGTATCCATTGACGTGCTCGCCAAAAGAGCTAGTCCAAAAAATCAGAAAGTATTGAAAAGGGTGGTGTCGGGTTGTATCATTCTGTTCTGTTTGGCCACAATGGTAACGGGAGGGGGTTGGTTGGTCTATACCACTTTTGAACTTAAACAGCTTTCCCCGGCATTGGGAATCCCCTTGGCGTATGTGTATCTGGTGATTCCCTTGAGTGGAATGATCGTGATTTACAATAAAATTTTTGAAATAATTTCGAATTGAATTTTATGGAATATATACCCTTACTGGTTTTGATCATCAGTTTTGTTGGGCTTTTGGCCATCGGTACCCCCGTGGCTTGGAGCATCGCTATCTCGTCCATGTTAACCTTATTGGTCAGTGTTCCGACTTTGCCTGCATTGGCCACCATATCACAGCGCATGGCCACAGGCTTGGATAGTTTTGCATTGCTGGCCATTCCATTTTTTATATTGTCAGGAGAATTGATGAACCAAGGCGGAATTGCCCACCGATTGATAGCTTTTGCCAAAACATTGGTCGGTGCTTTGCCGGGAGGACTCGCCTTGATCAATATTATATCGGCTATGTTCATGGGCGCTATAGCAGGGTCGGCTATGGCCTCTGCTTCTGCCATGGGCAGCATTTTGGGCCCGGAAATGGAAAAGGAAGGTTACGACAAAGGATTTTCTGCCGCCGTTAACATTACCTCTGCCACTACAGGACTGGTCATTCCTCCGAGCAACATTTTGATTGTATATTCCTTGGCAAGTGGAGGGGCATCCATTGCCGCACTTTTCCTGGCCGGATATATCCCTGGGTTGATCACTGGTGTTTTACTGATGTTGGTCGCCATATTGTGGGCCAAAAAGAAGGGGTACGGTACGGGGCAACGTAGCACCTTAAAGCAGGTTTTTAAAACGTTTGTTGATGCTGTTCCAAGTTTATTTCTGTTGGTTCTAGTGATTGGAGGTATTGTGGCGGGTATATTTACCGCTACCGAAGCTTCGGCCATTGCAGTACTCTATAGTTTAATATTGGGTTTTGTCTATAAACAGATAACGATTAAAAAACTACCTAATATCTTTTTGAATGCTTCGGCGACCACCGCTATTGTTATGTTGTTGATTGCGGCTTCCATGAGCATGTCTTGGGCACTTTCCTTTGAACATATACCGCAGGAAATCAGTTCAGGACTTTTGTCCATGACCGATAATAAGATAGCCCTCTTGCTCATTATAAATATTATATTACTCATGGTGGGAATTTTTATGGACATCACCCCGGCTGTGCTCATATTTACCCCTATATTTTTGCCTATCGTAACGAAATTAGGGATAGATCCGGTTCATTTTGGTATCATCATGATATTGAACCTCTGTATTGGATTGTGCACCCCCCCTGTGGGATCCGTACTCTTTGTAGGGGTAGGGGTCGCCAAAACATCCATTGAGAAAGTGGTAAAGCCATTGTTGCCCCTGTTTGTGGCCATGATCTTGGCATTGTTTCTGATCACATACATTCCGGAATTAACACTTTGGCTCCCAAGTCTGTTTGGGCTATAATCTTTTTAAAAATAAAATCTTGACTAATGACACATAAAATGAATAAACTAAAATTAGGGACCTTGGCACTTCTACTGTGTTGGGGATGTGCTGAAGTGCCCAAGGATGACACACCATGGGTTAATTTGACTACCGGAACGCTCAATGGATGGACCCAAAAGGGGGGGGAGGCCAATTATACCATAAAAGACAATACAATCATTGGTTCCACGGTGCACAATACGCCCAATTCCTTTTTGACAACAAATAAAATGTACGACGATTTTATCTTGGAACTGGAATACAAAGTAGATTCTTCTATGAATTCAGGAATTCAAATACGAAGTAATAGCTTTCCCTATTATCAAAATGGAAGGGTGCATGGCTACCAGATTGAAATTGATCCATCGGACAGAGCTTGGAGTGCAGGAATTTATGATGAAGGTCGAAGAGGGTGGCTCGTTACTTTAGATAATAATCCAGAGGCTCAAAAAGCTTTCAAACAGAATGATTGGAACCACTACCGCATAGAGGCCATTGGAGATACGATCCAAACCTGGATCAATGGAGTGCCTGCCGCCCATTTGATAGATGACAAAACTGCAAGTGGTTTTATTGCCCTTCAGGTGCACAGCATCGGTGATGAGCAAAAAGAAGGAACTGAGATTGCATGGAAAAATGTCAAAATTCTGACAGACAATCTTTCAAAATATAATAAAGAAATGCCCTTGCCCCCAGTAGTGACCAAAAATCAGCTAACTAGTGATGAGGCAAAAAATGGATGGAAATTATTATGGGACGGGGAAACCACAGACGGATGGCGTGGAGCCCGACTGGATGATTTTCCGGAAAAAGGCTGGGAGATTAAGGATGGTATATTGACCGTTTTGTCCACAGGAGGAGAAGAATCAACTGCTGGTGGGGATATTGTTACAACAGATGTATACGGAGATTTTGAACTGAAGGTAGATTTTAAATTGACGGAAGGTGCCAATAGCGGTATTAAATACTACGTCAACACAGATTTAAACAAGGGCCCTGGTTCGTCCATAGGTTTGGAATATCAAATTTTGGATGATGAAAGGCATCCAGATGCCAAATTAGGAAATCATGAAGGTAGTCGAACCGTAACCTCATTGTACGATCTTATACAAGCAGATGTCAATAAACCCATTAATCCTATTGGAGAATGGAACACGGCACACATCATTTCAAAGGACAACCATGTGGAACACTGGCTCAATGGCATGAAGGTTTTGGAATACGAACGAGGCAGCGAGGCATATCGTAAACTGGTCTCCGAAAGCAAGTATGTTAAATGGCCCAATTTTGGGGAGGCGCCCAATGGTCCTATCCTATTGCAAGATCACGGTGATAGGGTAAGCTTCAAGAACATAAAGATAAAACCTATTAAAAAACAGTAAGTCATGACCACAAGACGCGATTTTATTAAAAAAACAACTACAGGTACTGCTGCCGTTACCTTGGGAAGTATAGTGTTTCCCTCTTGGGCCGATGCCCGGATATTGGGCGCGAACGATCATATCAACTGTGCGGTAATCGGTGTAAGGAGCAGAGCCAAGGCGCATGTGTTGGCGATTCATCAAGATGCCAATGCCAAGATTTTATACAGTTGTGATGTGGATGATACTATATTGGAAGAACACAATGGCTGGTGCCAAGAACACATTGGGTATGTTCCGAAGGTAGAAAAGGATTTTCGGAGGATTTTAGAAGATAAGGACGTGGATGCCATTTTTATTGCCACTCCCGAACATTGGCATGCCCCTATGGCCATTATGGGACTTCAGGCTGGCAAACATGTTTATGTGGAGAAGCCATGTAGTCACAATCCTTTTGAAAATGATTTGTTGGTTGCTGCCCAAAAGAAATATGGAAAAAAAGTTCAGATGGGTAACCAACAGCGATCAGCTAAAACATCCATGTCAGCCATAATGGACATCAAAAATGGTGTGATTGGAGAGGTTTTTAAAGGAGAAGCTTATTATTCCAATAATCGCGGTTCCATTGGTAACGGAAAATTTATCGAAGTACCTAAAACCTTAAATTGGGATATGTGGCAAGGTCCAGCACCTCGTGAAAATTATCGCGATAATGTACATCCATATAATTGGCATTGGTTCCGTAACTGGGGTACTGGCGAGATACATAATAACGGCACCCACGAGATAGATATTTGTAGATGGGCTTTGGGTGTGGATTTGCCCAAAACAGTCACAGCGTTTGGAGGAAAATATACTTTTGATGACGATTGGGAATTTCCGGACAACCAACAAGTGACATATACATTTCCAGAGGATAAATATATCACCTGGACTTCTCATAGCCGAGGCATTATGAAACCAGAGCGACCTGGAAGAGGAGTGACCATTTATGGAAGTAAAGGCGTAATAGAACTGAGCAGAAATTTTTACAAGTTGTACGATTTGGGAGGTAACCCTATTAAAATTGAGTTCGAAAAAGAACTCAGCGCCACTACGAATACCCAAGGTATTGGTGGGCTGGATGTGGATCATATAGCTAATTTTTTCAGTGCAATCCGAGAAGATCAATCTTTGAATTCGGATATCAGTGATGCAAGTATTTCCACAATGCTGTGCCATTTGGGAAATATGGCCCACGATGCCGGACATACCATTGAGGTGGATACCAAAACAGCCAAGGTATTGAACAGTGAAAAGGCAATGAAAAGCTGGAAAAGGGAGTACGAAAATGGCTGGGAACCCAAACTTTAACAAGTTTTATTAAATCATTTTTAATAGTCTTTAATACACCTATTTATCTCAATTCATCAAAACTCATTTCGTCTGAGTATTTTGTCTACACATTCAAGTTGAAAAAGTTGTTTTTCTGAGTTTCGAGTAATAAACGTTATGATGCTTACGACCTATTTCAACCAGTCAGTCTTTGTTAAAATTTTCAAAGAATACAAAATCTAAGTGTAATGCATTTTTAATATTCCTCAGGTAGCAAGGTTTGAATTGTAATGTCGTCCATTAAAACCTAATGAAAATAGCGGAGCATAATTTTATGCTCCGCTATTGAATTAATACGCTAAACTACTGTTGTTTAACGATATTATTTTTTAAGGGATTGCTCAAATTCCTTTGTTGTGTAGACATGACTGGCAACAAATCTATAATTGATCTCTGCAGCTACATTGTCATAATATCCTGGCGCCACCGCTGAAGCTGTTGCATCAACCACTACTGCTACTTCAAAGCCATCTTCAAGAAGTTCCCTTAAGTGTGATTCTACACATAGATTACCAGACATACCGGCCAAGACAATCTTATCAATCTTTCGTTTTCACAATTGAGGGCTAAGATTCTTTTGTTCTGGACCATACACCTTATGGGGTCCCACAACGGTTACAAAATCCTTTGTTAATGTATTTTTTGTACCTGGGAAACCAATTTGCTCCAGACCTCTCGAAGCCCTTATTGTTTAATTGATCCCCGAGGTCAAACATACCAACTTTTTGAAAAGAACGAGTGCCAACCGTACTATCGTTATCCCTTTACCGGCGAATAGCATTAATTCTTATAGACTTTATCCAAGAAGTTGTAACGAGCATCACTGGATGCTTTTGTTAATTCACTTTCTGTATTGATGACCATTACAGGAGGATTGTTGTCGTTTGGCTTGGCCGCATCCCAAGCAGGAAGTTCTTTCCCGTTGGGATCACCTGTAATGATGAAATTTGCAAAAAATTGTTGCATGGTCTTGGAAGCTTTATAGTCATCGGCGGTCCAGGCATAGTCATCAACTAAGTGCAGATTGCCCATGGCATATTCTATTTCAGCAGCATGCGGTGCTCCAATGGGCTCGGGCATTTTAGGTGCATTGGAATCCCTTGCAATGGTACCTCCAGCTAGTCCTGAAGCCAAATTTTGGTCGCGCAAAGGGGGACGTATTTTGCTGTATAAATAGCGATATACAGGTTGATCTGAGTTTTTACGGTGAAGGTCGAACCATTTCCATGTACTGTAAGCGATAAAGTTATCGGATGCTAGATTGGTTGCCGCCCATTCCACTTCTTCGGGTGTACCGTGGGGATAAAGTGCTAAAACCTCTTCATGTTTATCTGGGTAACCTTGTTTTACCTTTTCAATAAAGGCCTCTTTGGTGATAGGACCTTGTGTAAATGCCATACCAGGTATTTCTGCCGAGTTCCAGCCCACTAATAAAGGCACTTGAGCCTGATCTTGAGAAGCAAAAATCTCAGGTAATGTTTTTGGTAAAAAATAACCATCAATCACCATGGGAAAGCCAAAACGTTTGGAGTCATTGTACTTTTCGTAGATTTCCTGTGTACTAAGTTTTCTTAGTTCACTAATGCTCTTTACGCCAATGCTTTCAAGAAACTGTACGCCTTGTTTCTCCGCTTCCTTTAAGCTCACAGGAGCCATTGTTGGGGATATAGCTGCGCCACTTTCACCGATTGCTCCCGCAATAAGGTTTTTTGAAAGGGGAGAGGCCATTTGTACACTCACCCCAATAGATCCAGCAGACTCTCCTGCAATGGTCACTTTTTCAGGATTGCCACCAAATGCAGCAATATTGTCCTGTACCCACTTGAGGGCCATGTTCTGATCTAACTGACCATAATTGCCAGATGCTTTGTAGGGAGCTTCTGAAGACAATTCCGGATGTGCCAAATTTCCAAAAATGTTCAAACGATAATTGGTGGTCACCACTACAATACCCTTTTTTGCCATACTCTCACCATCGTATCTGTATTCGGAGGCATCTCCCGCAACATTACCTCCGCCGTAAAAATAAACCAATACGGGAAGGTTTTTTTCATTATGCTTTGCAGGTGTCCATACATTGAGATAAAGACAATCCTCGCTTAACCCATTGGACCTTGACTTCATATCCCCGAATACCATGGCCTGCATGGGTCTTGGCCCAAATTCCTTGACCTCTTTTACTCCATCCCAGGCTTCCAAAGGTTGCGGGGCTTTCCATCGCAATTCACCCACTGGGGGTTTTGCAAAGGGTATTCCAAAGTACTTTTGGATGCCTGTATGCGTATCGTACAGTCCTTCGAGAATTCCGTTTTCAAGCGCTACTTGAACTGGGAATCCATTAGAGTTCTGTGCCTTGGTCGTTAGACTTAGGCATAACAGAACCAATAAATTGACAGCTAATTTTTTCATTGTGCAGTTGTTTAATTCTTATTGTAACATTTTGTTACAATAATACTTTGTTTTTACGACTTTTCATGCTTTATTTACAAAAAAACCAATTTTGGACACTGACAAACATTCACACGGACCTAAAAAAGAAGACTATCTTTCCCATATTGCATTTGATTGCGTCATATTTGGCTTCAATGGAGAGGAGTTGAAAATTTTGGTTTTGGAATACCAGAACACAGGCTTATTTGCCCTGCCGGGAGGATTTGTGAAACGAAACGAAAGTCTGGAGGAAGCGGTCACCAAGGGTGTTGTCGAGCGCACAGGAATTGATAACCTCTACTTGGAACAGTTCCATACTTTTGGAGGACTCCATCGCTTTGATTCCAATGCGATGCAGCGCATATTGGAATTGAACGGGTTGGATATTCAGGAACATGAATGGTTGTTGGACCGATTTATATCCATTGCATATTATGCTTTAATCAATTTTGAAGATGTACGACCGGTTGCAGATGCCTTTGCAGACAGTATTGATTGGTATTCATTGGACCGACTCCCGCCATTGATGATGGATCATGATGTCATTGTAAAAAGGGCGCTATCCACACTACGTGTAAATCTAGATAGAAAATTGTTGGGTATGAATCTGCTTCCAGCAAAATTTACTATGCAAGAATTACAAAGTGTGTATGAGAATATAATGGGGGAGTCTCTAAAACGCACAGCTTTTCAACGTAAGATGCTAGCAACAAATGCTTTGATACGTCATGAAAAAAGGTTCGCAGGAGGGGCTCATAGAGCTCCATATCTCTATAGTTTTAAAACGAAGTTCAGGAATACGTCTAATTAGAGCTTAAAGAATAACTATAAACTGCTGATTTAATATTTACCTTGAATAGCAGATAATCAGCTTATAGGGTAAAAAACGCAAAATCCTGTATATCTATTGATGTACAGGATTTTGATATTAAATGGTTTTTTTAAGTGACCTGGCTGGGGCTCGAACCCAGGACCCTCTCCTTAAAAGGGAGATGCTCTACCAACTGAGCTACCAGGTCAAAATTTAAGCGCCTAGCTGTTTGGCTAAGCGGGTGCAAATATAACATCAATAATTTATTTTCCAAGGTGAATTAATGATAAATTTGTGTTTTTTTGAAAACGATTAAAAATGGTATAAATGAAATTAGTTTTAATGGGATACATGGCGAGCGGAAAGTCAACAGTTGGAAAGTTGTTAGCCAGTGAATTAGGAGTGCGCTTTGTCGATTTGGATGATTATATCGAAGCATCAGAAAAAAAATCCATAAAAACTATATTTTCTGAAAAAGGGGAAATCTTTTTTCGAAAATTGGAGCATCAAATGCTTTTGGAGTTACTCGAAAAAGAAGAATCTTTGGTCTTATCAACCGGTGGAGGTACCCCATGTTATGCCAATAATATAGAAATGATCCTCGAGAAATCGGATTGCTCGGTATATTTAGGGATGACCATTCCGCAATTGGTCAATAGAATTTCCAAAGAAAAAGAACACCGTCCTTTGGTCAAGAACATTCCTAACAAAGATTTACCAGAATTTATAGGAAAGCATCTTTTTGAGAGGGTTCCTTTTTATACCCAAGCAAAATTTACTTTAGATGGTAGTGCAGCCCCTCAAGATGTGGTAGCCGAAATCAAAAGTTTACTCTAGATAAACCGCATTGTTCTTTCTTTCAAAAGCTACCTTAATGTGCTCGTTGAGCGATGTGGAAAGTGAGATTCCTTTAAAATCGGCCTTAATGGGGTATCTTTTATGGTTCCGGTTCACCAATACAGCCGTTTTAAGCTGTTTTATGGGCGTTTTTAGAAAATGATGCGTGCCATAAATCAATGTGGTGCCAGAATTGAGCACATCATCAATCAAAACAATTGATTTGTTCTCGTATTTTTCGGGACCAATTGAAGTTTTTACACCACTTTCCAAAGGGTCACTTTTGTTCATGTCCACCCTACACAAAATAATTTGGGCATCGGTAATTTTTTTAAGGACATCGACAATTTTTTTAGCAAAGTCCACACCACCACCATTAATACCTGCAACCACAATTTCTTTTTCCTCTACATTGGTTTCATAAATCTGGTACGCGATGCGCTTGGTAATATGTTGGATCTGGTCGTGGTTTAGAATACGGTTCATCATGTTATGGAAATTGTTTCAAAGATATAAAACAGATCATTCAGCATCATCCAAAAAATCATCTATATCCCTGCGGTCCTTTTTAGTGGGTCGTCCAAGTCCTTTTTTTCGGTAATGTTTTTTGGCGTATTGCAACAAATCGTTGTGTTCAAAAGCTTCTTTAGGCGTTGTGTCCTTTCGGTAAATATCCACCAATTTGGCCCCAACTCGACTCTCGGGAAGTTCCAAAACCGTTAATTGGTAATCAATTTGATTTTTGCGAAGCACAATATTGTCCATCGGATAAACCTCGCGCGAAGGCTTTACAACACTCTCGTTCACCCTAACCTGCCCTTTTTT
Source organism: Flagellimonas cixiensis (assembly GCF_042134615.1). Taxonomy (GTDB): domain Bacteria; phylum Bacteroidota; class Bacteroidia; order Flavobacteriales; family Flavobacteriaceae; genus Flagellimonas; species Flagellimonas cixiensis. The sequence continues at coordinate 2,423,204 of NZ_CP169639.1, forward strand.
TACAGCATTGGAGGCCAGATTGCGTGTTTTAAAGTACCGAGTGCACCAAAGGTATTTATCTATTCGCATGGTCTTCGCAAATCTTTGTTAACGTACGGAACAAAAATAATGGAAAATTGTATCTTGCGCGCCTAAATAACACACTGGATGAAGTACAGATTAATTGTATTATTGGTATTTGGAATAATTTTTTTTTCCTGTAAGAAGGATGATGATGAAATAATAACAGTGCCACCAAGTTTATTGGGCGATGTTGCTCCCGAAGACGATGAAAAAATCAAAGAGTTTTTAAACACCCACTTTTACAATTACGAGGATTTTGATGTGGTAACAATGCCTGAAGGATTCGATTATAAAATTGTAATCGATACCATTGCCGGTGAAAATGCGGACAAAACTCCAATGATGGAATTTGCCGAAGCCATAACCTTAAACGTATCCAACACTCATTTAGGTCTGAGTGCCGAAGAAGAAAATATTCCTCATACCTATTATTTTATTGATGTACTGTCTGGTGCAGGAGGAAGTCCAACCTATGCCGATTCTACTTTGGTAAGGTACCAAGGTTCTTCATTGGATGGCACCTTGTTCGATGAAAGTCAAGATTTTCTTTGGCAGGAACTTCCTTCAACCTACCGTGGCTACGGCGATGGTATTTCCCGCATGAACGCTGGTACCGAACAAAACATTGTGGATAATCCTGATGGTTCTTATGAAATTACCGATAGAGGTATTGCCATTATTGTGATGCCCTCTGGATTGGCAGCATTTAACAGACCCGTTGGCGCTGCGGGCACGTATGCCCCAGTATTGTTTAAGGTGGAATTGGGATTGTTTGTAGAGAATACTGATAGTGATAATGACGGTATTCCTTCCATTCAGGAAGATTTGAACAATAACAGATTTTTGCTGGATGATAACACAGATGCCGATACCGAACCTAGAACAGTTCCTGCAACGCCTAATTTTAGGGATGCAGATGATGATGGAGACGGTGTTTCAACACGAAGTGAAATAACCGATGAGAACGGGAACATAATATTCCCTTATCCAGATTCGAATGGGGATGGAATTCCAGATTACTTAGATCCAGATGTATTCTAAAAAATAAAGTCAAAAACAAAAAAGCCCCGACTTACTGTCGGGGCTTTTTTTATGGAACTACTTTTTGATTAAAGCATAAGCGATAATGCAAAAATTACTTGTGATGGTCTAGAATCTACTCGACCAGAAACATTGGTAATATTTTCACCAATAAATTCAGCTTCGTTTTTAGAAAAACCTCTTTCGTAGCGCACATCCAAACCAAGTCGGCCAAGATTAACACCAACCCCGGCATTTAAGCCAACGGTGAAGTCGTTTTCCACATCTTCTACATCCAAGTCACCCAATTTATTGCTTAGGGTGTATTGGAAAGCAGGACCCGCAAATACATGTAAAGGGCCAATCACCTTCAATCCCAATAATACTGGCATATCCAATTTGGACACATCATAATCTTGGGAGTCGCCATCTACCTCGTACTCACTTTTGGTTTTGGAATACACCAATTCAGGTCGAAGATAAATTGTTTCAAAATCTAGTTTTCCGAATACCCCAATGTGGTATCCGGCTTTTCCTTTGGCCCCTTCGATAATATCAGAACCACCGTCGCCGACGGTATTGATAAGGTCACCATTTTTGTTGTAGGATAATCCAGCCTTTACTCCAAAGCCAGAACCGCTCTGTGCAAATGCAGTGGCGCCAATAAAAGCAAAAGCCACCACGAGAAGCGTTTTTTTCATAAGTGTTGTTTTAGGGTTAAAATATCTCCAATGAGATACTGAAACTATTTTCGTTTCAACACTTTTAAAACGGCTGCTTCTATGGCTTTATTGTTTAATCCGTACTTCTCCATTAATTGTTCTGGGGTACCACTTTCACCGAAAGTATCTTTGGTGGCCACAAATTCTTGAGGGGCAGGGTAGTGCGATGCCAATACACCAGCAACACTTTCTCCAAGTCCACCTAAATAATTGTGTTCTTCTGCAGTAACCACACATCCGGTCTTTTTCACAGAGGCCAAAATAGCTTCTTCATCCAATGGTTTAATAGTGTGAATGTTGATTACTTCAGCAGAGATACCTTGGTTCTCCAAACTTTCTGCGGCAATCAAAGCTTCCCATACCAAGTGACCTGTTGCTATAATGGTCACATCGGTACCTTCGTTCAGCATAACAGCTTTACCAATTTCAAATTTTTGGTCCACTGGGGTAAAGTTGGCCACTTTTGGTCTACCAAAACGTAGGTAAACAGGACCATGGTGCTCAGCAATCGCAATAGTGGCTGCTTTGGTCTGGTTAAAATCACATGGGTTGATTACGGTCATGCCCGGAAGCATTTTCATCAAACCGATATCTTCCAAAATCTGGTGGGTAGCACCATCTTCACCAAGCGTTAAACCTGCGTGGGAAGCACATATTTTTACGTTTTTATCAGAATAAGCGATAGACTGACGAATTTGGTCGTACACACGGCCTGTTGCAAAGTTGGCAAAAGTAGAGGCAAATGGAATTTTACCACCAATGGTCAAACCAGCAGCAATACCCATCATATTAGCTTCGGCGATTCCGGTTTGAAAGAAACGTTCTGGGCTTTCTTCAATAAAAGTTTCAATCTTTAGAGATCCCACCAAGTCGGCGCACAATGCTACTACATTCGGATTGGTTCTCCCTAGTTCAGTCATTCCCGCACCATATCCGCTACGGGTATCTTGTTTTCCTTGATCTGTATATTTGGTCATTGTTTCTGTTTCTGAATTAATAATCGCCTAAAGTCTCTGGGTTTTGGGCCAATGCGGTCGCCAATTGCTCGTCGCTTGGTGCTTTTCCGTGCCATGCGTGGGTGTGCATCATAAAGTCCACACCGTTACCCATTTCAGTGGTCATCACTATACAAACAGGTTTTCCTTTTCCAGTTCTGCTCTTGGCTTCATTTAAACCGGCAATAACCTGTTCCAGGTCGTTTCCATTTTCAATTTCCAGAACATCCCATCCAAACACTTTGAATTTTTCAGCAACATCGCCCATGGGAAGAACTTTCTCCGTGGGACCATCAATTTGTTGACCATTGCGGTCAACAGTGGCAATGAGGTTGTCCACTTTATTACCGGCGGCATACATAATAGCCTCCCAGTTTTGGCCCTCTTGCAATTCACCATCACCGTGTAGGCTGAATACCAAATGATCATCACCGTTCAATTTTTTGGCCAACGCAGCTCCGATAGCAACTGACATTCCTTGTCCCAATGAGCCGGATGCCACACGAACACCTGGAAGTCCTTCGTGGGTAGTTGGGTGACCTTGTAATCTGGAATCAATCAATCTAAACGTATTGAGCTCCTCAACTGGAAAATACCCTCTACGGGCCAATACGCTATAAAAGACGGGGGAGATATGTCCATTGGAAAGGAAGAAAAGGTCTTCTCCAATTCCGTCCATATCAAAACCATCTTTTAAATCCATGATTTCATTGTAAAGCGTCACTAAAAATTCGGTGCATCCCAAAGACCCCCCTGGGTGACCAGAATTTACCTTATGGACCATTCTTAGAATGTCCCTTCTCACCTGAAAAACCAGGTCTTGTAATTCTTGTGTGTTCGGCATCTTTTTAAAATTAGATTTCAAAGGTAATCGCTATTAAGTTGTTAAACAAGTGTAAAACACACATTTATTATTCATTTTGTGTGTTGAAACTTTATTTTTTTGTTAAGGGTTACCGAAAAGGAGTTGGTTATATTTGCGGTCTTAAAACACACTTTTGGATTTTACATTAGTACAAAAAGACAAGGAGAGTAAGGCACGTGCTGGAATCATGACAACCGATCATGGTGAAATTCAGACACCTATTTTTATGCCTGTTGGTACGGTAGCCTCTGTAAAAGGCGTCCACCAGAGAGAATTGAAAGATGAAATAAATCCTGATATTATTTTAGGAAATACCTATCATTTGTACTTGCGCCCTAAAACCGGCATTTTGGAAGAAGCTGGCGGATTGCACAAATTTATGGGATGGGAACGTAATATTTTAACGGATAGCGGGGGATACCAAGTGTATTCTTTATCCGAAAACAGAAAAATTAAAGAGGAAGGTGTAAAGTTTAAATCCCATATTGATGGGTCCTACCATGTGTTTACCCCAGAAAACGTAATGGAAATCCAAAGGACCATTGGGGCCGATATTATTATGGCTTTTGATGAATGTACGCCGTACCCTTGCGATTACCAATATGCCAAACGCTCCATGCACCTTACGCATAGATGGTTGGATAGGTGTATCAGTCATTTGGATAAACTTCCATTCAAATATGGGTATTCCCAAAGTTTTTTCCCCATTGTACAAGGGTCTACCTATAAAGACTTACGTAAACAATCTGCCGAGTATATTGCTTCTGTAGGGGCCGAAGGTAATGCCATTGGAGGGCTATCAGTAGGGGAGCCAGCGGAGGAGATGTACGAAATGGCAGAAATAGTATGTGATATTTTACCGGAAGACAAGCCTAGATATTTAATGGGCGTGGGAACGCCAATCAACATTTTGGAGAACATTGCTTTGGGAGTGGATATGTTCGATTGTGTGATGCCGACCCGTAATGCAAGAAATGGAATGTTGTTCACGGCGCACGGCACGATCAACATTAAAAATAAAAAATGGGAAAACGATTTTTCACCCATTGATGAAATGGGTATCACTTTTGTGGATACCGAATACTCCAAAGCATATTTGCGTCATTTGTTCGCCGCCAACGAATATTTAGGCAAGCAAATTGCCACTATACACAACCTCGGATTTTATTTGTGGTTGACGCGTACGGCTAGAGAACGTATTTTAGCGGGAGATTTTTACGAGTGGAAAAACAAGATGGTTAAACAAATGGATAAAAGGCTATAATGCTCACCATACTGGATAGATACATTTTAAAGCGTTACCTGGTTACCTTTTTGGGGATGCTGATGCTATTTGTTCCCATCGGAATTATGGCCAACCTGGCCGAAAAAATCGGTAAAATCATAGACAATGAAGCTCCATTGTCCGAAGTGATTGTATTCTACGGTAACTTTACATTGGTGATCGGTAACCTCTTGTTGCCTATCTTCCTTTTCCTATCCATCATATTTTTTACCTCAAAACTGGCCAGTAACACCGAAGTGGTGGCCATTTTAAGTTCTGGGGTTTCCTATTCTCGATTTTTGAGACCTTATTTTATAGGGGCGACCTTGGTGGCCATCCTTATATTTATGATGGGGATGTTTATTGTGCCACACGCCAGTATCGGTTTCAACGAGTTTGAATATAAATACTTTAAAAAGGGGAAACGTGATAGGATTACGGAGAACATCTTTAACCAATTGAACGAGACCGATTACATTTATGTAAGCAGTTTTGATCCCAACCGCCAAATAGGATACAATTTTACCTACGAACATTTCGATTCCATTGGGCAGTTGGAGTACAAAATTTCGGCCAATAACATTCGCTGGATACCTGCAGATAGTATTTACCGGTTGACCCGATACGAAAAAAGACAGGTAAGGGATACCACGGAGTATATTGAGACCAAAAGTAGGTTGGATACAATTTTCTCTTTTGAAATTGATGATCTAACCCCGGTTTCCTATGTGGCAGAAACCAAAAACCTGTTCGAATTGAACGATTTTATCGAGGACCAAAGACGAAAAGGAGCCTCAAACATCAATGCTTATGTGTTGGTAAAGTACAAACGTTGGGCCTTACCTATTGCAGCCTTCATTCTAACCGTAATCGCAGTTGCGGTATCATCCGTAAAAAGAAGAGGGGGAATGGGACTTAATTTGGCCTTTGGAATTGGTGTGGCCTTCGTCTATATTTTCTTTGATAAGGTATTTGGAACCCTGGCAGAGCAATCGGGATTTTCTCCTCTTTTGGCAGTGGTAATTCCGAACCTTATTTTTGGCGTTTTTGCGGTGTATATGTTGATGAAAGCCAAGCGATAAATCGCAAAAAACAACGTATATTGTTGAAGTTAAACGTATTGTACAATTAGCAATGGTTACCCATAAAGTTTTATATTTGTCCCCATTGTTTTTCAAGAAAATTTAAATTTCCCATGGAATATCTAGAATTTGAACTCCCCATCAAAGAACTTGAAGACCAACTTCAAAAATGTATGGTTATTGGGGAAGAAAGTGATGTAGACGTTAGCGAAACTTGCACACAGATTGAAAAGAAACTTTCCGAAACCCGTAAGGATATATATAAAAATTTGACCGCATGGCAGCGGGTGCAATTGTCCAGGCACCCCAACCGTCCATACACTATGGATTACATCAATGCCATTTGCGGCGATACATTCTTGGAGCTTCATGGCGACAGAAATGTAAAGGACGATAAGGCCATGGTAGGTGGCCTCGGAAAAATTGGTGACCAAAGTTATATGTTCATTGGTCAGCAAAAAGGGTACAATACCAAAACCCGCCAGTACCGTAACTTCGGTATGGCCAACCCAGAAGGCTATCGAAAAGCCTTAAGGTTGATGAAATCAGCTGAAAAGTTCGGAATCCCGGTAGTTTGCTTTATCGATACCCCCGGAGCCTATCCAGGAATCGAGGCCGAAGAAAGAGGCCAAGGTGAAGCCATTGCACGTAATATTTTGGAAATGACCCGTCTTCAAGTGCCCATTATTGTGGTAATTATTGGAGAAGGAGCGTCTGGAGGTGCCTTGGGTATTGGAGTGGGAGATAAGGTATTGATGTTGGAGAACACTTGGTACTCTGTAATTTCCCCAGAATCCTGTTCATCCATCCTTTGGAGAAGCTGGGAATACAAAGAACAGGCAGCAGATGCCCTTAAATTAACCGCCACCGATATGAAGAAACAAAAGTTGGTGGATGAAATTGTAAAAGAACCCCTTGGCGGTGCCCATGCCAATCGAGAGAAAACTTTTGAAACGGTAAAAAATAAAATTTCTTCGCATTTTGAAGAACTTAAAAAGTTATCACCAAAAGAATTGGTGAAAAGCCGGATGGAAAAGTACTCGAATATGGGTGTCTTCAACGAATAATTCCTGTTTTTCAAGGGCTGACCATTTTTATTAGGTTGGATCCATTATTTTTTTTAAGTTATTAACTGGATTTTTAAGTTATCAACAATTAAATTGTTGAGTACCTGTTGAAATCCGACACATTAATCGTTAAGTTAACTAAAGGTTAATTAGCTACATTCGTACTCATGGATAAACCTAGCCCCATCGTCGGACATCGTATAGATAAATCCGCCCTCATCAATCTTGAGAGAGGGAAAATACCCCCACAAGCAGTTGATTTAGAGGAAGTTGTGTTGGGGGCGATGATGATTGATAAAAAAGGGGTCGATGAGGTTATCGATATTCTCCACGCCGATGTTTTCTACAAAGAAGCGCATAAGTATATTTATGAGGCAATCTTTAAATTGTTCGAAACTTCGGAACCCGTGGATTTATTAACCGTTTCTTCCCAATTAAAGAAAGATGGGCACTTAGAAGCGGTAGGAGGGGACTTTTACTTGATTAAACTGACACAAAAAGTGGCTTCTTCGGCTCACATTGAGTTCCACGCACGAATCATACTTCAAAAATATATCCAGAGAAGCCTTATTAAAATTTCTAGTGAGATTATTGAGGAGGCTTACGGTGACGGAACCGATGTTTTCGACCTTTTGGATAATGCAGAAGCAAAATTATACGAAGTTACCCAAGGAAACTTGAAGCGTTCGGCGGAGACTGCCCAAAATTTGGTGATTCAGGCCAAAAAGAAAATTGAGGAGATATCGAACAAAGAGGGTTTGAGTGGAATTCCATCCGGATTTGATAAGTTGGACAAGCTTACCTCGGGTTGGCAGCCCAGTGATTTGATCATTGTGGCAGCAAGACCCGGTATGGGTAAAACAGCCCTAACGCTTTCCATGGCAAGGAATATTGCTGTGAATTCCAATACAGCAGTGGCTTTCTTTTCTTTGGAGATGTCATCCGTACAGTTGATTACCCGTTTGATTTCTTCGGAAACTGGACTTTCTTCAGAAAAATTAAGGACTGGGAAACTGGAAAAACACGAATGGGAGCAATTGAACGTAAAGGTGAAGGCCTTGGAAAAAGCCCCCTTATTTATTGATGATACACCCTCCCTTTCCATTTTTGATCTTCGTGCCAAAGCACGTCGATTGGCATCACAACATAAAATTAGGCTGATCATCATAGATTACTTGCAGTTGATGACCGCAGGAGGTAGCCAAAAAGGAGGGAACCGTGAACAAGAAATTTCGACCATTTCCCGTAACCTAAAAGCATTGGCCAAGGAATTGGATGTTCCAGTAATCGCACTTTCGCAGTTATCAAGGGCCGTAGAGACCCGTGGAGGCAGTAAACGACCTATACTTTCCGACCTTAGGGAATCTGGAGCCATTGAGCAGGACGCGGATATTGTTTCCTTTATTTATAGGCCAGAATATTATAAAATTGACGAGTGGGACGATGAGGAACGCACCCCGACCCAAGGTCAGGCAGAGTTTATTGTGGCGAAGCATAGAAACGGGGGTTTAGAAAATATTAGGTTAAAATTTGTGGGTGCTCTGGGTAAATTTGATAACTTGGATGACTTTGATTCCCCATTCGAATTCCAATCGAAGATGAATGCGGATGAAGAAAATCCCTTTGCAACGCCAAAATTCCCAAGTACGGATGAAGCATTTGGCAGTGCAATGAACAGTGATGATGGCCCAGATGATAACGACGTACCATTTTAAAAAAATACTGTCCAAAGTGTCTTTTCGAGCGGATGCGAGAAATCTCACTTTTATCTTCCTATTATTTTTTTTCGTTCAAACTTCAGCTTCCGTCATCCTAATTCCCATGGATGCTGACGGACAGAAAAACCATTTAAAAGCGTACGGAATCACTTATTGGGTATTGACCAAACAGCAAAAAGTGCAATGGTTGCTCAATTATCGAGGCGGTTCGTTTATGTTGCCCGATGGAGATGCCATTCGCAAAGAATGCCAGATTCGAGGGGTTTCTTTTGAAGTGCTTTCGGATGGTCAAGCCGAACAAATCTTGGATGACATCAGCAGTCCATCGAAAAACCAAGATGCCGTTGTTTTGGAAAAAGCCCCGAAGATTGCAGTGTATTCACCCAAAGGGAACCAACCTTGGGATGATGCGGTGACCATGGTGCTCACCTATGCCGAAATTCCCTATACCACAGTGTATGATGAAGAAGTATTGGGTGATAAATTGGCGCTTTACGATTGGTTGCACCTGCATCATGAAGATTTTACGGGACAATACGGACGTTTTTATGGACATTACCGTGCAGCTCCCTGGTATATTGAAGCCAAGGCAGAAGCAGAAGCACTGGCCCAAAAGCTAGGCTATTCCAAAGTGTCCGAAGAAAAGCGGGCTGTGGCCTTAAAAATTAGAAACTATGTGGTCGGGGGTGGATTTATGTTTGCCATGTGTTCTGCTACAGACAGTTTTGATATAGCTTTAGCGGCAGAAAATGTAGATATCTGCGAACCCATGTTTGATGGTGACCCGTCCGATCCGAATTATCAATCCAAATTGGATTACAGCAACACTTTTGCGTTTACCAATTTTATGTTGGAAAGAAATCCTTTGCGCTATGAGTTTTCCTCCATCGACATGACCAATAAACGTTTTAATGTGCCCAAAGAATCCGATTATTTTTCCTTAATGGAATTTTCCGCCAAATGGGATCCTGTACCCACCATGTTGACCCAAAACCACACTAGTTTGGTAAAAGGGTTTATGGGACAGACCACTTCTTTTACAAGGGAGGAAATTAAACCGACCGTAATGGTCATGGGGGAGAATAAAATCAATGGCGAAGCCCGTTACATTCATGGCATAAAAGGAAAAGGCTTCTTTACCTTTTATGGAGGTCACGATCCAGAAGATTACCAACATAGGGTAGGGGATCCCAAAACAGAATTGGACCTGCATCCTACTTCTCCAGGATATCGTTTAATTTTGAACAATGTTTTGTTTCCCGCAGCGCGAAAGAAAAAGCAGAAAACCTAGGTCAAATTTTCCTTGAAAAATTTTATAGTTCGTTCCCAGGCCAAATCTGCCGATGCTTTGTCGTATCTAGGAGTGGTATTGTTATGGAATCCGTGATTGACTTCAGGGTAAATATGGGCTTCGTATGCTTTATCCAGTTCCTTTAATTTGGCTTCGTAAGCTGGCCAGCCTGCATTCACTCTTTGATCCAATCCAGCATAATGGAGTAGAAGTGGTGCATTGATTTGGGCGACTTCTTCATCAGCGGGTTGTCCGCCATAAAAGGGAACCGCTGCGGCAAGGTCGGGTACTTTTACCGCCATCATATTCGAAATCCACCCCCCAAAACAGAATCCGACCACACCTATTTTACCGTTGCAGTCTTCATGGTGTTTTAAATATTCGTAGGCTGCAATAAAATCTTCCAACATTTCATTTCGGTCACGTTGTCTTTGCAAAGTCCTACCATCATCATCATTGCCCGGATATCCTCCAAGTGGCGTCAACGCATCGGGAGCCAATGAAATAAATCCAGCTAAAGCGGCTCTTCGTCCCACATCCTCTATATATGGATTGAGGCCGCGATTTTCATGGACCACGACAACACCGCCTAATTTCCCGCTACTTTCTTTTGGTTTTGACAATAACCCTTTGATTTCTCCACCTCCTTTAGGAGAATTATAGGTGATGAATTTGGAATCCAGACTAGGGTCATTCGGAGATACTTCGAGGGTATCTTCATAATTGGGCATCACAAAACTGAGGAGGGAAGCCAAAGTAATTCCGCCAACGGCATATACCGAAAGCTTTTCCATAAATTCCCTACGGTCTAATTTGTTGTGTGCGTATTCATCATAAAGGTCAAAGACCTCCTGTTTAATATCGTCTTTTTTTAAGGGTGCCATGTTGCTTTTGTTTAGTGAATTGCCCACTTAAGGTACAAATTTTGAACAAGCAACAATTATGGAGTTGGTAAAAAGGGAAACTTAAATCAACTTTTCCAAAATGCGCTCTACGCCAAAATCATTATTACTACTGGTGCTGTATTTAGCGGTTTTTAAAACATTGGGGTGCGCATTGGCCATGGCGAAACTAAAATCGGAAAGTTCCAACATCTCCAAATCGTTGTTGTAATCTCCAAATACCATAATCTCGTGCGAACCAATTTGGTATTCGTCCATCACTTTTTTAAGTGCGTAGCCTTTATGCGCATTCAAATCGGAAACATCGACCCAATTGGCACCAGAGACTTTTACCTTTAGGTCGCCTTCCAAATGTTTTACTGAGGGATAAATGTATTTTTCAGAATTTTCAAAATGGTAAATTGCAATTTTTAAAACCTCTGCATCCACTTGCTTTTGGTCACTTACAATTTCAAACTCGGAATAATATTCCCGAAGCATTTCAATAAACTCATCGGAATCACCACCTACAAAAGCATTGTTTTCGCAGCAAAGTACGGGATGCACATGTTTCAATGGTTTCACGGTATCCAAAATACGACCGACTTCTGATGTATTGATGGGAGTGGTAAGCAAGGTTTCTCCTTGTTTTTTGATCAGGGCACCATTTTCTGCAATGACAAGAATTTCATTTTTAATGGACTCCAATTTGTCGACCATGCTGTGGTATTGTCTTCCACTAGCGGCAACAAAAGCAATGTTTTTCTTTTTGAGTTCTTCGTAGATTTCGAAAAAGCGTGGGCTTACTTCGTGGTTGGAATTCAATAGTGTACCGTCCATATCGGTCACCACCATTTTAATCTGCGATAAGTCCATATAAAAAAATTAAGCTGCAAAGTTATTGTAATTCGGGCAACTTGGAGTCCATAAGGGGTAAAGTTTATATTAATTTAGCAGCATAAGCTTTAAAGGGACTATGCAGTTTTTTCAAGAAGAAATACAATTACGACCCTATTCAAGGGGTTTTCATTTGATTACGGATACCATATTGGATGTCATTCCGAACCTGGAACAGATTAATGTTGGTTTTCTTCAGGTATTCATTAAGCATACTTCTGCTAGTTTAACCATCAATGAAAATGCCGACCCTACGGTGCGAACCGATTTTGAAAGCCATATCAATAAAATGGTTCCAGAGAATATGCCATACTATGTGCACAATTATGAAGGTCCCGATGATATGCCGGCGCATATTAAAGCTTCGCTGATGGGAGCATCAGTTCAAATTCCAATAACTAACGGAAGATTAAATATGGGAATTTGGCAAGGCATTTATTTATGTGAGCACCGCAATTATGCCTCAGGAAGAAAATTGGTGATTACAGCTTTTGGGCAATAACTATTCGAGTCATTCGCGTCAACCAGTATTGAATCTAGAATAAAATAAAAGATCCCGCACAAGGCGGGATCTCAATAAGCGGGGTAAGTTTATATTGATTTTTTTACTTTACTTTCTCAACGATGGCCTTAAAGGCATCTGGGTGGTTCATGGCCAAATCGGCAAGAACTTTTCTGTTCAATTCGATTCCGTTGGCTTTTACTTTACCCATAAATTGAGAGTAAGACATTCCGTGTAATCTGGCACCTGCATTAATACGGGTAATCCACAAAGCGCGGAAAGTACGTTTTTTGTTACGTCTATCGCGGTAAGCATAAAGCATTGCTTTTTCTACCGCATTTTTGGCTACTGTCCAAACGTTTTTACGTCTTCCAAAGTAACCTTTGGCTTGCTTCATCACCTTTTTTCTTCTAGCTCTTGAAGCAACTGAATTTACTGATCTTGGCATAATGATTCATTTTTTTGTAGCAGGCGCCCCTTTTGGGAACTTTTTTGGCCCGACTCCATGGTTATTAAATAATGTACCTGTTGAACAATTATTTTAAACGTAATTGTTCTTTGATGCTGTTCTCATCCGCTGGGTGTACCAACGTAGAGTGAGTCAGCTTAAGCTTACGCTTTTTAGATTTCTTCGTCAAAATGTGACTCTTGAAAGCGTGCTTTCTTTTGATTTTACCAGAACCGGTAAGCTTAAAACGCTTTTTGGCACTGGATTTTGTTTTCATCTTAGGCATTTTCCTAGTATTTAACTCCGCTTATTATATGCTGAACTTAGTTCAGTTTCTTTTATTTCTTATTGGTTTTTGGCGCAATGAACATGGTCATACGCTTACCTTCCAATTTCGGCATTTGTTCCACTTTACCAAGTTCTTCTAGCTCTTGGGCAAGCTTCAACAATAATATTTCACCTTGGTCTTTATAAACGATAGAACGTCCTTTAAAGAACACGTAGGCTTTTAATTTGGCACCATCTTTAAGGAATTTTTCTGCGTGACGCTTTTTAAATTCGTAATCGTGGTCGTCCGTTTGAGGGCCAAAACGTATTTCTTTTACTACAACCTTGGTTGCTTTTGCCTTTAAGGCCTTGTCGCGTTTCTTTTGTTCATAAAGAAACTTTTTGTAATCGATGATCTTACAAACCGGTGGTTCTGCATTGGGTGAAATTTCAACCAAATCCAACTCCAACTCGTTGGCAAGTTCTCGTGCTTTTGAAATTGGGTAAACACCCATTTCTACGTTATCGCCGACAAGACGTACTTCTCGGGCTTTAATATTCTCATTGATGTTGTGAGGGTTTTTGTTTTCCCTCCTAGGCTGGGGCCTAAATCTTCTTCGTATTGCTATGACTTAAACTTTTTAATTAAACTTAATTTTTTAGAACGACTTTAAGGTACTATTTATTTCAGTAGATACCAAGTCTGAAAACGCTTCAATGCTCAATCCGCCTAAATCGTCTCCCCCGTGTCGCCTTACAGAAAGGGTTCCGGACTCCTCTTCTTGCTCCCCAACGATAATCATAAAGGGGATTTTCTTGAGTTCGGCCTCGCGGATTTTCTTTCCTACGGTTTCATTCCTATTATCAATGAGCGCGCGAATTTCGTGATTTTCTAATGAATTCAAAACTTTTTCCGCATATTTTTCGTGTTTCTCACTGACGGGCAGTACGATAGCTTGCGTTGGAATCAACCATAATGGGAAGTTTCCACCAGTGTGTTCCAGCAATAGCGCGACAAAACGCTCCATACTTCCAAACGGGGCACGGTGAATCATCACAGGTCTGTGCAACTCATTATCACTTCCTTTATAAGAAAGATCAAAACGTTTGGGTAAGTTGTAATCTACCTGAATGGTACCCAATTGCCAATTTCTTCCCAGGGCATCCTTCACCATAAAGTCCAACTTGGGGCCATAAAATGCAGCTTCACCGCTCTCAACCACATAGTTCAATCCTTTTTCTTCGGCAGCATTGATGATGGCTTGTTCCGCTTTTTCCCAATCGTCGGTGTTACCTATATATTTTTCAGGATTTTCAAGGTCCCTCACCGATACTTGGGCGGTAAAATTGTTGAAGCCTAAAGAATTCAATACATATAAGGTAAGGTCAATCACATTTTTGAACTCATCGTTCAACTGTTCCGTGGTACAGAAAATGTGAGCATCATCTTGAGTAAACCCCCTAACTCGGGTCAAGCCATGAAGTTCTCCGCTTTGCTCATATCGATAAACGGTCCCGAATTCAGCATAACGTTTTGGTAAATCTTTATAACTGAAAGGTTGACTATTGTATATTTCACAGTGATGCGGACAGTTCATGGGTTTTAGCAAGAACTCCTCATCCTCTTTAGGGGTGCGTATGGGTTGAAAACTATCTTCACCATATTTGGCGTAGTGGCCCGAAGTAACATAAAGTTCTTTTTGACCAATATGTGGAGTCACTACCATTTCGTAGCCCGCTTTTTTTTGTGCCTTTTTTAGGAACTGTTCCAATCGCTCGCGCAACGCCGCCCCGTTTGGCAACCATAATGGTAAACCTTGTCCTACTTTCTGACTAAAAGTGAAGAGCTCCAATTCCTTGCCCAATTTTCGATGGTCGCGTTTTTTGGCTTCCTCCAATAAATTAAGGTATTCGGTAAGCTCTTTTTGTTTAGGGAAAGAAATGCCATAAACACGGGTCAACTGAGGATTATTTTCATTGCCCCTCCAGTAGGCTCCAGCGACACTTAATAATTTTATGGCCTTGATGATGCCTGTGTTGGGAATATGCCCCCCGCGACATAGATCCGTAAAAGTGCTATGATCACAAAAAGTGATGGTGCCATCCTCAAGGTTTTCAATTAGCTCTACTTTATATTCGTTTCCTTGGTCTTTATAATATTGTAAGGCATCCGCTTTGTTGACACTTCGCATTTTATAGTCGTGCTTGCCTCGGGCTATTTCCAAAGCTTTCTGTTCTATTTTAGGAAAGTCCTTTTCAGAAATACTTTGGTCGCCAAAATCCACATCGTAATAAAAACCATTTTCAATGGCAGGTCCAATGGTGAGTTTTATGCCTGGGTATAATTCCTCCAAAGCTTGGGCCACCACGTGGGAGGTAGAGTGCCAAAATGCTTTTTTACCTTCATCATTGTTCCATGTATATAAGGTAAGGGTGCCATCACTGGTCAATGGGGTTACTGTTTCCACAACAGTATCATTGAATTTGGCGGAAATAACATTTCTGGCCAGGCCTTCACTAATACTTTTGGCAACCTCCATAGGGGTGGTTCCCTTTTCAACTTCTTTTACAGCACCATCGGGCAGTGTGATTTTTATCATGTGGTTTAAACTTGTAAGTTTTACAATCAAGAGGACAAAGATAATATCTTGAATAGATGCTACAATACTTACCTTATATATAATAGACTAAATTTCTAATTATATAAGGTCGGTGTATATGGCTTTTTGGGTAGATTTAATTTGAAATGGTGGGGAATTTTGATATTCTAAAAAAAGTTGTATTTTTATCTGCTTTGTTTTCAGTGAGTTGAAAATAAATCTACCTTAAAAGTTAAGAACCCTCTTGTTTATATTATAAATGGTGTTACATTTGCAGCCCCAAAAACAACAAAGGGTTTGTTTTTTGGCTAGTTCAGAAGCTCATTGACATACTGTTTTGATAAGTCGGAAAGGCTTGAAAAAAATATCAAAATAAGCATTGTGTAATCAAAAAAATCGTTTTACATTTGCAGCCCGAAAAACACCAAGGTGTTTCACGGCAAAGTTCATGTGAAAAGAGTGTTTTTGAGGTCAAGAAAATGTTTTGAATATTTTTTCAAAAAAAAGCTTGCCGATTAAAAAAACAGTTGTAAATTTGCACCCGCTTAACCAACGAGGTAAGGCGGTCAAAGCCGAGAGAAGATTGATTTTTAATGAGATTGAGATTCGGTTTTAGGAACAAGAAGTTCATATACATATTGTAACGACAGCGTAAAGAGAATTAAGAACCATTTTGATGCGGGGGCTCTGGAGTTTCCGGGTGTCGGAAGACATTCAAGGAAATACAATGAAGAGTTTGATCCTGGCTCAGGATGAACGCTAGCGGCAGGCCTAACACATGCAAGTCGAGGGGCAGCGGGGAAAAGCTTGCTTTTCTGCCGGCGACCGGCGCACGGGTGCGGAACGCGTATGGAACCTGCCCCTGTCAGGGGAATAGCCCAGGGAAACTTGGATTAATGCCCCATGGTATCATTATATCGCATGATATTTTGATTAAAGATTTATCGGACAGGGATGGCCATGCGTACCATTAGTTAGATGGTGAGGTAACGGCTCACCATGGCAGCGATGGTTAGGGGCCCTGAGAGGGGGATCCCCCACACTGGTACTGAGACACGGACCAGACTCCTACGGGAGGCAGCAGTGAGGAATATTGGACAATGGTCGGGAGACTGATCCAGCCATGCCGCGTGCAGGATGACTGCCCTATGGGTTGTAAACTGCTTTTATACGGGAAGAAACGCACCTACGTGTAGGTGTCTGACGGTACCGTAAGAATAAGGACCGGCTAACTCCGTGCCAGCAGCCGCGGTAATACGGAGGGTCCGAGCGTTATCCGGAATCATTGGGTTTAAAGGGTCCGTAGGCGGGCCTGTAAGTCAGGGGTGAAAGTTTGTGGCTCAACCATAAAATTGCCTTTGATACTGCAGGTCTTGAGTCATGGTGGGGTTGCCGGAACATGTGGTGTAGCGGTGAAATGCATAGATATCACATAGAACACCGATCGCGAAGGCAGGTGACCAACCATGTACTGACGCTGATGGACGAAAGCGTGGGTAGCGAACGGGATTAGATACCCCGGTAGTCCACGCCGTAAACGATGGATACTAGCTGTGGGGACTTCGGTCTCCGTGGCCAAGCGAAAGTGATAAGTATCCCACCTGGGGAGTACGTTCGCAAGAATGAAACTCAAAGGAATTGACGGGGGCCCGCACAAGCGGTGGAGCATGTGGTTTAATTCGATGATACGCGAGGAACCTTACCAGGGCTTAAATGCAGGCTGCATGGGGTAGAGATACCCCTTTCTTCGGACTGCTTGCAAGGTGCTGCATGGTTGTCGTCAGCTCGTGCCGTGAGGTGTCAGGTTAAGTCCTATAACGAGCGCAACCCCTACCGTTAGTTGCCAGCATGTAAAGATGGGGACTCTAACGGGACTGCCGGTGCAAACCGTGAGGAAGGTGGGGACGACGTCAAATCATCACGGCCCTTACGTCCTGGGCTACACACGTGCTACAATGGCCGGTACAGAGGGAAGCCACCCCGCAAGGGGGCGCGGATCTATAAAACCGGTCACAGTTCGGATCGGGGTCTGCAACTCGACCCCGTGAAGCTGGAATCGCTAGTAATCGGATATCAGCCATGATCCGGTGAATACGTTCCCGGGCCTTGTACACACCGCCCGTCAAGCCATGGAAGCCGGGAGTGCCTGAAGTCCGTCACCGCAAGGAGCGGCCTAGGGCAAAATCGGTAACTAGGGCTAAGTCGTAACAAGGTAGCCGTACCGGAAGGTGCGGCTGGAACACCTCCTTTCTAGAGAAAGAGACGCCCGGTTTATCTGGGGTCCCGCACGAGGTGGTCCTTTAAGATCTTTGTGCTGTCGTTTATGATATGTTTTTTGATATAGAGGCAATTTTTGGCCAAGACAGTCTCATAGCTCAGCTGGTTAGAGCGCTACACTGATAATGTAGAGGTCGGCAGTTCGAGTCTGCCTGAGACTACAAACGGACAAACGTTCATTGAGTATTGAAATTAGGAAATTCTGGAAGTTGGGTATGTAGTTATGTACTGACTACTGACTGCTCATTACTAACGACTAGTAAATGGGGGATTAGCTCAGCTGGCTAGAGCGCCTGCCTTGCACGCAGGAGGTCATCGGTTCGACTCCGATATTCTCCACCACGGCAAAGCGTCGTCCACGGTAATTTTATTGCCGGGGGCGATGTGCCAGAAAGTTCATTGACATATTGGGACGGAGCATTAGCGACTTAGGTCGTTATTATGCGAAGTCAAAGAAGAAACACGAAGTAGAATAGAATATAAAGGATTACGAGAGGGCATTTGTGCTTCGGCACAGGTGCGACAAGCAAAAGAAGGGCGTATGGGGGATGCCTGGGCTCTCAGAGGCGAAGAAGGACGTGATAAGCTGCGAAAATCCACGGGGAGCTGCACATGAGCATTGATCCGTGGGTGTCCGAATGGGGCAACCCGGCTGGTTGAAGGCCAGTCACACCGCAAGGTGGGCGAACCCGCTGAACTGAAACATCTAAGTAGGCGGAGGAAGAGAAAACAAAAGTGATTCCGAGAGTAGTGGCGAGCGAAATCGGATTAGCCCAAACCAATGTTGTTCCGGCAATGTTGGGGTTGTAGGACCACAATGTTCTTTGCGCGACGAACTGGAACCCTTTGGAAAGAGGGGCCGTAGACGGTGATAGCCCAGTACAGGCAAGGAGCGTTAAAGATAGTGGTATCCTGAGTAGCGCGGGGCACGTGAAACCCTGTGTGAATCTGGCGGGACCATCCGCCAAGGCTAAATACTCCTGAGAGACCGATAGTGAACCAGTACCGTGAGGGAAAGGTGAAAAGAACCCTGAACAAGGGAGTGAAAGAGACCCTGAAACCATACGCCTACAAGCGGTCGGAGCCCCTTTGGGGGTGACGGCGTGCCTTTTGCATAATGAGCCTACGAGTTACTTTTACCGGCAAGGTTAAGCACCTCAGGTGCGCAGCCGCAGCGAAAGCGAGTCTGAACAGGGCGCCATAGTCGGTAGTAGTAGACGCGAAACCGTGCGATCTACCCATGGGCAGGTTGAAGCTGTGGTAACACATAGTGGAGGACCGAACCCGTTGACGTTGAAAAGTCTTGGGATGACCTGTGGGTAGGGGTGAAAGGCCAAT